>DATJXW010000137.1:0-69989 GCA_035499895.1 Polyangiaceae bacterium | reverse complement strand
TACGGCCTCGCGCGCGTCGCCGAGCGGCGCGCTCCGCCGGCGTTGCGAGGTCGGTTGCGCGCCCTTGCGCTCGTCGTCGGCGTGCTCGCCGCCGTGTTCGGCTCGCTCACGATCGTGCGACTCGCGACCGGCTGAGCGTCGTCGAGAGCCACGTCGATGATGCGCTGCGGCGCGGGTTGGGGTATGGCGCCCCGAAACCCGAATGCCGAAGTGCTACCTGCTCGCGATTGGCAGCGGCTCGAGCGTCGATCAGCACTCGAACAACATCACGTTGTTCAACATGGTCGAGCAGTTGAACTTTCCGCGGCACAATTGGCCCCCGCCCGGGGCCCTCTTGCCGCTCGAGATGCACGCTTATCTCCGGCTCGATGCTTCCGAGGTGAATCAACAATTCCAGCTCCGCTTCGTCCTCGTGGGTGAGAGCGGCCTCGAGACCCCGACGAACGCGGTGCCGCACCGCTCGACGAGCACGCGCTACCGGACGCGGGCCTTCGGTCTCCCCGCGCCCCCCGGTCCCGGCAGCTACGCACTCCGTGTCGAGTTTCGCGCGCGCGACGACGCCCCGTGGTCGCGCGATCCGCTGTGGTGGCCGGTGCTCGTGGTCGAGAACGAGCCCCGCCCGGCCGTGACGCATTGAGCCCCGCGGGCCGATTTCCGCCCGCGATCTGCTGCTGCCAAGGACCCGGAAAGTAGTGTTAGGGTGTGCCCCCGCTCGGAGGTACCGCACTTGTCGAATCGCTTCCTCGTTCGCCGCGCGTTCCTTGTGTTCGTCACGTTGCTCCTCGTCGCAGGCTCGGCGCTCGCCACCGGCCGGATCGACTGGAAGAGCAAATCCTTCAAGGAGCGGAGCGACAAATCGTGGATGCTCGAGCTCGCGATCTATCTGCCGCGCGCACCGGACGTCGCGTACGTGCCGATGAAGTTCGAGTTCCAGCCCGAGGTCTATTACGAGCGCGCGCTGGTCGACGGCAAGGACGGCCCGCAGGAACGCAAGGTGCCGCTCGAGAACCGCCAGGCGCTGATCGAGAGCGTCGACGTGGGCTTCATGGACAACGCCACGACGAAGATCGAGAGCCGCACGCGCTTCAGCTTCAAGGTGAAGCGCGATCTCGGTTACGAAGCGGGCGAGTACAAGGTGACGGTTCGCGACACGCGCAACGGTCAGGTCGTCGGCAGCCCGACCACCATCACTTTCGACGGCGAAAACGAGATCATCGACCGCCGCGCCATGGTCTTCACGGGCGAGAAGAAGAAGGACAAGAAGCCCGACGAGAAGAAGGCCGACGACGACAAGAAGTCGGACAGCGGCTCCGCCGACAAGTCGAGCTCGAGCGACGACGACGCCGCGAAGAGCGACGATGCCGACAAGGGCGCGACCGGCGACAACAGCGGCGGCGACAAGCCGCCGCCCGTCGAGAAGAAGAGCGGCGGTTGCGGCTGCCGCATGCCGGCGAGCTCCGGCAGCGGCGGGTTCGCCTGGGTCGGTGCGCTCGCGCTCGGCATCGCGTTCGGCGCCCGGCGCCGCCGGCACTGACGCGGCGAGCGCGGTTCAGTCGCCGTCGGGCTCACCGGATCGCTTGCGCGGCCGGGGGATTCGGTAGCGGTCGAGCCGGGTGATGAGAGCCCGCCGCGTGAGGCCGAGCACGCGCGCGGCTTGCGTCTGATTGCCGACGCAGCGCTCGAGCGCCTTCAAGATGCGCGCGCGTTCCGACATCTCGCCGGCCGTGAGGCGACGCGGTTCGGGGCCCTCGTGCCGTGGCTCCGGTTCGGGCTCCTCGTCGTCTCCGTACGAATAGGCGCCCGGCGACAGCGACTCGCGGCGCGGTGGCGCGACGCTGCCGAACGACGGCAGCGTCGGCTGGGCGGCGGGCGTCGTCGAGCGGATGACGAGCGGCGGGGGCTCGGGATTTCGCAGCGCCTGCAGGGTGCGGCCGAGGCGCTCGAGCGGGAGGTGCGGCAGATCGATCACGTCGCCCGTCGCGAGCATGACCGCGCGCTCAAGCACGTTCCGGAGCTCGCGCACGTTGCCCGGCCAGGCATAGCGCTCGAGCACCCCGAGCGCGGCACGCGACAGCTCCGGCACCGACTTGCGCCCGGATTGACGCGCGAACTGCTCGATGAACGTGCGCGCGAGCGGCGCGACCTCCCCGATGCGTTCGCGGAGCGGCGGCACCACGAGCGAAACCCCGTTGAGCCGGAAATAGAGATCGCTGCGAAACGC
The DNA here is from genome assembly GCA_035499895.1 of Polyangiaceae bacterium. Taxonomy (GTDB): domain Bacteria; phylum Myxococcota_A; class Polyangia; order Polyangiales; family Polyangiaceae; genus PMG-095. The sequence continues at coordinate 67,768 of DATJXW010000137.1, read as the reverse complement.
GCCGCGCGCGCTCTCCGCTTCGAGATCGCGGTTCGTCGCCGCGAGGAAGCGCACGTCGATCGCGCGCGGCGCGAGCCCGCCGAGACGCGTGACTTCGCGCTGCTCGACGACGCGCAAGAGCTTCGCTTGAATCGGGAGCGGCATCTCGCCGACTTCGTCGAGCAGCACCGTGCCGCCTTGCGCGGACTCGAGCAGACCCGGCTTGGTTTGGACGGCGCCCGTGAACGCGCCGCGCTCGTAACCGAAGAGCTCGCTCTCGAGCAGCGCCTCCGAGAACGCGGCGCAGTTCAAACACACGAGCGGCTTGGCGCGCCGGGGCGAGAGTTCGTGAACGAGCCGCGCGACGACTTCCTTGCCGACACCCGTCTCGCCGAGCACGAGCACGTTGATGTTCGTGCGCGCGATGCGCTCGAGCAACGGCCGCAGCGCGTCGATCGCGCCCGCGGCCAGCACCGAGGACGAGACGAGGTCGCCCGCCCCGTGAATCGCGGTCCCGGCGCGTGCGAGCAGCGCTTCCGGCGAGCGCCCGTCGCGCGGCCAACAAGCGATGCCGAGCGGTAGTTCGCCGCGCTCGGCGCCGAGCTCCTCGCTCAAGCGGGCACAAAAGGCCTTCGCGATTTCGGGCGTCGCGTCGGCGAGCAAGAGCTCGTACTCGTCGGCCGTGTACATCGCGACGAGATCGACGCTGCGGAGCAGTCGCGAGAAGGCGTCTTCCACCGGCCGCGCCTGAGCGCGCGAGAAGCGCAGCCGCACGACCGCGAAGGTCCCTCCGCTCGCTTCGGCGCGCGTGCACTCGTCCTCGAGACGGCCCTCGAAGTAGTCGTGACTTCGCACGTGACGAAGCCGGGCGCTGCCCGCGCTGCTCTGGATCACCATCGCCACGCCGCCGAGTTGCATCACGACGCCCGGCGCGACGACCATCGCTCCGTGCGGCGGCAGACGCGTGCTGCCGACCATGATGTCGGACGAGGCGCTCAAGTCGCGCAGCGTGATCTCGTCCGCCAGCTGAAGGACGGCGTGCTCGGCGGCGACGCCCGGCCCGGCAATCACGACGTCCGAGGAGCGGGCGCTGCCGAGCGTCACGCTGCCGCGACTCGGGAGCGGGATCGTCAGCACGCGAGCCTCGCTCAGAATGAGCAAGCGCAGCGGCGCGCCGAACGGATTCGTCGGCCAGGAGGACGGCTGCGCCTCCCATTCGCTCGAGAATGAATCCCGCCCAGCCATGCGTGCGGGCCAAATTGTACGCACCGGCCGGGACAATTTGTACGTGATCAGCTGGAATTCGGGCCGAAACATGCCGATTTCCTTCGCAGAATCAAGCAATTGAGTCACTGGGGCGCTTTGCGACGTGGCCGGCACGTCGTGTGCTCTGAGGTGGGTGAACTGTGAAAAGGGAGGCACTAGATGACCGATAGTTCCGAGGCAGCGACGCGAGCCGACACCGGAGTCGGGACGTGAGCGCCGCGATCGCCGAGGTGGTGGGCACGCTCGAGAGCACGTCGCTCGGGGCGCTCTTGGTGCGCGCGCTCGACGAACACCTGACCGGCACCTTCGTGTTCGAAGAGCCGAACGGACTCCGACACGGCATTTTCTTCGAAGCGGGCGGACCGCGGCGCGCGCGGATCTCCGCGAGTGCGTCACACCTCGGCGAGGTGCTGGTCGAAACGGGAGCGCTGAGCTCCGTCGCCTGTGAGCGCACGCTCGGACGCGCTCTCGCCGAACGCGTGCTCCACGGCCAGATCTTGTTGAACGAGGGGCTCATCTCGGCCGAGACCCTCGAGCTCGGGCTCACCGAGCAGCTCGCCCGGCGCGTGAGCTGGCTCTTCGGACAGCCCCACGAAACCCGTTACGGCTACTTCGCCGACAAGGACCTCCTGCCGCAGGAAACGGGGCCGGCGGCGGCGCGCCTGAATCCGCTCGAGCTCCTCTGGCGCGGCTTGCGCGATCACGCCCGGTCCTCGGAAATCGAGGCCGCCATCGCCGGCGTCGTCGGGCGGCGCGTGGCGATCGTCGGCGGCCTGCGCGGCGATCACTTCGGGTTCATGGGAGGCGACGGCGGCATCGTCGAACACCTGCGGCGCACGCCCGAATACATTACCGATCTGATCGCGAGCGCCCCGGAGCTCGAGACGAACATCAAGCGCGTCGTGTGCTTCCTCGTGCTGACGCGTTCGATGGAGCTCGGCTATCCGACGGCGCCGCCGGCGGGTTCTTCCGCCGAGAGCGCCGGCGTCAGCATCCCGCCGGCCGCGCGCACGCCGAGCTTCACGCCGCCGCCGTCGCTCCGTCCCTCGAGCGTCCCGGCGCCTTCCGTGCCGCCGACGAACGGGCGGCCCTCAGCGCCCGCGGAAACGCGCCGTCCGTCGGGTTCGGTGCCGCCGCTCACGGCCCGCAGCGCGACCCTGCGCGAAGAAGCGCGCCAGCGACTCGAGCGCGTCGCCGCCGGGCACTACGAGGTGCTCGGCGTGGGGCACGAGGCGACGCCGGCTCAGATTCAAGCCGCGTTCTTCCGCTTGGCGAAGCGCTGGCACCCCGACCGCCTCGGCGCCGAGGCGGCTTCGTTGCGAGCGAGCGCGACGCGCATCTTCTCGGCGGCGGCGGAGGCCAACCGGGTGCTCTCCGATCCGGAGCTCCGGCGCGAGTACGATCGCGGCCGTGCGACGGGCGAAGCCGGCGAAAGCGATCACGAAGCGATGGCGCGCGTGCTCGCCGCCGAGCTCGCGTTTCAAAAGGCCGAAGCGTACCTGCAGCGCGGCAACGTCGATGCCGCGCGCCGCGAGCTCAGGCAGGCGCTCGAGCGCGACCCGGAACGGCCCGAGGCGCTCGCGCTCCATGCGTGGCTCAGCGTGCTCGAACCGAACGCCGACATCGGTCGCGTCTCGCTCGCGCTCAGTCGCGCGCGGCGCGCCGCTCCGAACAGCCCGCGCGTGCACTACTACGCCGGGTTGGTGCTGAAGCGACTCGGACGCCACGGCAGCGCCCTGCGCTCCTTTCGCTCGGTGCTCGAGCGTGAGCCGCGGAACATCGACGCCGCGCGCGAAGTGCGGCTTTACGAGATGAACTTGAGGAACAGCCCGCGCGACCATCCGAGCCTCGCGCCGCCGCCGGTCGAAGCGCCGTCGTCGGACGAACCGCCGACCACCTGGCGCCGATTCTTGAAGCGCTCCTGAGCCGCGACGCTTCAGAACGTGAGTCCGCGAGCTTCGAGCCCGAGGCCGCCCGGCAGTTCGAGACGCGGAGCGGCGCCGTGGGCCATCCGCACGCGACTTTCTTTGTATTGAGCACGACGTACCATCAGCATGAGGCCGAGTCCGCCGGCGACGGCGCCCGCGATGCCGACGCCGATGCCGCTCACGACGAGGCCCGTCCCGCCGTGCTCACGCGCGAGTCCTCCGACGACCAGCGCGGGACTCGTGACCCCGAGCAGCGCGTAGCCGACGGCGAGCAGCACGACGCCTCCGGCGACGGACCGGCTCTCCATCGTCGCCGTCACGGCGACGCGGTCGCGGTCGAGTGGGAGCTTGAACGTCCGCGACGCGTAGAGGCCCGGCCCCGAGACGCGCAGTCGCGCGTCGGCGACGACCCGTTCTTCACACGGGGTGGCGCACAGCACGTACCAGGGTGACGGCGCGTCGTTCGGCGCCCAGTCGGATTCGAGCACGGCATCCGGATGATCGGCGCGAAACAGGACGACCGCGGTGCGCGGCGTGGACGCAGCGGGCGGCGCGGACACAGCGGGCGGCGCGGACGCAGCGGGCGGTGTGGACGCAGCGGGCGGCGACGGGACGGCGGCGTTCGGCTCCGCCGCGGCGACTCCCGCCCACGAGGAGCCGAGCGCCGCGATCACCAACGCCAACCGCAGCCGCATCGACGGCACGCTACCCTCGCGTGTCGTCCGCTTTCAAGCCTCACGGGCGAGCGCGACGAGCGCGCGTATCCCGCGCTCGAACGGCGCCGCGGGCGTGAGCAGACTCACCACGGCGTGCGGCTCGTCGGCGAAGTCGAAAAAATACCCGGGTTGAACCAGCACGCCGGCTGCGAGCGCGCGGAGCGCCCACTCTTCGTCGGTCGCCGTCGCCGGCAAGCGGAGCACCGCGTACCAGCCGCCCTCGACGGGCAAGAGCGACACGGGTTCACCTTCACAGAGCGCGCGCACGCTCGTCAGGTTCGCACGGACACGCGCCCGCACGGCGCCGGCCGCCGTGCCGCGGGTCGCGAGGAGCTCGGGTAACGCGCGCTGCACCGGCGTGCTCGGCGAGAGGAACGCGTCGAGCGCGACTTCGAGGCGCCCGAGCGCCGCGGTGACGAGCTCGGGCGCGCCGCCGAGCGTGAGCCACGCGAGCTTCATTTGCGGCAGCGCGGCGGCCTTCGAGAGTCCGTCGAGCGCGATCACGAGACCGCCGTCGGCTTCGAGCACCGAGCGAGCACGCCGCGCGTCCTCGCCGAAGGGGTAATCGCCGAACACCTCGTCCGAAACCAGCGGCAGGCCGAGCGCGGCGAGCCGCGCGAGCTCGTCGCGTTTCAGGTACGTCCCGGTCGGATTGTTCGGGCTCACGAGCACGATGGCGCGCGTTCGCTCCGTGACGCGCGCGCGCACCTCGTTCACGTCGATGAACCACGCGCCGTCGTAGCCGAGGCGGTACGGAACGAGCTCGACGCTCTCGAGCGCGCCGAGGTGCTCGAGCAGCGGATAACTCGGCGCGGGCACGAGCACTTGATCCCCCGGATCGCAGAGCAGCTTGAACACGAAGGCGTAGGCTTCGCTCGTGCTCGCGGTGAGGGCCACGCGCTCGGGCGGCACGACGAGCCCGCGCTCGCGCCAGAGCTCGCTCACCGCGGCGCGCGCCGCCGGCAAGCCGAACGGATCGGGCTCGTAGCTCAAAACCTCGTCCGAACGCGCGAGCGCGCTCGCGACGTTCGGCGCGTAGGGGATGCCGGCTCGGGTCGGGTTCGAGACGGTGAGGTCGAGGAGCTCGGCTCCGTTCGCCCGGCGCGCCGCCACGGCGAGACTCAAGCGATTCGGCGAGAGATCGTGCGCGCTCCGGCGCGAGAACACGCTCAGACGAGCTCCCGCACCGCGTTCGCGAAGCGCTCGTACTGAGCGCGATCGTTGTAGAGCTCGGCCGTCACGCGCACGACGCGCCGTGGCTCCGCGGGCCAGAACGTGGCGAGCGCCTGAAAGCCGCGCTTGCAGAGCTCGCCGTAGAGCGGCTCGGCGAACGGCGACGCCTCGAAGCCCGGCGCTTGCGGCGCGTCCGGCAACGCCACGCTCGCGAGCGACCCGAGCATCGACTCGGGACAGAGCGGCTCGGTGCCGACGGCTTCGAGCAGCACACGGCGAGCGAAGCGGACGAGCTCGTGGTTGTGCGCTCGCAGGGCCGGAAAACCGCCCGGCAGGAGCCCGGCGAGGAACTCGAGCGCCCGCGGGGTCGCGAGCACGGCGGTCGGATCCGGCGTGCCGACCCAATCGAACTCGAGCCAGAGCTTCGGCCGATCGGTGCGCCGCGAGTTCGCGCCGTGGCTCACGACGAGCGGCCGGAGGGTGGCGTGGTGCTCGGGACGCGCCACGAGGATCGCGCTGCCCTTCGGCGTGCAGCACCATTTGTGGAGGTTCGCGGCGTAGTAGTCGGCGTCGAGCGCGGCGAGGTCGAGCGGCAGCATGCCCGGCGCGTGCGCCCCGTCGATGAGCGAGAGCACCCCGCGCTCGCGCAGCGCCTTCACGAGCTCGGCCGCGGGAAACACGATGCCCGTCGGGCTCGTCACGTGATCGACGATCGCGACGCGTGTTCGCGGAGTGACCGCTGCGAGCACCGCCGCGACGACCTCGCCCGGCTCGTGGAGCGGCACCGGCACGCCCGCCACGACGACGTTCGCGCCCGCGCGCGCCGCCCAATGGCGCGCGGCGTTGTTGCACGCGTTGTAGCCGTGATCGGTGACGAGAATTTCGTCGCCCGGACGGAGCGGGAGCGACGCCAACACCGTGTTCACGCCGGCCGTCGCGTTGGCGACGAAGACGAGCGAGCGCGGATCGCTGCCGACGAACGCCGCGACGGCGGCGCGCGCGTGATCGAGCGCCGCCTCGAGCTCGTTCACCATGAAGCGCACCGGCTCGCGCTCGAGCCGCGCCCGCCAGGCGGTTTGCTCGGCGAGCACGGCGGTCGGGCACGCGCCGAACGCGCCGTGATTCAAGAAAACCACCTCGGGATCGAGCTGCCACTGTGCGGCGAACGGACTCACGGCTAGGATTCTGGCATACGCCATGGGCCCGCTCGACAAGGAATGGCCGAACTTCGACGCGATGCCCGAGGCCGAGGCGCTCACCGGCACGCGGCCGCGCGGGCAGAAGCTCGCGCGCTGGGTCTGGTGGGACGGCGAGCTGCGCGAAGCCGACCAACTGAGCGTGCACTACTACGCGAACGCGCTGCACTACGGCACCGCGGTGTTCGAGGGCATTCGCTGCTATCCGACCGCGACCGGGCCCGTGCTCGTGCGGCTGCGCGATCACGTCGAGCGGCTGCTGCTCTCCGCGAAACTCTACGGCATGCGCGTCCCGTACGAGCTCGACGCGTTCGTGCGCGGCGCCGTCGAGCTCACGCGTCGAAACGGCATCCAAAACGGCTACCTGCGCCCGCTCGCGTATTACGGCGCGGGGCCCATCGATCTGAAGCCGAAGCGTGAGTGTCTGGTGCACGCGTTCATCGCCGTGCGCGAGCTCGGCACGTTTCTCGGCGAGGACGCGCTCAGAAACGGCGTCCGCGTCATGGTGTCGAGCTGGCGCAAGGTGCATCACTCGATGCTGCCGACGATGGCGAAAGCGAGCGGCCACTACGCGAACAACGTGCTCGCCGCGCACGAGGCGCTCGACCACGGCTTCGACGACGCCATCCTGCTCAATCAAGACGGCAGCGTGGCGAGCGCGACGGGCTGCAACGTCTTCTACGTGAAGGGCGGCGAGCTCGTGACGAACGACGAGTCGAGCTCGATCGTCCCCGGCATCACGCGCGACTGCGTGCTCGACATCGCGGCCGAGCACGGCGTCAAGGTGACGATCCGCCCGTTCACGCGCGAGGATCTGCTGCGCGCCGACGAGGTGTTTCTGACGGGCACCGCCGCCGAGGTGACGCCCGTGCGCGAGATCGACGGGATGAAGCTCGCCGCCGGCAAAGGCACGCTCGGGGCGTCGTTTCAGCGCGCGTACCTGCGCGCCGTGACCGGCAAGGACGAAGCGCGGCGCGCCTGGCTCACGGCCGTAAACGGCTGAAAACGCGCGCGCTCGGCCGCTCGGGCGGCGTCCGCGACCCGCGAAAGTGGTGCTAGGCTCCGCCGCGCCATGTCCCAAGCAGAGTCCTTGTTTCACGCCATCCCCCTCGCTCCACCCGATCCGATCCTCGGTGTCACCGACGCGTTCAACGCCGACACCAATCCGAAGAAGGTGAACCTCGGCGTTGGCGTGTATCAGGACGGACAGGGTCGCATCCCGGTGCTGCGCTCGGTGCGGGACGCGGAGAAGCGCTGGTTCGAAACCGAGAATTCGAAGGCGTATCTGCCGATCGACGGCCTGCCGGCGTATCGCACGGGCGTGCAGAACCTGCTCTTCGGCGCGGATCATCCGGTCGTGAAGGGCGGTCAGGTCGTCACGGCGCAGGTGCTCGGCGGTACGGGCGGGCTGCGCATGGGCGCGGATTTCTTGAAGCGCTTCGCGCCGGCCTCGTCCGAGGTATTTCTCTCGAGCCCGACCTGGGAAAATCACCGCGCCGTGTTCGAGGCGGCCGGGTTCAAGGTGAACGAATACGCCTACTACGACCCCGAGACGCGCGGGCTCGCGTTCGGCAAGCTCGTCGCGTCGCTCCGCGCGATGCCGGCGTCGAGCATCGTCTTATTGCACGCGTGCTGCCACAACCCGACGGGCGTCGACCTCGACCGCTCGCAGTGGCAGGAGCTCACCACCGTCTTCCGCCAGCAGAACCTGATTCCGTTCCTCGATCTCGCGTACCAAGGCTTCGCCGAGGGCCTCGAAGAGGACGCGTTCGCCGTGCGCGCCTTCGCCGAGGCGGGCATCCCGCTGGTGATTTCGAGCTCGTTCTCGAAGTCGTTCTCGCTCTATCGCGAGCGCGTCGGCGCGGTGACGCTCGTCACGGCGAACGCCGACGAGGCCAAGCGCGCCACCTCGCAGCTCAAGCGCGTCATTCGCTCGAGTTATTCGAACCCGAGCTCGCACGGCGCGCAGGTCGTCGCCCTCATTCTGACCGACGCCGAGCTCCGGAAGACGTGGGAACACGAGCTCGGCGAAATGCGCGAGCGCATCCAGCGCATGCGCACGCTCTTCGTCGAAAAGCTCGCGCAGAAGCAGCAGGCGCGGGATTTCTCGTTCGTGAAGCAGCAGCGCGGCATGTTTTCCTACTCGGGCCTCGAGCTCCCGCGCGTGCAGCGCCTGCGCACCGAATTCGGGATTTACGTGGTCGATAGCGGCCGCATGTGCGTCGCCGCCATGAACGAAGGCAACATCGACTACATCGCCGATTCGATCGCCAAGGTGCTCTGACGCGATCGGCCGTCCACCGTACGCGCGGCGGCGCGAGCTCCCGCCCCGCGCGCGACCTCGCCGGCGGGTCTCTCCGCGCGGCGGCGCGGCACGGCTGCGGGCTCCCGCTACTTCGAACCGTGATCGACGAGGGCGAACGAGTCGTCGTCGTGCTCGTTCGCTTCGTTGCCGCGCTCGATCAAGACGGAACGGTAGATGACGGTGCCGTCGGGCGTCGTGATTTCACCCGCGAGATCGAGGCCCGGCACGGCGTGGCTGCCGGTGATGCCGAGACTCGCCTCTTTGTCGCCGAGCATGACGCGGTAGTTCTTCGTCTCGCAGTCGAGCTCGGACGGGCCGACCATGCAGGTGCCCCTCGAGGTCGCCACGAGGCCGTCGTTCTCGTCGGGCGCGAGGTTCGCGAGAGCCATGAACGCTTCGTAGTCGGCGAGGGTGCCGGGCTTTTCGTCGCCGTCGTCGAGCAGGGCGACGCGCGTGACTTCGCCGTTCGCGTCGACCGTCGCGCGGAGCGAGCGCGCGCCCGAGTTGTCCTCGAGCTTGTACTCCATGACCCAGCCGTCGCCTTCGCGCGCGAGCACGCGCTCGGTGAAGACGGCCGCTTCCTTGCGAAAGGTGCCGCTCACGACGTGGACCACGAAGTCGCCCACGTGGCGCTCCACCGGGCTCACCGCGGCGAGCTCGGCGGGAGGCGCCTCGGCGCGGGCGGGCGCGGCCGTCTTCGGCGCGACGGCGGCGCTTTGCTCCGCGCTGCACGCCGCGGCGCAGAATGCCGTGAAAACGAGAGCCCCGACGCTGAGTGTGCGCATGTGTGTGGCCTTCGCACGCCGCGACGACGACGGCCAAGTTTGTTACGCTCTTGGTCGTAGCGATGGCGAGCGAGGCGCGAGAGGACGAGGGCGAGCGGGCGTTGCGTGAAGACGTGGCGCGCGCCGAGACGGCACTGCGCGCGTCCGAAGAGCGCTTCCACACCGTCGTGCACGGCGCGCCGGACGGCGTCGCGATCCTGCGCGGCCCGACGATTCTCTATTTGAACCCGCGCGCCGCTCGGCTCCTCGGCCTCGCGCGGCCCGAGGACGGCTACGGTCGACCGATCACGGATTTCATGCACGCCGACGACGCGGGCATCGCCGCGGGGCGCATCCGCGAACTGCTCCGCACCGGCAAGCCGCACGACACGGCTTACGAGTACCGCTCGCGCTCGCTCGACGGCCGCGAGCTCGTGGTCGAAATCAGCTCGATTATCATCGATTTCGACGGCGGGCGCGCCGTCCTCGCGTTCGCGCGCGACGTGACCGAGCGCAAGGCGATGCAGGCGCGGCTCGCCCAAGCCGATCGGCTCGCCGCGCTCGGCATGTTGTCGGCCGGCGTCGCGCACGAGATCAACAATCCGCTCGCGTACGTGCTCATGAATCTGGAGCTCATGGGCCGCGAGCTCTCGAAGGGCGGCCCCGTCGATACGCAAGCGCTGCTCTCGCGCCTGCGCGAGGCGCGGCACGGCGGCGAGCGCGTCGCGACCATCGTCCGCGACCTCAAGACGTTCGCCCGCGAGGACCAGGCGGTGCGCTGGCCCGTGCAACTCGAGAGCGTGCTCGACGCCGCGCTGAACGTGGTGAGCGGCGAAATCGCGAAGCGCGGGCGCATCGTGCGCGACTACGGGTCGATTCCGGTCGTGGAGGGCATCGCCGCGCGGCTCGAGCAGGTGTTCGTCAATTTGCTCTCGAACGCCGCGCAAGCCCTGCCGGACGGCGAGCCCTGGCGACACGAGGTGGGGCTGCGCGTGACGCACGACGCCGATTTCGTTTACGTGAGCGTGCGGGACACGGGCGTCGGGATGACCGAGGCGGTAAAACGGCACATCTTCGACCCGTTCTTCACGACCAAGCCGGCCGGCGTCGGCACCGGCCTCGGCCTGCCCATCTGCCAGGGCATCGTGCTCGCGCAGGGCGGCAGCATCGAGGTGGCGAGCACGCCCGGCGAGGGCAGCACCTTCACCGTGAAGCTTCGGCGCTGGACGGGCGCGGTGGACGAAGCGCAGCCGGAAGCGCGCGGCCCCGAGGCGTCACGCGGGCGCATCCTGATCGTCGACGACGACGCGGCCGTGGGCCGCACGCTGCGCCTCGCGCTCGAGGAGGACCACGAGATCACGGTCGTCGGCGGCGGCCGCGAAGCGCTCGCGCTGCTGCGAACCGAAGCGGGGGCGGCCTACGACGCCGTGCTCTGCGATCTCTTGATGCCGGGCATGACGGGCGCGGAGCTATTCACGCTCTTGCGCGCCGAGCGACCCGAAGTCGCGCGCCGCTTCATTTTCATGTCGGGCGGCTACTTCGCCGGGGACGACACGCCGAGCACGGGCGGGCAGCCGGTGCTCGAAAAGCCGTTCAACCTCGAGCAGGTACGTGCGGTGCTGCGAGACGTGGTGGGTCGGAAGAGCCAACCGCCGAACGGCGGGTAGTGGCCGCGGCACAGAACGCGCGGTGCTGGGCGAGCGCGTCGACGAGGTCCGCCGTGCTCTTCGGCATGGGTACGCGGGCGCGCGCCATGTCGGCAATGAGCTCCTTGCCGCGCCGCGCGAGCGAACGACCGACCATCGCGAGCTCGCTTTCGAGCGGCGTGGGCGTCGAGGTCCAGGTCGGCTCGAAGCTCGAGAGGTGCTCGCCCGCGACGACGAACGTCGTCCAAGTCTCGAACACGTCGGCGTCGGTGCGCAACGTCTCGCACTTCGTCTTCGCCGCCTCGGCGTACGCCTGCACGAGCGGCTCGATGCCGGCGAAGACCGGCCAGGCGCCGAGCGCGTCACCGAGCTCCTTCGCGAGACGGTCGATCGTGCGCATGGTGAGCGCGATCTTCACGTAGCGGCTCTTGTAAAATTCCTCGATCGGGAACGCGAACGCCTTGAACGGCTCGCCCCAGAGCTCGTCGATGCCTTCGTCTCCGCTGCGATGCAGCACCATCTTCCCGAGCTCGAGCGCCTCGGTCAGATGCTGGCCGCATTGGCGCATCAGCGGATTGTCGCTCTTCACGATCACGCCGAGCTTCTGGAGCTCGACGAGCTTTTGGAAAATGTCGGCGGCGCGGTTGAAGAGCGCGCCCGCGAGCATCGCGGCTTTCACGCGCTTGCGCTCGGCGACGGCTTCCGTGTCGTAGGCGGCGCGCGCTTCGTCGAGCCGCTCGCCGGGCACGTTGATGCCGTGCTCGACGTGATTGAACAGGCGCCGCGTGAGCGCCTCGATCAGCCGCCGCTTCTCGAGCAGCGTGTCGGCGGGAACGGGATACGCCTTGATCCAGTAGCCGTCGTAAAAAACGCGGAGTCGTCCTTCGATGACTCGCTCGGTGCCGGCCTCGATGGGTTCTTCCATGTGCAAGCTTCCGTGTGTGTTGAAGCAGGCGCGCTCGTCGCACTTACGGCGCGTTCATGCGCGGACTTTACCTCAAGCTTTTTGGGCTGCGCGGCGAAGTCGAGCCAAAAAATGCCGAAACGCAGCGCGAAACGGACTCGAAACCAACCTGTAGGAGTGACGCAACGCGGAAGACGCGCGTCACGCGAGAACGGGCGGATCCGCGAGCACGACCGCGGGCGCGGTTTCGCCGCGCAATCTCGCGACGAGATCGGGTAAGAGCGCGGCGCCCACGGTTGCGGCGGTGGACGCGCCGATCGCGGTGGTCCAGCCGAGCAAGCCGAGCGGACGGCAGCCGAACGCGTGACTGAGCCCCGGCGTCTGCACGATGAGCGCGAGCGCCGCGGCGGAAGCGACGCCGGTCACGATCACCGGGCGGCTCATCTGCCCGCTCGTGAGCGTCTGCCCGAGCTGCGTGCCGACGAGCGCGACGAGACCCACCGTGCTCGCGCGGGCGCGGGTGCCCGTGAAACGCGCGATGCCGAACGCGCTGCTCGCTCCGAGCGCCGTGACGACGGCGCGCGCGGCAATTTGGCGGTTCAGCGGCTGCCCGAGCGAAATATCGGGGCCTTCGTAGGCGAGGCTCCGGATCGAACGCGGGGCGGGCGGTCTGAGCGCGATCGCCATCGCGGGCGCCACGTCGGTGAGCAGATTCACGAGCAGGAGCTGCCGCGCGTTGAGCGGGGGCCGGCCGTCGAAGAGCCCGGCGCCGAGCGTGAAGCCGATCTCGCCGAGGTTTCCGCCGACGAGAATCGACACGGCGTCGCGCACGGCGGCCCACATCGCGCGGCCTTCGAGCACGGCGTCGACCAGGGTCTCGAGCCGGGCGTCGATGAGCACGATGTCGGCGGCCGCTCGCGCCGCGGTGGTGCTCTGCTCGCCCACGGCGATGCCGACGTTGGCGAGCCGGATCGCGGGCGCGTCGTTCGCGCCGTCGCCGACCATCGCGACCACGCGACCGGCGCGCTGCAGAGCGCGGACGATGCGCACCTTTTGCGGCGGCGTGACGCGCGCGAACACGTTGACGCCACGGATGCGCCGGGCGAGCGATTCGTCGTCGACCTCGGAGAGCTCGCTGCCGGTGAGCACGCCCGTGCCCCCGAAGATCCCGACGTCGCGCGCGACCGCGTCGGCCGTGGCGGGGTGATCGCCCGTGATCATGATGACGCGAACGCCGGCTTGGGAAAGCTCCTTCACGGCCTGCGTCGCGCTCAAGCGCACCGGGTCGCTGAACGCGAGAAAGCCGAGGAAGGTGAGCCCGACCAGGCGCTTCGGGTCGAGGCTGTCGCCCTGCGGCACGATGCGTTCGGCGACGGCGAGCACGCGCAAGCCGCGCGCGGCCAGGGCCGCCGCGTGCCGCGCGAGCGCCGCGCTCGTGTCCCCGTCGAGCGGCTGGCGCTGCCCGCCGCGCCGAACGCCCGTGCAGCGGGCGAGCACGACTTCGGGCGCGCCCTTCACGTCGAGCACGAGCCCGGCGTCGCAGTTGCCGACGGTGGCGTGGTAGCCGCGACCCGCCTCGAACGACGTTTCGAACGCGCGCTGAAAGCCGGTGCAGGCGTACTCGGTGCGCACGTCCATGCGGTCGGCGGCGCGGTAGAGCGCTTGCTCGGTGGGGTCGAACGAGCGCCCCCCGCGTTCGGCCGACGCGCGCAGGGCCGCCGCGAGCACGGGCAGCGTGACCGCGCCGAGGTCCGTCAAGCTCTGCAACGTCTCGCCGTCGCTCACCTCGACGAGCTCGATGCGCCCCTCGGTGAGCGTGCCCGTCTTGTCGACGCAAAGCACGTCCACCCGCCCGAGCGCTTCGATGCTGCGCGCGTTGCGTACGAGCGCGCCGCGCTTCGCGAGGCGCTCGGCGGCCGCGAGCTGCGCCGCGGTGGCGAGCAGCGGCAAGCCCTCGGGCACGGACGCGACGGCGAGGCTCACGCTCGAACCCACCAAATCTTCGAGCTTTCGGCCGCGCAGGAGACCCGCCGCGACGAGCCCGACGCCCGCGCCGATCGCCATCGGCCCGGTCAGCTGAATCAACGAACGCAGGCGCCGTTCGACGCCGCCGCGCACCGCGTCCCGTTTGCTCACGAGCGCGCCGCGGCGCGCTTCCGTTTCGTCGCCGACCGCGACGGCGACCGCCGTGACACGGCCGGCGGCGATCGCCGTGCCCTCGTACAGCATCGAGCCGCGGTCGGGCATGTCGAGCTCGAACGAGGGCGCGGCCTGCCGCTTCACCGGCATCGACTCGCCCGTCATGCTCGACGCGTCGACCTCGAGCGACTCGGACTCGACGATGCGGCAATCGGCCGGCACGACGTCGCCCGCGGCGAGCAAGACGATGTCGCCGTGCACGAGCTGGTCGGCGTCGATCTCGAGCAGCTGGCCGCCGCGACGCACGAGCGCCCGGCGGCGCGCCGCGCGCGAGAGCTCGCGAATGGCGCGCTCGGTGCGATGGCGCTGCACGCCGCCGACCACCGCGTTCAGGGCGACCACGCCGCCCACCATCGTCGCGTCGCCGAACGAACCGACGGCGGCCGAGAGTCCGGCGCCGGCCGCGAGCAGCGGCGCGAGCGGATTGAAGAGCTCGTCGCCGATCGCCTCGACGAGCTCGACCAAGCCCGAGCGCTGCGTGTGATCGACGCGACGCCGCGCGAGCGCCTCCTTGCGTTCGAGACCGCTCGAGCCGGTACCGAGCCGCGCGAGCACCGCGCGCACGTCGAGCGCGTGCCACGGGGTGCGGTCGCGCGGCGGCGGGAGCTTCCTGCGCGAGAGCTTGAGCGACGAGCGGGCGCCGTTCAGCATCGACAGGAGCGACGCCGCGTTCACGACGGCGATCACGCGCCGCCCGGTGGTCGGCAGCACGCCGCCCGCCGAGACCAGCGCGCCGACCGTCGCCGCGCCGAGCGCCACGTTGACGCTCTGCTTCGAGACTTGGCGCGCCGCCGCGCACGCGTGGAGCAGGAAGCGCGGCTCCGACAAGTCCTCTTCGCACACGAGATGCGCGCCCCAGGGCGGCTCGGCGCCGGCGTGCAATAGGCCGATCCCGCAATCGGCCGCGGCGAGCGCGGAGCTCGCGCCCGAACCCGCGACGACGCACACGCCGCGCCCCTCGCGCTGCAGCCGCCGGATGCCGCGCACCATGCCCTCGCCGTCGCCGATCGTGTCGTCGGCGGCGAGCCCGAGCACGGCGTCCGTCGGCGCCGCCACGACCACGCGCATGCCGGCCTCGCGCGCGGCCGCCATCAGCTCGTCGATGCCGGTGCGCGACACGATCTCGATTTCGACGAGCGCCACCACGGCGGCACCGCGGCGGAGCGCGAGCACGAGGCCGCCCTGCGCCCCGAGCTCGTTCACGCGCGCGGCGAGCTCGGCGGGGATCTCGAGCACGGACGCGCCGAGCGGCTCGAGCGCGAAGCCGCCGCCCTCGCGCCGCAACACCGGCTGATCGGGATCGAACAAGCCGGCGACGCGGGCCCGCACTTCGATCTCCTCGATCGCGTCGGCGCGCACGAGAGCGCGCACTTCCCAGCGGTGACGCGCCACCAAATCATGCGTCAAGACGAGGCAATCGATGCGATCGAGCCGGCGCAAAACGGCCGGATCGAGCACGAGCACGCCGCGGCGCGCGAGCGTCCGCCCGAGCTCGGAGGCGAACACGTCGCGCCCGAGCTCGGCCGGCTTCGGTAGGCCGCCGAAAAACGCCGCCACGGCGCGCTGCACGCTCGCCGTCGCGACGAACGACACGCCGAACCCCGCGAGCGAGACCCAGAGCGCGCGATCGGCGTACTCCTCGATCGGCCCGCGCGGGAGCGGACACGGCCGCTGTTCGGGGTCGGCGGGCGGCTCCGGACGCGGCGCCGACAGATCGAACAAATCCGGCTCGCGCGTTTCCCAGCTCTGCCGCCGCGCGTTCACTTCGCCGAGCTGAACGAAGCGATGCGCGAGCTCGACGAACGCGCTTCCCGGCCGCTGCGCGACGCCGTGCGCGAGCGCGGCGCCGATGCCGAGCAACAGGTCCGCGCGCAGCGGGCCGAAGCGCTCGTCGAGACCGCGGCGGAGCCGCGGGGACGTCTGGATGATCTGCAGGAGCGACGCGAGCGTGCTCGCGAGGCGCGAGCGCGGAATCAGCGAAAACCTGAGCAACGTCCCGCTCGCGACGCCGATCGCGTCGGCGAACATCGCCACGACGAGCCGCTCGGCGGCCTCGAAATCGGCCGGATGCTCCCAGGTGGACTCGCGCAGCCGTGCCCGCCCGAGACCCGCCGCCGCTTCGGCGCGATCCAC
Organism: Polyangiaceae bacterium; assembly: GCA_035499895.1. GTDB lineage: Bacteria > Myxococcota_A > Polyangia > Polyangiales > Polyangiaceae > PMG-095. Next base: position 51,559 of record DATJXW010000137.1, on the reverse strand, counting down.
CGCCGCGACGATCGTGTCGAGCTCCGGGCCGCCCGCGTCGACCTCGACCACGGCGCGCCCCGTCGCGTGGCTCAGGCGCACGGCGCGCACGCCGGGGAGCGACCCCACGTCCGCGTCGAGACAGCGCTCGAGCACGGCGCGTTCGGAGCCGCGCGTCTCGCGCAGCTCGACGTGCGCGCGTGTCTTGCCCTGCCACGCGCGGCGCCGGCGCGGCCCGAGCTGGCGCTGGACGCTCGCGGTCGCCGCTCGGAGCGCGCCGACGGCGCCGAACAAAGTCGACCTCACCGTCATCGCGCGAAACGCGCCGTGGCTTCGATGAGCTCGTGCACGATGCCCGGCTCGAACGCGGAGTGGCCCGCGTCCGGCACGATGCGAAAATCGGCTTCCGGCCAGGCGCGGTGCAGATCCCACGCGCTCTCGACCGGGCAGATCACGTCGTAACGCCCCTGCACGACGACGGCGGGAATGTGACGAATCCGCGGGATCTCCTCGATCAGTTGATTGTCACGTTCGAGAAAGCCGCGGTTCACGAAGTAGTGGCACTCGATGCGCGCAAACGCGAGGCTGAACTCGTTCCCGGCGCAGCTCGCGATGTAGTCCTTGTCCTGAAAGAGGTGCGCGGTGCTCGCCTCCCACACGCTCCAAGCGCGCGCCGCTTCCTGCCTGACCACGGCGTTGTCGCTCGTGAGCCGCTTGTGATACGCGCCGATCATGTCGCCGCGCTCGGCCTCGGGGATGGGCGCGAGGTACTTTTGCCAGGCGTCGGGGAAAAATCGGCTCGCGCCCGCCTGATAAAACCACTCGAGCTCCCAGCGCCTCAAAAGGAAGATGCCGCGCAGCACGAGCTCCGTCACGCGCTCGGGATGCTTCTGCGCGTAGGCGAGCGCGAGCGTGCTGCCCCACGAGCCGCCGAAGACGAGCCAGCGCTCGATACCGAGATGTCTGCGGAGCGCCTCGATGTCGGCGACGAGGTGCGGCGTCGTGTTGTCGACGAGCGAAGCGTGCGGCCGGCTCTTGCCGCAGCCGCGCTGATCGAAGAGGACGATGCGGTAGCGCGCCGGATCGAAGAAGCGACGCTGGCGCGGGCTCGTGCCGCCGCCGGGGCCGCCGTGCAAAAAGACGGCCGGCTTGCCCGCGGGGTTTCCCGACTCCTCGAAGTAGAGGAGGTGCTCGCTGCCCACGTCCAAAAATCCGGTCCGATACGGCTGGACTTCTTCGTAGAAACTCCGGCGGCCTTCGGGCATGCGTCGCGTGAGCGTGCCAGAGCGACGGCCCTGCGTCGAGGCCGTGATCCTCGCGTCGACGGGCGCCTCGTGTTACGGCCGGGCACTCCTTTGACCGCGACGACCCCCGACGAGCCGACCGCGACCACCGGCGCGCCCGAAGCCGCGGGCGATCTCACGGAGCTCGTCACGCGGGCACGCCGGGGGCTCCGGCGCGACGTCGCGGCGTTCGAGGCCGCGCTCGACGCGGGCGAGCTCTTCGTGCCGCTCCGGACCCACGTCGACGGCGCCCCCGAAGGCGAAGCCGTCGCGCTCGATCACGAGCTCGAAATCGTGCCGCATTTCTTGAGCGACGACGAAGGCCGGGGCTTCGCCGCGCTCTTCACGCGGCCCGAGCTCGTCGAGGGCATCGCGACCGAGCTCGGCTGGCGCACCGACGACCACGAGCTCAGCGTGTGTTCGTTGCCGGCGCGTGTCGCCTGCGAGCTCGCGCTCGGCGTCATCGACGAGCAGGCGGTGTTCGGTCTCGTGCTCGACGCCGGCCAACCGAGCGAGCTCTTGCTCCGGCGCGCCGAGCTCGCGAGCATCGTGGCCGGCACGCCCGTGCCGCTCGTCGGCTATCTCGGCGATCTCCCGCCGCTCGAGGGTGAAGAGGTGCTGCTCGCCGAGCCGAGCGACCCGCCGCCGCCCGCTTTCACGCACGCGCTCGAGCGCTGCCTCGCCGAACTCCCCGAAATCAAGGGCCATCGCCTGGCCCGCACCTTCAACCGCGAGCGCGACCTCGAGCCGCACCTCACGTTGCGCCTCGTCACCGATCCGTCCGCCGATCGGCGTGCGCTCGCGGAGCGCGTGATCGGCGCGGTGGGCGAGCTCGTCCCGCCGCCCGGCTACATCGACATTCTGTTCGACGATGGCTGACGCGCCGGAGCCGCCGAGCGACGCGCGGCCCGACTTGCTCGCGGCCGGCGCCGGGCGGCTCGGCTTCTGGGAGCGTCACATCATCGCGTTCGTGCGGCGCACGTTCGAGGTCGGACGCGTCGATCGCGTGATTCGCGTCCTCCAACATTGGGTCGGCTCGACCTGGATCCACCACTTCACCAAGAATCTGCGCTTCGTGTTCGGCCTCGAGCGGCTGCCGCGCCTCGCGCGCGATCGCAGCTACATCCTCGTCTCGAACCACCGGAGCTTCTTCGATCTCTACGTCGTGATCGGCCACTTGGTCCGGCTGCGCATGAAGCACCGCATCGTTTTCCCCGTGCGCGCCGACTTCTTCTACACGGGCCCGCTCGGCTTGTTCGTGAACGGCGTGATGAGCTTTTTCGCGATGTATCCGCCGATCTTTCGCGAGCGCAGAAAGCTCGTCTTGAACCCGACGAGCCTCGACGAGCTCGCGTGGCTCCTGCGTCGCGGCGGCTTTTTCTGCGGCTTCCATCCCGAAGGCACGCGCAAGAAAGACGACGACCCTTACACGTTCTTGCCGGCGCAGCGCGGCGTCGGCCGGCTGATTCACGCCGCGCGCGTGCCCGTGATTCCCGTCTTCATCAACGGCCTCTTGCCGAACGACCTGCCGCGCCAGATCGCGAGCAACTTCGACGGCACCGGCAGGAAGATCGTCGTCGTCTTCGGCGCGCCGATCGACTTTTCGGATTTGCTCGCCGAGCCCGGCACGCCCAAAATCCACCAAGCGATCGCCGATCGCACGCTCGCGGCCATCGGCGCGCTCGGAAGCGAAGAGCGCGTGCAGCGCGCCGAGCTCGAAGCCCGACGCCCGCTCCCGTCCTGAGTCGTCGTCGCGCTCGGCATCGACGCACCGCGCCGCCGGCGACGATTCGCGCTCCCCCGCCGCGCCTGAGCGCCAGCCATTGATTGGGATTGGTTGATTGAGGGGCGACCTCGGTCGCACCCCGTCAACGGCGCGGGTTTCGCGCCGTTCCACGCGCAGGCGACACCGCGCGTCGACGCGCCGGAACCTCGCCGCGGCGTCGGTGTCCGTCGAACGAGGAGCACGTCGCTCCACTCTTTTCCGTCGAGGTGTGCGCATGGCTTGGGTGCGAACGGGTGTGCTCGCGTGTGCGGTGTTGTCGGTCGGGTCGCCCGCCGCGGCGCGTTCGGAACTGTTGCCGCTCGAGCGCGTTCGTTTTTACGAGACGGGCGTCGCGTACTTCGAGCGCACCGGCACGCTCGGAACGGACGCCGTCACGTTGCCCGTGCCCGCGAGTCACCTCGACGACGCGCTGAAGACGCTCGTCGTGTACGCGAAGGACGGTCCGTCGCAGCTCGAGGGCGTCGAGTTCTCGAGCAGCGTGAGCCGCGGCATGGCGAAGGCCCTCGCCGGGCTCGAGCCGGACGCCACGCGGCTCGGCCTCGTCACGCTGCTCGAGAGCCTGAGGGGTTCGAGCGTCGAGCTCACGCTGCGCGACGCGACCGTGAGCGGTCGTCTGGTCGACGTGCTGACGGGCGAAGAGAGCGACCTCGAGACGTGCGTGCCCGCGAGCACGAACGCGAACGCGAAGAACGCGAAGCCGAACGCGGAAACCGGCGCCTGCACGCCGCGTCCGCTGACCTCTTTGGTCGTGATGACGGCGACGCACGAGCTCCGGCGCGTCGCGCTCCGCGACGTGCTCGGCGTGCGGCCGCTCGACGCCGCGTTCGGCGCTCGGCTCGGCGCGGCACTCGACGCGCTCTCGGGCGGCAGCGCTCGCGTGCTCAAGGACCTGCGCGTGCTCGCTCACGGGCACAGCGTCTCGCTCGGCTACGTGAGCGAAGCGCCGGTGTGGCGCGCGAGCTATCGCTTGGTGCTCGACGACGCCGGCAAGGAAGCCGCGCTCCAGGGTTGGGCGCTCGTCCACAACGACACCGACGAGAGCTGGCGCCGCGTGAGCGTCGAGCTCGTGAACGGCCGTCCCGACAGCTTTCTCTTCCCGCTCGCCGCTCCGCGCTACGCCGAACGCGAGCTCGTCACCCCGGAGCACGAACTCTCGACCGTGCCGCAGCTCATGCGCACCACCCCGGACGCGATGTGGACGCCGGGCGACGAAGAGACCTACGGCTCGGGTGAGCTTTCCTTCCGCGGCGTGGGCCAGGGCGGCGGCGGGCGCGGCGAGGGCATCGGCCTCGGCAGCATCGGCACGCTCGGGCACGGCGCCGGCAACGGCCCGAGCGAAGACACGGGTGACGGCTTCGGCATCGGCAACCTCGCCGGCGTGGCCGCCGCGGAAGGCGTCGAGAGCGGCGCGCTCTTCCGCTACACGCTCGCGGGCAAGCTCGATCTCGCTGCGCACGCCTCCGCGCTCGTCCCGTTTCTCGGCGAGCGCGTGAACGCGCGGGCAATCGCCCTGTTCAGCGCGCCCGGGAGCGACGCGCGAAGCGCCGTCTACCTCACGTACGGAGGCGCGCAGACGCTCCCGCCCGGCACCATCGCCGTGTTCGGCGACGGCGGTTTCGCGGGCGAAACGGCGCTGCCGCGGCTCAAGCCGCACGCGACCGCCACCCTCGAGTACGGCGCCGATCTGGACGTGAGTCTGGAACAAAAGTCGGACGAGCAGCGCGACGAGCCGCACAGTCTCGGTTTCGAGCCGTGGGCGCTGATCGAGCACTACGTCCGCCACCACCACGTGGAGGATCGTCTCGAAAATCGCAGCGGCATGCCGCGCTCGGCATTTCTCGTCTTGCCTTACGTGAACAACGCGACCGTGCGGGGCGCGGACGAGATCGCCTACGACTCGGAGCACCAGCGGGCGTGCGCCGTGTTCGCGCTCGCGGCGCGCGGCGCCGCGGATCGGAAGCTCGACGTGGACGAAGGCCTCGTGCGAAAGCACGCGGTGTCGCAGCTCACGTCCGCCGAGCTCACGGAGCTCGCCGTGACCACGAGCCTACCGGCGGAGCAGCGCGCCATCGTACGAGACGCGGCTGCGCTGCTCGCCCGAGCCGAAACCAAGCGCCGCGAGCTCGCGCGCGCCCGCGCGAATTTGGCGTTGCGCGAGGCGGAAGCGACGCGTTTTCGCGAGCACGCGCGGGCGCTCGGCGCCGCGCGTGGCACCGAACAAGTCGTGGCGCGGCTTCTCGCCGCCGAGGATCGCGCCGAAGAAGCGCGCCGCGCGATCCGCGCGCTCACGACCGAAGTGGACACGCTCGCCCGCGCGACGACGCGCACGCTCATGCGCTTGTCCGGCTGAGTCGGCGCGACGGCGGCGAGCCGAGCCCGCGCCCTTCACAGCCACGGATTCGGACCGCGCTCGCCTTCGGCGAGCGGGCGGCCCGGCACGAATCTGCGCACGACGAACGCGCAAAGGAGCGCCCCCGCCGCGACGCTCGCCCACGCGAGCCCGCGATCGCCGAACGCGAGCCAGTGCTCGAGCGGCGCCGTGCGCCCGAGCAGCGCGAACCCGACGAGCGCCGCGCCGACGGGCACGCCCGCGCGAAGGGTGAGTCCGCGCACCTCGTCGATGTCGACGCGACCGAGCACCCACCTGAGCGCGGCGACGCAGCCCGCCACGGTCCACGTCTTCAAAAGCGCGAGCCCGACGCCCGCGAGCGCGACGCCGAAGCCGGGGACGAGCGAATACCCGACGCCCGGCAGGTGCGCGCCGCCGAAGAACGCGAGCGCGGCGACGCCGCTGCCGAGCAGGAGCTGCGCCTGGCCGGTGAGCGCGGTCGCGGGGGCGCGGACGGGCGCCGGGCGTCCGGACCCGAGCGCGGTTTCGAGCGAACGACCGCGCGACGCCTCCGGCACGAGCGAGAGCACGAGCGCGAGCGACGCCGCGAGCAGGAGCGGACTCTTGAACGCGAGCCACTGCCAGGGAAGCGCGCCCTGCGCGAGGGCGAGCGCTTCGGGCCCGAAGCTGCCGACCGTGAGCCCGACCGTCCCGAGCGCGCCGAGCGCCGGAATCGACTGCGCACAGACGAGCAGCGCACGACGGGCGCGCGCCCAGGCGCCGCGTTCCCCCGGCGCGCCGAACACGACGCTCGCGAACGCGAGCGCGGCGAACGCGAGCACGACGAGTGCCGGCAGGTCGACCTCGCGCGCCACGAGCGGGATGCCGAGCGCGGCCGCCGCGACGAGCGCGCTCGCGAGCGCGAACACGACGTAGCTGCCGAGCCCGGTGGGCAACACGCGCGAGAGCCGCGTGAGAAACGGCGCCGGTCGGCGCGCCGCGCCGGCCCGAGGCGGCGGCACCGAAAGCCGCTGGTCACGCAAGCGCTCGGCGAGCCGGTGCTCGACGAACGCGAGCGCGCGCCCGAACGGCGAGGCGAGCATGAAGAGCAACGCGAGCGCGCCCGCGACGAGTCCCGCGGCGAGCCCGAGATCACGCGGCGCCACGGGCCGAAAGCCCGTGACGTCGAGCAAGAGGCGCCGGCCGTCGGCGTTGCCGTCGCGCGCCACGACGAGCTCGGCGCTCCGGGCGCGCGGCGGCGGCACGAAGTCCGCGACGCCGAGCACGTGCACGCCCGCGAGCTCGAGCAGACGATCGCCCATGACGACTCCGGCGCGCTCGGCGGCGCTGCCCGGCATCACGCCCGACACCGTCGGAGACGCTCGATCGTCGGCGAGCAGCACGCCCGCGAACTCGGCGAAGCGGCGGCCTTCGTCGCGCTCGGCTTCGAGCGAGGCGCTGTCACCCTCGGCGGGGATGAAGTCGAGAGTCACGTCGGGCAAGACGCCGGTGACCGGCGGCGTGTGCGCGACCTTGGGCGCGAACGACACTTCGATCGCTCCGTGGAACGTCGCGTGAAGCGCCGGGCTCGTGCCCGTGAACGTTCGCTCCACGGGTCGCGTGACGTCCACCGCGATGGCGTGCGTCGAAACGCTATGCCCGGGGAGTGAGAGCTCGAAGTGCCGCGCACGCGCTTGGCCCGCGCGACTCACTTCACCGCGCAGGGTGACCTCGGCGGTGCGCCCTTCGGGAAACGCGTCCCCGCGGAGCTCGATGACGTCCCCCTCCCTCAGCCGGTTCGAGAGGACGCCGCTCACCTGCACGAGCGCCGGACCGCTGGCTGACTGGCAGCCCCAGCCAAAAATGATAACACTTATCGAAACGGCTTTGCGCACGCGGCTCCCAGCGTAACAACGTGCCGGAATCTCGGAAAAATTCCCTGCCTACGGCCGCCCTTGCTCGCTTGACGCCATGCGCCATGCTTCCCGTAGGAGCTTTCGCACCCCTCGCGCGCCCGGAGCACGATTGATGAATCGTTCCGAGCGTCTAGCCAACCACCCGCCATGAACACCGAAAGCGTTTCAGAGCCGGCACCCGGCTCGCCCCGTCGAATCATCAAGCGGTATTCGAACCGCAAGCTCTACGACACGCAGGGCAGCACCTACGTGACGCTCCTCCAGATCGCCCAAATGATCAGGGAGGGTGAAGAAGTTCAAATCATCGACAATGCGAGCAAGGAGGACAAAACCGACGTCACGCTCGCGCTCATCATCTCCGAGGAGCTTCGAAACAAGCCGCGCGCCGTTCCGCTGAGTACGCTGAAGGCCCTGATTCGCCACGGGGGCGAGCGCATTCTGAGCCAGCTGCGCGGCGGACCCATGGGCCGCCTCATCCCCAGCGGCAGCGCCGAGGGTGAATCGGCCGTCGAGCCAAACCAAGTCGCTGGCCCCGCGGAGTCAGCCCCCATGCCGAACCTGGAGGACGACGTGTCCGAAACTCCCCGTGCAGGACTGCGAGCGACGCTCGAGCATTGGCAAACGCAGATCGACGAGCGCATTCGGGCCGTGCTCCCGAATTTCCAGGCATTTCGCGAGCTCGAGCAGTCGGTGAAGCGCCTTTCCGCGCGTCTCGATGCCATCGAAAAGCGCCTTGGGCCGTCCGGCGGGTCGGAGCCGCCGAAAGACGGCGGAGCTGGCGCGTAGGGCAGGGAATATCCATCCTAGAGGTGCGTTTGCAACACTAGAAGCGGATGGCAACGACCCGACGGCAACCGAGTGAGTTCGAGCGTGAGGCGATGTCGCACCTCCCCACGCTCCTCGCCGTCGGCTCGCGGCTGACGCGGAGCAACTCCGAGGCCGAGGACCTCGTTCAGGACACGTTGCTCAAGGCGATCCGCGCGCAGGAGCACTTCACGCCGGGCAGCAACATGCGCGCCTGGCTTCTGCGCATCCTCACGAACACGTTCATCAACCGCTACCGCCGCGGCGGGCTCGAGCGCAGCGTGCTCGACGGGCCGGACGCCGATCCCCTCGCCGACGGGTGGATCGGCGCCTCGACGATGGAAGCGATGCGCGATCCCGAGTCGCGTGCGATGCGCGCGTTGCTCGAGAAAGAGATCGTCGCGGCGCTCGACGAGCTACCCGAAGAGTTTCGGCTCGCGGTCGTGCTCTCCGACGTCGAAGAGCTCAGCTACAAAGAGATCTCGGAGATCATGGGCTGCCCCATCGGCACGGTGATGTCGCGCCTGCACCGCGGACGTCGCCTGCTCAAGCGCCGGCTCTTCGAGCATGCGCGTACCCTCGGCATCATCGGGCCCGAGGTGGAAGTGGGCGCCGCGCCCGCTCGCGCCGAAGCGGTGGTCGACCTCTCGAGCTACCGCAAGAAAGCGAGCAACTCGTGAGTTGCCGTCGCGTCACGGCTTTGCTCGAAGCCTACGCCGACGGCGAGCTCGAGCCGGAGGGCGTGCTCGAGGTCGAAGCGCACCTCGCCGACTGCAATGACTGCTCGTCGCGGCTGCAGCTCGAACACGCCGTGAAGAAGAGTCTGCGGCGCCAAGTGTACGCCGAGGCGCAACCGACGGACGCGTTCCACAATCGCATCCTCGCGTCGCTCCAAGCCGAAGCCGAGCGCGAAGCGATCGTCCAGTTCGACGAGTCGTCGCGCCGCGGCTCGATGTTGTCGTGGAGCAGCATCGTGCCGCTCGCGGCCGCCGCGGCGATGGCGCTCTGGTCCGCGAGCACGAGCGATCCGGGCACCAGGGTGACGCCCGGTAAGACGCACACGGCGGGCTTCGCGCCCACCAGCATGGAGCAGATGCTCGAGGATCTCGTCGATCGGCACATCGATCGCTCGAAGCCGGAGGTGACGGAGCCGTCGTTGCTCGACGGCATGGAGCCGGAGGTCGGCGTGCCGGTGCACTTCCCGAGCCTCGCGCAATACGGCGCGCGCTGGCAGGGCGGCAGGCTCGTCCAGATCCGCCACGAGCCCACGGCGTCGCTCAAGTTCCTGGTCGACGGTCATCGCGTCACCGTCTACGTCTTCAACTCCGAGCATTTCCAGCTCGGCTCCCCGCTCAAGCGCCGTGTCGTCCGCGACGAGCCCGTCTACACGGGCTGGAAGCGCGGCTACTCGATTGCCACGACGGATCGCCACGGCGTCGGCTACGCCGTCGCGACCGATCTCGGCGAAGACGAAGGCGCCGAGATCGTCGCGTCGTTGCACTGAGCGGCAGGGTCGCGCGCGGTCATCGACCCGTCGCGCGTAGCTCCGCGAGCTGCGCCTTCAGCTGACGCGCGGCGAGCGCGTAGCCTCCGTCCGAGCCGTCGACGAAGTGCACGTGATCGCCGCTGTAAGAGCGCAAATAGCAGGTGATGAGCGCCGACGGCGCCCGGTGCAAACCGTAAACCACGTGACCTTCGGCGCGCAGGTGCTCGAGCTCCGCTTCGACGACGGCGAGCTGCTCCGCGGACACGTCGAGCACCATCCGCAACGCTTCGTCGAACTTGCGAAAGTCCGAGTTCGCGACGAGCTCCACGGGGTACGCTTTGCCGTCGAAGCCGCCCGCCGACGCGCCGAGCGCGATGAGCGCGCGTCCAATCAGCGACTTTTTCCGCGCGCGCGCCTGCGCGGCGCGAAACGCGGGACCTTCCGCCGCGCCCGAACGCAGGCGCGCCTCGATCGCGTAGTCGCCGAACAACGTCCCGAGCCGCAAGCCGCGGAGTGATACCGGGTGCCCGGCGTCGCCCTCGAGCGCGGCCTCGAGCGCCGCAATCGTGCGGCGGTAACTGCGGGCGCGATCCGCTTCCGTCGCGTCGAGCGCTTGCACGATCATGCTCACGACGTGCCCGCGCCGAGTCGGCACCGGCTGCCAGCGACACTCGAAGCCCTCGAAATTCGCCTCGTCGGGGCCGTCCTCGCTCACGCCGTAGCGCGCGCCCGCTTCTGCGTCCTTCACCCAGCGCTCGGCTTGCGCGATGCCGCTGCCGCGAAGCATCGCGAGCCGCACGAACGGACTCGCGCGATAACGCGCGACCTGCACGGCGTGGCCCGCGCTCCGAAGCTCCCCGACCCGCACCAGGCCGACCCTGAGCTCGAGCTCGAACGCGGATCGCGCGAGCTTGCGCACTCCACGCAGCGCGGCCTCGCACACCGCGCGCCGCGAATCGGGCACGAGCAAGGTCGCGCCGTCACCGCCGAAGACGTACGGCAGTTCCAAATCGGGCGTCGCGTTCCGAATCGCCACGATCGACGCGACGCCGAGCGCGTTCACGTCGCGATAGCGCCCGGCCTCGATGGCCTTCGTGGAACCGCGCACGTCCGTGAGCACGATGTGCCAGTGGTCCGGCGCGTCGCGATAAAACCGCGGCTCGGTCACGTCGGCGAAGCGCTCGATCTCCGGCACCGCGTGCAGAAAATCCTCGAGCATGCGCGCCGCCCTCGCCGTTTGGTCTCAGCGTTTCGACCAGGCGTAAAGGCCGGTCGCGAGCGTGATGAGCGCGATGACCGCGAGGATGAGCCCGCCGCCCGTGTATTTTTCTGGGCGACCTTTGGTGCGCGCGGCGTGCTTGCCTTTGCGTTTCGTTCCAGCCGACGACTCCCTAACGCTCGGGGCGTCCTCGGCCTGCGCGGCACGCCGCGCCCGTTTCTTCTCGACGGTACGCTTTTCTCGCCGCGCTTCGCGCTTTACGGCGGCAAGCTCCGCCAAACGCTGCTTGTGGCGCTCCTCGGCCAGGCGGCGTGACTCTTCGCGCCGCGCCGCGCGCCGGCTCTGCTTGCGTTCGGCGCGATTTTTGGACGCCTGCGCGCGACCCTTGCGCTCGAGCTCGCGCCGTTCCTTCTTGCTGAGCGCGCGACGCTGCGCAGGCGTCTGCGCACGGAGCGGCTCGGACGCGGCTGGAACCGCATCGTCCGCCTCGTCGTCGTCGTCGTCATCATCGTCCCAGCCGTCGTCGAGCTCGGACGACGCCTTCACGACGGGCGGCTCCGCCTTCACGACGGGCGGCTCCGCCTTCACGACGGGCGGCTCCGCCTTCACGACGGGCGGCTCCGCCTTCACGACGGGCGGCTCCGCCTTCACGGCGGACGGCTCCGTCTTCACGACGGGCGGCTCCGGCAGTTTCGCGACGGACGGCTCCGCTTTCACGACGGACGGCTCCGCTTTCACGACGGGCGGCTCCGTCTTCACGACGGGCGGCTCCGTCTTCACGACCGGCGGCTCCGTCTTCACGACGGGCGACTCCGTCTTCACGACGGGCGGCTCCGCCTTCACGACGGGCGGCTCCGCCTTCACGGCGGACGGCTCCGTCTTCACGACGGGCGGCTCCGTTTTCACGACGGGCTGCGGAAGTTTCGCAACGGGCGGCTCCGTTTTCACGACGGGCGCCGGCGCTTTCGCAATGCTTGGCGGCGCGCCCGAACCGAGGCGCTGCGTCGTGAGGACGCCCGGCTCCGCCTTGGCCACGGGCGGCTCCGATTTCGGCACTGGAGGCTTCGAAACGGCGGTGGGCATGCCCGAACCGAGCCGTTGCGTCGTCAGCGTGGGGGACGGCGGTCGCGCGCCGGCCATCGGCTCCCCGAGACCGAGCGGCTGCCGCCGCACGCTCGGCATCGGCGCTCCCACGCCGAGCGGCTGCGTCTTCACGGCGGGCGGCTTCGGGAGCGCGGGTTTCGGCGCCGCCGGCTCATCCCAACCCGAATCGACGTCCTTCGCCGGTGCCTCCTTGGCGTCGAGCTCCGGATCCGGCGTCTTCATCATCGCCCGGCGGAGGCTATCATTCTACGAGCGCAACGCCGCCTTTTCGCGGATCCGCTGCGCCGACGACACCCCCCGGCGTGAACGCGAGTACCTGCACCGCCGTCGGAAAGTCCACGACTTTCACCTTCTCGCCGCGCCGTTCGAGATCGGCGCGCACCGCGTCGGGATAGCCGCTGCCGAGCCCGAGCGACAAGTCGCGCGGGTCGAAGAAGAAGCGCGGACTCTTCACGGCGACCTCGGGCGTTTCGCCCTGCACGAGGATACCGAGCAGCGTCTCCGCCACGTCCGGCGCGATCGCGAAGCCGCCGGACCCGCCGAGCGCGAGGACGGGCTTGCCGTCTTTGAGCACGATCGTGGGCGTCATGCTCGACGCCGGACGGCGCCCGGGCCGCGCGGCGTTCGGCGGAAAAGCGATGCCGAACGCGCTCGTCGCGGCACGCGGCGTGAAGTCGTCGAGCTCGTCGTTCAACACGATGCCGCTGCCGTCGCCCTCGATTTTCGCGCCGAACGCCGTGTTCACCGTCGTCGTGAGCGACACGACGTTGCCCTGGGCGTCCGCGACGACGAGCGCGTGCGTACCGTGCTCCTCTTCGACGAAACCGCGCGCGCCGAGCGTGTGATCCGGTGACACCTTCGCCTTGCGCGCCGCGAGACGCGCGGGCGCGAGCAAGCGCTGGACGTCGATCGGCAAGAAGTCGGGGTCGCCGACGTAGCGCGCTCGGTCGGCGAGCGCGCCGCGCATCGTCTCCGCCAAGAGGTGCATGCCGAGGGGCTCGCGCACGCCCATGTGCTCGAGCTCGGCGCGCGAATACGTCCCGAGCAGCTCGGCGAGCAAGATGCCGCCCGACGACGGCGGCGGCATCGTCACGATTTCGTAGCCCTCCCACGCGAACTTGAGCGGCGCGCGCTCGCGCACCGCGTAGTGCGTCAAATCGGAGGCCGAGAGCGCGCCGCCGAATTGGCGCGCCGCCGAGACGAGGCCGGCCGCGAGCGGCCCCGTGTACAAGCTTTCCGGGCCCGACGCAGCGAGCGTCCCGAGCGTCTTCGCGAGCTCCGGTCGTTTGACCTTTTGCCCGAGAACGGCGGCCTTCCCGCCCGGCCAGAGCGCGTGATCGAGCGAGGCGACGCGCCGGAAGCGCTCCTGATTCTTGCCGCCGAGCTCTTCGGCGAGGTGCATGTCCACGGCGAAGCCGTCGCGCGCGAAACGGAGGGCGGGCTCGACGAGCTCGGCCCACGGACGCTTGCCGAAGCGACGATGCAGCTCCGCGAGCCCGCGCGGTTCACCCGGGACCCCGACGAGCTTGCCGCGTTGCTCGTCCGGCAACGGACGGTGATCGAAGGCGTCGGCGTCGAGACTCCCCGGCGCGGTCTCGCGAAAGTCGAGCACCGTCTCCGAACGATCGGACGCGCGGTGCACGAGCGCGAAGCCGCCGCCGCCGAGTCCGCTCGACGACGGCGCGACCACGCCCGCCACGAGCGCCGCCGCGACGATGGCGTCCACCGCGTTGCCGCCACGCTTGAGCTCGGCGAGCGCGGTTCGCGTCGCGAGCCCGGTCTCGGTCGCGGCTCCGGCTTTGGCGGGCGCAGCGGCGCGGCCGGGCGTCGGCAGCGTGAAGGCGAGCGCGAGCGCGACGAGCGCGCCGAGCACGCTTGGCAGCATCCGCGCGTCGGGTCGTCGCATCGGACGGGACTCTATCAGGGTGTTAGACTCGCCGCGAATCGACATGCGTTTCCTGTTCGTGATGGACCCGGCCGAAACGATGCATCCGGCCAAAGACACGACCTTCGCCTTCATGCGCGGAGCGCTCGCGCGCGGGCACGAGTGTTTCCACTGCCTTCCGCGCGACATCGCGAACGAAGGCCGCGGCGTCACGGCGCGCGCGCGGCTGATCCGCGTTTCGGACACACCGCCTCACAGCGAGCTCGGTCCGGAAGCGTCGCTCGAGCTCGCGACGCTCGGCGCCGTCTTCATCCGCAAGGATCCGCCCTTCGATCCGCCGTACGTGCACCTCACGCACCAGCTCGACCTCGTGAAGGACCGCGTGCTCGTCGTGAACGATCCGCGTGGCTTGCGCGACGCGAACGAGAAGCTCTTCGCGTTTCACTTCACCGAACACATGCCGCACTCGCGCGTCACGGCCGACCCGCGCGAAATCATCGCGTTCGTGGACACGGTGGGCGGCCGCGCCGTCTTGAAGCCGCTCGACGGCGCGGGCGGCTCCGGCGTCGTCGTGCTCGAGCGCGGCGACAAGAACCTCCGTTCGCTCGCCGACGTGTGGACGAGCGAAGGGAAGAAGCTCGCGCTCGTCCAAGAATATCTGCCGGCGATTCGCACCGGCGACAAGCGCATCCTCGTGCTCGACGGCAAGCCGCTCGGCGCGATCTTGCGCGTCCCGCGCGAAGACGACGTGCGAGCGAACCTCCACGTCGGCGGCCGTGCCGAGCCGACGACGCTCACGCCGCGCGAGCAAGCGGCCGTCACCGCCATCGGCCCGAAACTCGTCGAGCACGGCCTCTACTTCGTCGGCCTCGACTTCATCGGCGAGCGGCTGATCGAGGTGAACGTGACGAGCCCGACCGGAATTCAGGAGCTCGGACGCTTCAGCGGTCGCCCCGTGGAGCAAGACGTGATCGCCTGGGTCGAAGCTCGTGTCGCCGCGCGCCGCGCGTGAACGTGCCGGCTCGGCGCGGCCGCGCGTGCGAAAACTTGGCCCGCTGCTCGCCTCTGCCGGACGGTGCGACGCATGGCTACGTGCGAGGTCTGTACGACGCTCGGCTGGCCCCAGAAGGGTCCCGGCAAGCGCGTTTTGGTGGGTGAACGTCTGGTGACGCTCTGCGCGTCGCATGCGCGGGTGCTGCCGAGCCTCAGACCGGCAGGCACGAACGAGCTCCGGCAGGCGTTCCACGAGCGGAAGGGGCAGCGCTCCCTCATCGATCGCCGGCAAGAGCTCGACCGCCGCGTCTTTCCGCCACGCCCTGAGGGCCGGCGGCACGGCGGCGGACGGCGCGCGAACGATTCCAAAGGCTGATTTCGCTGCGCGCCGCCTGGTCGGCCCTGAGGCATACTCGCGCTCATGGCTGACTCCGATGCACGCGCCGACGATCCGTCGCGCCGCAGGCTGCTCGCCGGAGCGGCCGGGGCGGGCTTCGCGCTCGCGGTGCAGCCCGTCTCCGCCGAAACCATCACGACGAGCGCCGCCGGCCTCGACGCCGCGGACGTGAAGATCCCGACGAGCAGCGGCGACATCCCCGCGTACCGCGCGGCGCCTGCGGAGAAGAAAAACAAGCCGCACCCGCTCGTGCTCGTCGTCCACGAGATTTTCGGCGTCCACGAGCACATCCGCGACCTCTGCCGGCGCCTCGCCAAGCAGGGCTACTACGCCGTCGCCCCCGACCTCTTCGTACGGCAGGGCGACGTGACCAAACTCGAAGGCTTCGACCAAATCCGCAAGATCGTCGATGTCGTTCCGGACGCGCAGATCCTCTCGGACCTCGACGCGACGGTCGCCTGGGCGACGCACCAAGCGGGCGCGGACCCGAGCAAGCTCGCCATCACGGGGTTTTGTTGGGGCGGCCGCGTCGTCTGGCTCTATGCCGCGCACCGCAAGGATCTCAAGGCGGGCGTCGCTTGGTACGGCAGACTCTCGGGCGAGCAGAGTCACTACCGTCCGCGCCAGCCGCTCGACGTGGGCGCGGAACTGAACGCCCCGGTGCTCGGCCTCTACGGCGGCAAAGACCAGGGGATCCCGCAGACCGACGTCGAGGCGATGAAGAAGGTGCTCGCCGGCGGCAACGCCGCGGCGCGCGCGTCGGAGTTCGTCGTCTATCCGCAGGCGGGGCACGCGTTCAACGCCGATTACCGGCCGAGCTACGATCCGCACGCCGCCGCCGACGGTTGGCGCCGCATGCTCGCTTGGTTCAAGAAGCACGGCGCGTGAAGCGTGTCTCCGCGTTCGCGGCGTGTTGCGATCGCGGTGGCGCTGGCGCTCGTGGCCGTCGCGGCGCCGCTCGGCTGGTTCTGCGCGAAGGGTCGCGCGATCGCTCCGCAACCGCGCGTGCAACACGCCCTCGCGATCGTGCCGCCCGGGCCCGCGCTCGTCGTCACGCTCGACCTCGCGCGCCTGCGCGAGCAAGCGGCGGGCCGCGCGCTCCTCGGCCGGAGCCTCGCGGGCATCGGTAACGGCGCGTGCGAGAGCAAGCTCGCCGAAGACGTCGACGAGCTCGCGCTCGCGATGCCGGGCGACGCGGCGCCGGAGCGGCCGAATCCGGACGAGCTCGCGCTCGTCGGCACCGGGCGTTTTCTCGGCCGCGACGTGGCAAGCTGCGCCGAAGCGCGCGTGAGCGCCGCGCACGGCGACCCGGTCCGCACGACGATTGGCTCGTTTACCTCCGTGCGCGACCGCAAGAAGACGGGCGAAGTCGCGGCCCGCGACGGGTTACTCGTCGTGAGCGACGGCCTCTACCTGCGCGAGCTCATCGACGCGGCCGACGGAACGCGCGCCGAAGGCACGCCGGCGGAACGCGCGCGCGACGAGCTCCACGCCGAGCTCCGGCGCGTCGTCGGCGCCGGCGCGCCGATCATCGCGACGCTCGCGCTCCCGCCGGGTTGGCTCGCGCGCACCCTCGCCGATCCGAGCGCGGATCTTTCGCCGCTCGCCACCATCCGCAGCGCCGCCGTGCGCGTGAACGTCGACACGGGCATCGACGTCGCGGGCGTCCTCGCGTGCGACGGAATCGACCCGTGCGCGCGGCTCGAGCGGTTCTTCGGCACGGCCCGCTCCGACTTCAGCGCCGCGTCGCCCGACGCCGCCGCGCTCTTCGGGCGCCTCGCGCTCGTGCGCCACGACGCCCGCATCGACTTCACGGCGCACCTCACGCCCGACGACTTGCAGCCGATCGCCGCGGCGGCGCCGAGCGCGACCGCGGAGCCGCGGCCTGCCGCGCCGTCTGCGTCCGCGTCCGCGCCCTGATCCGCGTGCCGGCCCCGCGCACGCCGCGCCCACTACTTCGGCGCGTGCTTGGTCGAGCGGGGGACGCTCGGCGCCTTCGGTGCGTTGGCGGAGTCGGCCGTCGTCGCGCTCCCGCAGTCGCACGGACCGAACCCCGAGCCGTCCGGCAAGCACGCCTGACCGCCGCTGCACGCGCCGGCACCGACGCACGCCTGCGTCGCCCCCGGCACGCAGGCTCGCGGCGGCGCGACCTCGGCGCTCGGCGCGGCCGAGGCGTTCGGCGCCGTGGGCTCGGGCGGCGCGCTCGAGGCGCTCGGCGCCGGTGCCGCGCTCGACGTGGCGGCGCGCGCGAGCGCGCGGTCACGCACCGGATCGACGCCGGGCGGCAACCGGAACGTCGCCGCGGCGTCCGGCCCGCGCATCTTGTCGTGGATGCCGAGACAGTGAACGGCCGCGATGCTCGACCGATTCTCGATCAGCGACTCGTTGTCGGAGCCGTAAATCTTCTGATCGTCGCGAGCGTAGAGGATCTCGTACGAGCTCCCCTTGCAGAGCTTGTCGATCGCGTCGATGCACTTGCCGAGCGGCGCGTGACACGTGAGCACGGTCGAGCCGTCGGGCATCCGTTGGATCTCCACGCCGGACCGACAGCCCCCCAAAACAAACACGCTCGCCGCGACGAGCCAGCCGTTCGAACCAAGAGCCGCCGTTCTTCGGACCGTCATCGAGCGGGAGGCTAGCAGAACGCCCTCCGCCCACGGCCCTTTGGCGTCTCGGCCCGTCAATGCTACCGCTCCGCCCAAGATGAGCCGCATCTACAAGACTTTGCCGCCGAAGGGCACGCGCGTCGGAATCGCCTTTTCGGGAGGGCTCGACACGCGTTGCGCCGTCGCTTGGCTTTCGCGCCAGGGCCTCGCGATTCACGCGTACACCGCGGATCTCGCGCAGCCCGACGAAAAGGATCCTGCAGCGATTCCGCCGATCGCGACCCAGCACGGCGCCGTCGCCGCGCGGCTCGTCGATTGTCGCGAAGCGCTCGCGCGCGAAGGCATCATCGCGATTCAGTGCGGCGCCTTCCACCTCGCGACCGCCGGCAAAAAATACTTCAACACGACGCCGCTCGGCCGCGCCGTCACCGCGACCGCCATCATCCGCGCCATGCGCGAGGACGGCGTGGACGTCTTCGGCGACGGCAGCACCCACAAGGGTAACGACATCCAGCGCTTCTATCGTTACGGCTTGCTCACGAACCCGAACCTCATGATCTACAAGCCCTGGCTCGATCAGAAGTTCGTGGACGCGTTCGGCGGCCGCAAGGAGATGAGCGAATACCTGAACTCGATCGGCCTGCCGTACACGATGAGCACCGAAAAGGCGTACAGCACCGACAGCAACGTGCTCGGCGCGACGCACGAGGCGAAAGACCTCGAGCAGCTGGATCAGGGGCTTCACATCGTGGAGCCGATCATGGGTGTTCCCCACTGGCGAGCGGACGCTCGCATCGAGTCGGAGCGTGTCACCGTGGCGTTCGAACGCGGCGTGCCCGTCGCGCTGAACGGCCGCCGTCTCGAACGGTCGATCGACGTGATGCTCGAGGCGAACCGCATCGGCGGCCGCCACGGCTTCGGCACGAGCGACCAAATCGAAAACCGCGTGATCGAAGCGAAGAGCCGCGGCGTGTACGAGGCGCCCGGCATGGCGCTGCTCCACGCGGCGTACGAGCGCCTGCTCTCGGCCATCCACAACGAGAACACGCTCGACCTCTACTTCACGCTCGGACGGCGCCTCGGTCGCACGCTCTACGAAGGCAAATGGTTCGACCCCGAAGCGATGCTGATCAAGGACGCGCTCACGCGCTGGCTCGCGCCGAGCGTCACCGGCAGCGTCGAATTCGAGCTTCGCCGCGGGGACGACTACTCGATTCTGAAGACGGAAGCCGAGTTCATGACGTACGCGCCCGAAAAGCTCTCGATGGAGCGCGTCGAGGACGCCGCTTTCCAGCCGAGCGACCGCATCGGCGCGCTCGAGATGCAAACCCTGCCCGTGACGGACGCCCGGGCGTTTCTCGCGCACCACTTGTCGGCCGTCGCGCAGCTCGGTCCGGGCGAGAGCCCGCTGCCCGAGCTCGTCGGCAAGAAGTCGTAAGCTCCCTCGCATGGACGTCCAGGTCCTGCTCGCAGCGCGCGTCCGTGACGCGATCGTCGAAGCGTTCGGCGCGGAACATGCCGGCGCCGACCCCGCGGTGCATCGCTCGAGCTTCGCGGATTACCAGGCCGACGCCGCGCTCCGCCTCGCGAAGCCGCTCAAAAAGCCGCCGCTCGAAATCGCGAAGACCATCGCCGCAAAGCTCGACGTGAGCGGCCTTTGCGCGGCGAGCGGCGTCGCCGTCTCGCCGCCCGGCTTCGTGAACCTCACGCTCGACCGCGCCTTCCTCGAGAGCGCGCTCGCCGCCGTCGCGCAGGACGAACGCGCCGGCGTGGCGCCGGTCGCCGCGCCCGAGACGATCGTCATCGATTACTCCGGGCCGAACATGGCCAAGGAGATGCACGTCGGGCACATCCGGAGCACCGTCATCGGCGACGCGCTCGCCCGCACGCTCGCTTTCTTGGGCCAGCGCGTGGTGCGGCAAAATCACGTCGGTGATTGGGGCACGCCGTTCGGCATGCTGCTCGAGCATCTCGAAGACGTGGGCGCCGATCGCGCCGCGAGCGAGCTCTCGATGGGCTCGCTCAACCAATTTTATCAAGCCGCGCGCCAGAAGTTCGACGGGGATCCCGCGTTCGCCGAGCGCGCGCGCAAACGCGTGGTTTTGCTCCAGAGCGGCGACGAGCAAACGCTCGCCCGCTGGCGGACGTTCGTCGGCGCGTCACTCCGCTATTTTTCGACGCTGTACCGCCGCCTCGGCGTGCTCCTCACCGAAGACGACGTGCGCGGCGAGAGCTTTTACAACGCCATGCTGCCGGGCATCGCCGACGAGCTCGAGCGGCAGGGCGTCGCGCGCATCGACGCGGGCGCGCTCTGCGTCTTCTTCGACGAGTTCAAGGGCAAGGACGGCGCGCTCGTGCCGCTCATCGTGCGGAAGAGCGACGGCGGGTTCGGCTACGCCGCGACGGACCTCGCCGCGATTCGCTTCCGCACGCGCGAGCTCTCGGCGACGCGCCTGCTCTACGTCACGGGCGCTCCGCAGCAGCAGCACTTCGCGATGGTCTTCGCGACGGCGAAAAAAGCCGGCTTCTTGCCCGCTCCGGCCCGCGCCGAGCACGTGATGTTCGGCTCGATTCTCGGCCCCGACAAGAAGATGTTCAAGACGCGCTCGGGCGAGAACGTGAAGCTCGCCGACCTCCTCGACGAAGCGGTCGCGCGCGCCGAAAAAGCCGTCCGCGAAAAGAATCCCGAGCTCGACCCCGGCGAGGTCACGCGCGTCGCGCAGGCCGTCGGCATCGGCGCGCTCAAATACGCCGATCTTTCGAGCGATCGCATCAAAGACTACGTCTTCGATTGGGACCGCATGCTCGCTTTCGAGGGCAACACGGGGCCGTACCTCCAGTACGCGCACGCCCGCATCTGCTCCATCGCGCGCAAGGCGGCCGACGCGGGCATCGTGGTGGACGCTTCGACGCGGCTCGTCCTCGCGACCGAACCGGAGCGCAAGCTCGCCGTCGAGCTCGGCATGCTCGAGCCGGTGCTCGCCCTCGTCGAAAAGACGCTCGAGCCCCACAAACTCTGCGGCTACCTCTTCGAGCTCGCGAGCGCGTTCACGAGCTTTTACGAGAGCTCGCCCGTGCTGCGCGCGGAAGACGCGGCCACGCGCGCCTCGCGCCTGCTGCTCTGCCGCATCACGAAAAACGTGCTCGCGCTCGGCCTCGGCCTGCTCGGCATGGCCGCGCCCGAACGGATGTAGCTACATCGCCGGTCCGGCCGTGCCGACGGTGATGATCGTCTGGGTGGGCGGGAGCAGCGCGGCGTTGCTGCCCTGCGGGCGCACGCGATCGTTGCCCTGATCGGTGACCTCGACGACGATCTCGAGCGCGACCGTCGCCTGTTCGTAGGTACGCAGGCCGAAGTCGATGCCGGTGAGGCCGGCGATGGTCGACGGGAGCCACTGCTTCACGAGCGGATCCTTGGTCGAGATGTTCTCGAAGTCGAACGCGTGGTTCACGTACGTCGGCAGGAGCGCCGGCTGATCGGCGGGGTCGAGGGCTTGCCCGCCGGGCTCCGAGGTCGGCGGGTTCTTGATCAGGTTCATCACCGTCGCGAAATCACGCGCGAGCTCGTCGCAGTCGTCGTACGTGTACGTGCCGTTCACGCGCGATTTGTCGGGGTCGTCCGTCGACGCGAGTTGGTAGTAGTGATCGATGCCGGAGAGGTTCGGCAGGTACTTGCCTTCGTTCGGATCGACGAGCGTGAGACCGGGCCAATAGCGCCCGAATTCCGTCCACGGATCGATCAAGAGCTCGACGTTGTGGTCCTGCGCGTCGAGGTTCGAGAGGGTCCAGCTGATCTGAACGCGGACGTCCTTGAGCTGTTCCCACGGCTCGTTGTCGTACGGGGCGTACGAGCCGTTCACGGACGCGGGCATCGCCTTGTCGGGCGCGAGGATCGGAAATTGGAGGCCCTTCTTGACCTCGTAAATCGTCATCTCGTCCGTCTGAAAGACGGGTGCCACGTCCGGCGCCATGGCGACTTGCGCGGGCGGCAAGATGCGGGTGCGGCCGTCGTCGGCACAGCCCACGCTCGCGAGCGCGCAGCCGAGAACGAGCAGAACGAGGGCCTCGGACCCCGGCGCGGGGCGCCGCGCCCCCGAGGGATGCAGCGGAACGGAGCTTGGATTCAGCATGATCGCGTTCTCACGGGAGTTCGGAGCGGACCCAGCAGGACAGTGATCCAGGTTTCGTGCCAGCGATCATTTCTTGAACACGAAAGGGAAGCTCGCGTTCGTCGCTTTGTCCGCGGAGGGGAAGCGGAGACGGTTGAAGGTTCTGAGAATGCAGCCTTCGACGCGCGGATTGCCGAGCGAGCTGTGCGAGACGCTCGCGCTCGCCACGTCGCCGCCCGGACTCACGCTGAAGCCGATGCTCACGCCGCCGTGCGCCGTCGGATCCTTGTCGAGCGCGATTTCGTAGCAAGCGCGAAACGCGCCCATGCGTGACATCACGACGCGCTGGATCTGTTCGGGCGTGAGACCCTGACCGGCCTTGGCTGCGCCGCCGCCCGCGACCTTGCGCTCGCCGTCACCGGTGCCCGAGCCCGAACCCTCACCGTTGCCGAGGCCACCGCGACCCGGACCGCCGAGGCCGCGACCGCCGGGACCGCCGGAGCCGCTGCCAAAGCCGCCGCCCTTGCCCGGGCCCCAGCCGGTATCGAGCGTGCCGGAGCCGAACGGCACGCCGCCTTCGGCCGTACCGCCGCCGCCCGGTCCGCCGCCACGCAAGCCCGTTCCCGAACCTTGACCGAGCACGATCGAATCCGAACGCAAGCCGCCGAGCGCGTCCGCGACCGAGCTGATCGTCCCGAGCGTCTTCTTCACTTCGTCGCCGACGTCGGAATTCAGCGCTTCGGCCATGCCGCCGAGACCCGCCGCGGGCTCGCCCGTGAGCTTCGTCTCCTTTTCGGGGCCCTGCTTGCCGAGCTTGCCTTCGGCGCCCTTGATCTTCTTGCCGCCGCCTTGCGGCTTCGTGTCCTTCGCGCCGGGATCGGGCACCCCGGAGCCCTTGTCTTGCTGACCGGCTTGCGGCGGCGGCGGGATGTCTTCCGGCTTCAAGTTCAGCTGCGCGAGCAGATCGGCTTGGCTCGTGAGCTCGATCGGCTTCGGAATGCCGCGCGGGGTCGTGATCGCCCACATGAGCGCGAGCCCGCCACCGACGGCGATCATCGCGAACAGGAACGAGAGGAAGAAGCCCCAATCGAGCCGGCGCTTCTTCTTCAGCGCGGGCACCGCGTCCGCGAACTGGAAGAAGACCGAGAAGTTGCCGTACTGGACGACGCCGTAGTCGCCCGCGACGATCGGGATCGGCGCGCCGCTCGCGCCGAGCGCCGTCGGGCTTTCGCGACGGCCGCGCAGCACGATTTCGCCGCCGGTCGCGCCGCGCGCGTCGAGCTCCCACCCCGCCGCCACGGCGCGGAGCGGGAAGTCGGACATGGGCGAGCCGTCCGGCTTCGCGATGAACGCTTCCGGATCTTCGCCGAACTTCAGGCTCTCGCCGGTCGTGAGCGAGCGCGCCTTGATGACGGTGGTGCCCCAGACCGCCGCGGCACGCAGCACGACGGGCGCGGGCGCGGCGCTCATCTGAGCGACGCGCTCCTACGCGTGTCGGAAAGCTCGGGCATGAACGAGCGATGCCCGAGGTCACCCGCCTCGAACTCGGCGCGCACGCGGCGCAAGAAGTAGACGATTTGCGGCGACTTGAGCCGGCCTTCGACCTCGACGGCGCTGAAGTTGTAGGTCTTCACGCCCTTGTCCTTCGTCGATTCCTCGACGGAGAGCACCTTCGACTTGCCCTCTTTGCCGGCCTCTTTGGTCCCGGCGGCTTTCACCTGAGTCTCGTCGGCGGCCGGCGTTGAGGGCTCGCTCGGCGCGGCTTCGGCGGACGACGTCGCGGCCGCTGCCGGTGCGTCCTTCGTCACCTTCGGTTTGGCGGCGACGTGCGGCCGCGGCTTGCCGAAGCAAGGCGCGACGATGAGGAGCCCGAGCGCCAACCCTCGCATCCAAGTTCCGCGGCCCATCGGACTTTCGAGAGTAGCAAAGGCTCCCGCCTTCGTAAAAGAGCGCGCCGCGTTCTTTTTTCGCAACTCGCCGTCGGGGCGGCCGACCCGGTCTCGAGCGCGCGCGATTTCCGCTCGCGCTGCTCATTCAGCAAAAGGAATCCCACCATGCCCGACATCGGCTCCGCTACCAGCAATTACGTTTCGGACGGCGAGATCATCGCGTGGCTCGAACAGAAGTCGAACGAGCAATACGGACAGCTCGATTCGATGATGTTCGCTTCGGATGATCGCTCGCAGCTCACGCAGGACCTCACGAATCTCCAAGCCGATATCGATGGCGGAAAGTCCGACAGTGACGTGCTGAAGGAAATGCAGGCCGTCCAGCAACGTTACGCGGGCACGTCGCTCGCGCCCGAAGTGGACCAGCTGCTCTTGCCGATGGAGGTGCAGCTCGCGCCGTACGTCGAGTGCAACCCGAGCGCCGACACGGGTGATTCGGTCGATTCGGCGGTGAAGAACTCGTCCCTACCCCCGGGGACCATCGCCTCGCTCCTGGCGACGCTCGAGTCGCCTGTAACCACACTCAGCGCGGAAGCCGAGTCCACCGACCCGACGGCGACCGCCCCGATGAGGAAGGACTTCAGCACCCAAATCAAGGGCGAGACGGACAAGCTCGGGCGCATCGATCAGCTGGATCTCATCAATATCCAGCAACTCGTGTCGGACGCGCGTCAAACGGACGAGCTCGGCTCGAACATCCTCGCGAGCCGCGATCAGACGAGCAACGCGATCGTGGGCAACATCCGCGGTTAGGAGCCGCAGCCATGTCTTCCGAAGCGGTGAACAGCATGTCCCAATCGAGCTACACGCCGAGCCTCGATGACGTCCCCGTCACGAGCGACCCCGCATGCGCGCTTCTCGCGCTCATGCTCCAGAGCCGCGGCGCGCAGAGCAACGCCGCACGCGAAAACGTGAACCGTGCCAACGACGAGCTCGAGGAGGCGCAGCGGCAGATGCAGGAGGCGCTCGATCGCTCGAAGCAAGCGGACGAAAACTCGGGCTTTTGGGGCGTCCTCAGCAACGTTTTCGGCGGTGACATCGCGACGATCGCCGAAGTCGTCGCGAGCGCGGCCGCGATCGTGGCCACGGGCGGCGTCGGCGCGGCCGGTGTGCTCGCGCTCGTCGCCGCGGGCATGTCGATCGGCGCGGACGTGGGGCAGAAGGCCGGCTTGGATCCGAAGGTCTGCTTGGCGCTGTCCGCGGGCGGCGCGATCGCGGGCGTCGCGTCGGGACAACTCGGTGCCCCCGCGAACGTTTGGTCGGACATCGCGAAGGGCGGGCGTGTCGCGAGCGCCGCGGCGTCGACGACGGGCGCGGGCGCCCAAATGGCGTCCGACGCGTATCACGCCGACTCGATGGACGCGCAAGCGGACGCGACGAGCGCCCGCGGCGCGCAGACCGAAGCGCTCTTCCGCTTCAACCTGGCGCTCGAAGTGCTGCAGCAATGCGCGCACGACGTCCAGCGCGCCGATCACGGCGTGGCGACGACGACGAAGGACGACTCGGACGGCAAGAGCGCGCTCCTCGCGCGCATGAGGGCGGCATGACGACGATGTCCATCGGCGGCGGCGACGACTTGGCCGCCCTAGCCAAACTGATGCTCGACGTCGACGACGCGCGAGCCGCCGCGGACGAGCAGGAGCTGCGCGCGGCTCACGAAACACAGCGGCGGGAGCTCGAGCGGCAGGTTCAAGACCTGCACGAAGCCGCGAACGACGTGAGAGAGGGCGCCTGGGTCGAAGGCGGGCTCGGCCTCGTCGGCGGCACCGTGTCGACCGTCGCCACGGCGGCCGCGCCGGCGCATCCGATGGACGAGACGTTCGCATCGAAGGCGGCCTTCGCGAGCGCGAAGCACTCGAGCGACGTCGCGCTGCAAGTCGGCCAAATGCTGACGACCATGGCGAAACCGACGAGCGCCATGACGTTCGGTGCCGCCGAGAAGGACGCGGAAGCGCGCGCAAAACAGCACGAAGCAGCGGCAGCCGACGCCGGCGCGAGCGTTGCCGAAGCCGAGCAGCACCGGAGCCGCGTGCTCGACAACGAGGAACGCACGCTCTCCACGCTGCAGAGCACGCTCCAATCGGCGGCGGACGGCAACCTCGCGATCATCGCGAACGCGTGAGCGGGGGCGACGCCGCAGCGACCCACTCGACCGGTTGCTCGCGCAGCCACGTGCGCTGGCGGCGTGCGAAAATGCGCGTCGCCCGCACGATCGAGACGGCGAGGGCGTCGTCGTCGATCGGCGTGCCGGCGCCGACCGCCGCGTGCACCTGCTTGTAGCCGACGGCGCCCATCGCGCGACTGTCGCCGTAGCCCGCGGCGACGAGCGACCGCACTTCGTCGATCCAACCGGCTGCGAGCATGGCCCGCACGCGCGCTTCGATGCGGTGATCGAGCTCGTCGCGCTCGCGGCGCACGCCGACGAAACGCGCGGCGTAGCGCGGGGCGCGAAATCCGTGCTCGGCTTGCCAGCGGCTGAGCGGCACGCCGGTGAGCTCGTGGACTTCGAGGGCGCGACTCACGCGCACCAAATCGTTCGGCGCGAGCCGGCGGGCGCTTTCGGGATCGACCGCGGCGAGCCGCGCGTGAAGCGCCGCTCGACCGGCACCCTCCGCCTCGGCGCGATGGCGCGCGCGGATCGCCGGATCGGCCGCGGGCGCTTCGGCGAGGCCGAACACCAGCGCTTTCACCCAGAGAAACGTGCCGCCGCACACGATGGGCTCGCGGCCACGGGCGCGAATGTCGTCGATGGCGCGGGCGGCGAGCGCGGCCCAGCCGGCGGCGTCGAGCGGCTCCTCGGGTTCACGGATGTCGATCAAGTGATGGGGCGCGCGCGCGCGTTCGGCGGCGCTCGGCTTGCCCGAGCCCACGTCGAAGCGCCGATAGACTTGCACGCTGTCGGCGCTCACGATCTCACCGCCGCGCTCTTCCGCGAGGCGCACGGCGAGCTCCGTCTTGCCCGACGCCGTCGGACCGACGACGACGAGGAGCGACGGTTGCTCTGCGCTCGCGAAGCTCATGGAGCCGACTTTCGCCGCCGCAAGCTCAGCGGCGCCCGACCTTGCGCTCGAGCTCGGCCCACGACTGAAAGGTGACCACCGGGCGCCCGTGCGGACAATGCCCGGCAAAATCCGCCTGATCGAGAGCCACGAGCAGCGCCTTCGCCTCGGTCGCGGAGAGTGGATCGCCGGCGCGGACCGAGCCGTGGCACGCCATCGTGGCGAGCGCGAGATCGACCGCCGCCGAGAACGCGCGACCGCCGCTTCGCGACACCTCGCTCAGGAGATCGCGCACCAGTCGTTCGGCGCTCGCCCGCTGCAGCAGGCGCGGTACGGCATGAATGCTGACGCTCTCGGGACCGCGGACGCGCACGTCGAGCCCGACTTCCGCGATTTCCGCGCCGCGCTGCTCGACGATTTCCGCCTCGGCCGGCGTCACGTCGACGACGGACGGAAACAGGAGCGCCTGCGACGGCACGGCGCGCGATTGGTACTCGCGCCGGAGCCGCGTGAACGTGACACGCTCGGCCGCCGCGTGCTGGTCGAGCACGTAGAGTCCCTCGTCGCCTTCGCACAAGAGGAACGTTTGGCGCAGTTGCGCGACGAAGCGCAGCATCGACCAGCGAATGCTCGGACTCGGCTGAATGGGCGCGGCGGCGGAGTCGCGCACGGAGATGAACGCGCGAGCATCGGCGAGTTCGGGCGCGCGCGGCGCACCGGCCGGCAAAGGGGCCGCGCCGGGCGAAGCGGAGTCCGTGCCGTGCGGCACGGCGAGCGTCGCGCGGGAAGACGCGTGCCCGGGATACGGCGCCGCGCGTTCGGCGTACGCGGCGCCGTCGTCTGCCGGCCTCTCTTCCGCGCCGGCCGCGCCGGGTTCGTCGCTCGCCGTCACGGGCGGCGCCGCCCCGCCGGTCGCGCCGTTCGCGTCCTTCACGACGGCGGAGCGCCGTCCCCACGCCGCGCGCTCGGGCGTCGGAAGCGAGAACGCGCTCGTGAGCGCACGCGAAAGAATCGC
The DNA here is from genome assembly GCA_035499895.1 of Polyangiaceae bacterium. Taxonomy (GTDB): domain Bacteria; phylum Myxococcota_A; class Polyangia; order Polyangiales; family Polyangiaceae; genus PMG-095. The sequence goes on along the minus strand of DATJXW010000137.1, from coordinate 23,700 downwards.
GTAGAGGGCGTCGCTCACGGCGCGCGGATCGGCGAAACGCACCTCCGCCTTCTGCGGGTGCACGTTCACGTCCACGAGCTCGCTCGGCAGATCGAGGTAGACGACACCTCGTGGATAACGGCCGCGTTCGAGCACGCTGCCGTACGCTTGCGCGATCGCGACGAGGAGCGCTCGATCGCGAACGGGACGGCCGTTCACGAGCAGGCGCAACCCCGCCGCTCCGGCGCGCGCCGCCTCGGGCCGCGACAGAAACGCCTCGATGCGGAGCGGTCCGCGTTCACCGCGGCACGCCGCGAGCTCGTCGTCGGAACACACGTTCCGCACGCGCTCTTCGCGGTCCCGGGCGCGCAAATACTCGCGGACACGCCGGCCGTCGCGGGCGAGCGTGAAGGTGAGGTCGGGTCGCGCGAGCGCCGCGGCTTCGACCACCTCGGAAACGTGGCCGGACTCGGTGCCGCTCGAGCGCAGGAATTTGCGACGCGCGGGCACGTTGAAGAAAAGATCGCGCACTTCGACGCGCGTGCCGGGCGCGTGCGCCGCCGGGCGCGCGACGCGAGCCGCGCCGGGTTCGCAAACGAGCTCGACGCCGGCGTCCGCGTCGCGCGTGCGCGTACGCAGCGTGAGCCGGCTCACGCTCGCGATGCTCGGCAACGCTTCGCCGCGAAAGCCGTAGCTCGCGAGCCGCTCGAGGTCCTCGAAGCGCGCGAGTTTGCTCGTCGCATGGCGTTCGAGCGCGCGCTCGGCGTCCTCGGGCGTCATGCCCTCGCCGTCGTCGGCGACCGAGATCGCGTGAATGCCGCCGCCCTCGATTTCGACGTCGCAGCGCGTGGCCGCGGCGTCGACCGCGTTCTCGCAGAGCTCCTTCACGACGCTCGCCGGACGCTCGACCACCTCACCGGCGGCGATCTGGCTCGCGAGCTCGGGCGGCAGCACGAGGATGCGCGGCATGCGTCCTCGTCAGGGCTTACAATAATCCGGCGCGCCGAGCGACCTCGGCGATGGCTCCCCCGGTCTCGTGGTCGCTGTCGAGCACCACTTTCGCGGCGCTTTGCACTTCGCGCGGCGCCTGCGCCATCGCGAACGAGAGGCCGGCGCGCTCGAGCATCGGCACGTCGTTCAGCCAATCCCCGACCGCGATGACCTCGTCGAGCGAGACGCCGTAGTGCGCGGCGAGCCATTCGAGCCCGGTGCCCTTGTCGATACCGGCGGCGCGCACCAAAAGCGCCCACGGCCGCGTGCCGTCCTCGAACTCACTCTGCGACTCGAACACGATGGTCTGCAGGAGCTCGCTCTTTTCGAGGAGCGCCTCCTCGGCCGCGCGGATGCGGTCTTCGGTCGCGAGCCCGAGCATGGCGGGCACGGTGCGCCCGCGGTGCCACACGTCGCTCACGAGCAGGTCCCCGACGACGTGCGTCTGCCGCGACCAGAGCCGCATGTAGTCGAGGTGCGCGTGTCCCGCGTCGTCGTGGAAGAGGAGCTCGTCGGAGAGCGCGAACGGCGCCGCTTCGTGCCGCTCGAGGACTTCGCAGAACGCGCGAATCGCCTCGTGGGCGAGCCCCGCGCACGCGAGCCGCGCCCCGGTGCGCGCGTGCGCCACGTGACTCCCGTCGACGCAAGCGACCGGCGCGTCCAAGCCGAGCTCGAGCGCGAGCGGCTGCGTGCCGGAAAACATGCGGCCCGTGCAGAGCGTCACGTGGACGCCGCGGCCGAGCAGCGCGCTCACGGCCTCACGGTCCGCGCGGCGCACGTTCCCCGCCGGCCCGACGAGCGTCCCGTCGATGTCGCTGACGAGGAGCTTGTAGCGAGTAGGAATCGCGACTCAGCTCGCGGCGTTCGGGTACACCGAAACGCGCTTCTTGCTGCGGCTCGCGTGCTCGTAGGTGACGACGCCGTCCACCAGAGCAAAGAGCGTGTAGTCGCTGCCCACGCCGACGTTGCGGCCCGGGTTGATCGTTTGCCCCACCTGCCGCACGAGAATGCCGCCGGCGCGCACGAACTCGCCGCCGAAGACCTTCACCCCGCGAAACTGAGCGTTCGAGCCGCGCCCGTTGCGCGTCGAGCCGCCGCCTTTTTTATGTGCCATCGGAGTTAGCCCTGCACCTTCGTGATCTTCACCGACGTGAACGCCTGGCGGTGACCCGCCTTGCGGCGCGAGCGCTTGCGCTTGCGAAACTTGAAGACGACGAGCTTGTCGCCTTTGGTCTCGCCGACGATCTCGGCCTCCACGGACGCGCCCGCGACGAGCGGCTTGCCGATCTTCGGCGCGTCGCCGCCGATCATGAGCACGTCGTCGAACTTGATCTTGTCGCCGGCCGCGCCCGACAATAGATCGACGCGCACGGTATCACCCTCGGCAACCCGATATTGCTTGCCGCCGGAGCGGATGATTGCATAGGCCATTTGGGGGCGCGGAAACTAGCCGATGCCCCCGTCCCTCGCAAGGGACGCTCGCCTTTTCTCTGCTTTCGGCCGAAAAAGTGGGCCTTCCGCGGGAGTTTCGGCGGCTTTTCGGGCGGTCAGAGGCCGAGGGAGGCGTCGAGGAGCTCGACGAAAGTCTTCGGTGACGAGGGCGTGAGGAGCGCCATGCGAGCCACGTCGGTCGCGCCGAGCGCGGGGCGCAGCGTTCGTTCGGGGCCTTCGTCCGCGGCGGCGCGCGTCGGCAGCGTCACCGCCTCGCGCACCTCGGGCGGCGGCGCTTCGATCGAAACGGCGGGAGCCGGCGCCGACGCCGCCACGTCGTAGAGCCCCGACTGCATCGACGGTCGCGGCAGCGACACTTCGAGCTCTTCTGCGGGCGCGGGAACGCTCGACTCTTCTTCGGTGACGACCGTCACGTCGATTTCGAGCTCGGGGCCGCGCGGCGCCTCGAGCTCGATCGTCTCACCGAGCTGCTCCGCGGTCGGACCCATCGAAGGCGGCCCGCTCAGATCGGCTTCGAGCTCGCTCACGTCCGGCATGCGCGGCGCTTCGAGGCCCGTCGCCGGCAACGCTTCCTGCGGCCCCGACTCCGGGGGCGGCGTCTTCACCGGTATCTCGCGCTCGCTCTCGCCCGAGCCTCCGCTCGTGAGCCCTTCCTCGAGCGGCTCCGGGACTTTGAAGCGCCGCGACGACGCGGGCGGCTGCGCTTCCTCGCTCTCGCCGCCCGCGACTTCGACTTCCGGCGAGTCGGCTTCGGCGGCGCGCTGATCGGCCTCGGGCGGCAACGTCGAGACCTCGAGCAGGTCTTCGTCGCTGATCTCCATCGGCGGCACGCTCGTCGGACGCGCCTGCACGGCGGAGCCGGGCTCGGGTTGCCACGACGGTGTCGTGATGGGCGGCGGCGGCTCGACGGGCGGCGCGACCGAAGCCGGCGCATCGATGCGCGGCGGCGGCTCGATGCGCGGAGGCGGCTCGATGTACGGCGGCGGCTCGACGCGCGGCGGCTCGATGGGCACGGAAGCGACGGCGCGCGGCGGCTCGACGCGCGCGGGCGGTGCCGACGCGGCGACGGAAGGCGCTTTCGGAGTCGGCGGCGTGATCGGAACCGGTGCGACCGAGAGCGCGGCAGGCGCGGACGCCGTGACGAGCGCGCCGGCGCGCACGGGCGCCGCCGTGCGATTCTTTCGCACGCGAGCGAGCAACGCTTCGAGCTTCTGCAGACGCACGCCGCTCACGACTCGCCTCCACCCGCGTTCAAGCGCGCGAGCGCTTCGCCCCAGTTCGTCCCCGAGCCGAGCCAACCGCGCACGCGTTCGGCGGCGCCGGCGCTCACGACCAAAAGCCGCACGAGCGAGTCGTCGCGCTGGAGCGGCACGACGCCGGTGCTGCGACCGAAAGCACGCTGCAGCGCACCCTCGAGGATGCCGGCGAGGATTTCGTCGCCCTCGGCGCGGAGAGGCGAGCCGTGCACCGCGACGACGAGCACGCGACCCCAGCGCTCGAAGCCGAGCGAGCCGAACCCCATGAGCGCGAGCTCCCCGCCGAGGTGCTCGGCGACGGCTTCGGGCGTCGCGCTGCCGTCGAGACGTTCGGCGACGCGACGGCCGGCCTCGGTGCCGAGCCGGCGCGCGAAGTCACGCCGCGCCTCGCCGTCGGCGCCGCGCAAGAGGGCCGCGAGCGCGTCGGCCGGCAAGAGCACGCGCTCGAGCGAGCCGCTGAGCTTGACGCTGCCTCGGTCGAGGTTGAATTCTAGCGAGTGCGTCGGATCGAAGCGCGGCGTACCCATGGCTCGAGCGCAAAGGCTCCGTCGGCAGTATAGGGCCCGAGCCGCCGAGAGTGTCAAATTCGGCCGAGCTCGTGCGGCCCTGACGGCGCTCGCCGTCGGACTCGCGACGCCGTGCGCGCTCGCCGACCCGAGCGAGCCGCCGCTCCTCCTCGGCGGCACGCCCGACCGGCCGCCGCACGTCGTCGAAACGGATCCGCGCCTTCCAGTCGGAGCGGCCGTGGAGACGCGCGACCGACCGACCGGCGGCGACCGCGTCTGCTCACCCACGTGCCCGGTGTGCGTGCACGGCTTTCGAGGCACGCCGCCCGCGGTCATGCTCGACGCGCTCGACGCCCTGGAGCTCGCCTACGCGCGCATGACGGTGGGGCTCGGCCTGCCGGCGCCGCTCGGCGACGAGGGGCGCGGCGGCTCGGACGCCCTCGACCTCTACCTTCTTCCGAGTGACCGCGTCACGGCCGACTACGATCGCGTCCACGTCTATCCCGATCTGCCGCGACCGGGCGGCTTCGATCGCGCGTCGGGCTTCTGCACGGCGATGGCCGATCCGAAGCCGCTGCTCGAACGCGCCGCGACGCTGTGTGTCGGCGAGGCGCTCGCGCTCGCGCTCGACCCCGGCGAAACGCCCGACGTGCGGCGAGCCTTCGCGACCGAGCTCTGGTGGATCGTCGGTGAGCCGACGAGCTTCGACTTCGAGGCGATCGATCGCGTGCAGCGGCGTCCGAGCGAGGCGATCGCGGCGCGCGATCTCGCGCCGACGAGCGAGGGTCACGCGATCTTTCTCGAATACCTCGAGCAACGGCTCGGCGCGGGCGGGCCGCTCGACTTCGCCACCGCGCTCCTCTCGGCGTCGGCGCAAACCACGCCGCCCGGCAGCCCCACCTGGCACAACGATCCCGACTGGTTCGACGTGCTCCGCCACACGCTCGGTCCGGGCCAAGCGCCCATGGCCGAGCTCCTCGGCGACTTCGCCGTCGCCCGCGCCTTCGTCGGCGAGCGCGAGGACGGCCGGCACTTGCCGACGCTCGCGTGGTCCGGCTTCTTCGGCACACCGAGCTTCGACTGGGTCATCCCGTTTTCGACGCTGCCGCGGCGCGTCCGCCTCACGCCCATCGAGCCGACGGGCGCCGTGCTCGTCTGGCTCGACCTCGCCGGCGCGCCGCAGGGTTTCTCGCTCGGCGTCCAGGTCGCGTGGGAACCGCCCGCGGAGTTTCAATGGGAGCTCGTCGAAGTCGGCGCGAGCGGCGAGCTTTCGCGCCTGCGCGTGCCGTTCCAGGAGCGAGCGACGGAATCCGAAGCACGGCTCGCGAACGTCCACGACGCGCGCGCCGTCATCGTCGCGGGCGCGCACCTCGAACGCGTCGACGCCGATCACCCGTTCGATCCCGACGTGGCTCCGTTCGAGCCGCACGCCGCGTCGCTCTACCTGGTGGAGCTCTGAAGCGTGACCCCGTACTCGGCCGTCGTGCTCGCGAGCTGGATCGTCTTCTCGCTCGTCTGGCGCATCGCGGCGCTCCGCGCCAAACCGAGCCGCCCGCTCGGTCGCTTCACGAGCACGGGCGCGCGCCTCGCGTTCGTGCTCGTCGTCTTCGCCTTGTTTCGCCGCCACGAGCTCACGGCGCTGAAGCAGACGACCGGCCCAGCCGCCCTCGTCGGCTGCGTGCTCTGCGACGCCGGCATCGCGTTCATGATGTGGGCCCGCTACGCGATCGGGAAAAACTGGGGCATGCCGATGTCGCTCCGCGTCGACCCCGAGCTCGTCACGCGCGGCCCCTACGCGTTCGTGCGCCACCCGATCTACGGCGGCATGTTCGTGACGATGCTCGGCACCGCGCTCGTCGTGCCGTTCTTCACGTTCGTTCTCGTCACCGCCGTCGCCTACTTCGCGTACAGCGCCGCCCGCGAAGAGCGCGACATGCTCGCGCAGTTCCCCGAGCAGTACGCCGCGTATCGCAAGCGAACCAAGATGTTCCTTCCTTTTTTGTTGTGACGAGCCGCGGCGCGCCGCGCCGGCTCCGCGCGGCGTGGGGGCCTTTTTCATCACTTTCACGTGCTACGGCAGTGAAGGCCGCTCTAGTTCTTCCACGACCTCAAGCGCTTCCGAGCCGTAGCTACCCGCTACGAGAAGACGGCCCGCAACCACTTCGCGCTCGTCCAATTCGCGCTCGTCCAACCTTGCCCGTGCTCGCCGACGGCTCGAAAATCAGTCGCGACGCTCTTCCCCCGTGGACGGGCCGCGGGCGTGGTGATTTGTCTATACAATCAACCTGTATAGACAAACTCTCGAGCCGCAAACCCACCGCCCGCGCCGCCTTGCGAGCTCGAGAAATCAAGGACACCCCTAATGCGTCTCGGGCTCGCGGAGTCGACGGCGCCGCGCGACGCCGAACGCCGCGAACACCGCGCACCACGCAGCCCACTCGCCGTGCGGCGCGCCAGAGCCCGCGGGCACGAGCGAACAACCGCCGCGCGCCGAGGGCAACGTGGCCGCGTCGGCTTGGTCGACCGCGATCGGCACCGTGACGCCGGCGACCGTTTCGCCGTCGAACGTCGCCGCGAGCGTCAGCGTGCGTCCGCCGCTGCCGCTCGGCGCCGCCACCGCGAATTGCCAGAGCCCCGGCGCAAGCCGCGTGAGCGGCTCGAGCGTCGTCGCGCCGCCCGCGACGAGCGAGAGCCTCGACACGTCGAAGCCGTCCACCACTTCACCCGCGTCGTCGCGGAGCTCGAGGAGTCCGGTGAGCGGCCACGTCGGGTCCGGATGCGCGTACGACTCCGAGACGAGGAGCTCGCTGCCGCTGCCCGGCGTGCGTTCGAGATCGCCTTCGTCGAGCGCTTCGAGCGTGCGTTCGAGATCCAGCGCGCCCGCGCCGAGCTGCTCCGGCACCGAGCCGCTCTGGATCCGGCGCGCGCCGGACTGGAGCAGCGCCTTCACCTCGGCTTGATTGAGCGTCGGATCGCGCTCGAAGAGCAGCGCGACCGCGCCCGTCACCATCGGCGCCGACATCGACGTGCCGCCCGTCACGGCGTGCGCGTCGTCCACCACGAAGCAATCCGTCGCGAAGCCGAGCGTGTCGCAGAGCCCCATGTCGTCGAAGAGACCGCCGCTGCCCGCGCCGCGCGGATCCGCGTCCGCCGCCATGGCGCCGACGACGTTCGCGCCCGGCGCGACCAGATCCGGCTTGAGCGCGCCGAGCGCGTTCGGCCCCGCCGACGAAAAATACGCCGGCGTGTCTTGCGGCGCGAACTCCGGCGGTCCGAGCCCCTCGAGCGACACGGTCTCACCCGCGTAGTCGGGCCAATCGGTGCGGTTGACCGTCGCGCCGACGGCGATCAAGTCCGGCGCCGACGCCGGCACGTTGATGGTCCCCTCCTTTTGCGCGCGCGGGAGCAGCGGCCCCACGCTCGTCTCCGGACTCAACGCGCCGTCACCCTCGACCCAGATGCGCGCCGACGCGAGCCCCTCGAGCCGGAGCGCGAACACCTCGTCGCTGCTCCAAGTCCCGTCGATGATCGCGACCGCGGAGTACGAGCCCGGCGGGATCGGGCCGTCGCTGCTCGTGACGCCGTTCACCACGGTCACTTGCACCTGATCCTTCTGCACGACCGTTTCTTTGCCGGGCTCGAGCGGCGCGATGACGGTGCCCGCGCGGTCGTCGACGCCGAGCTTCAGGTGGTCGCCGGGCCGCAACGTGAGCCAGAGGTACACCGTGCCTTCGGTCACGCCGGGACTCGTCGGCGGCGTGATGATGGGCACGAGCGCGGTCGCGCCGTCGGCGACGTGGAGCTCGGTGTGCACGCCGAGCGGGTCCGGCACGCCGCTGCCGCTACCCAGGTAAAGTCCGGCGCTGTTGCCGGCGGCAACCACGATCGCGCGCCCCGGGTAGTCCGATCCGACCAGGCTCTCGAGCCCGAGCTCGGCCGGCGTCGAGCCGTCGTGTCCGCCGAAGTCGCTGCCGAGGCTCAGGTTCACGACGGCCGGCATGCCGAGGGCGTCCGACTGGTCGAACACGAACTTCGCGGCTTTGAGCACGTCGGTGTCGTAGATGCCGCCGCCTTTGCGCGCGACGCGGGCGATGATGTAGCTCGCCTCGGGCGCCACGCCGACGTAGCGCGGCGTCGAGTTCGACAGGCCGGTGCCGCCCGCGAGCGACGCGACGTGCGTGCCGTGACCGCCGAAATCGCGCGGATCGTTCGTGGGGTCGTCGTCGGCGATGAGCGCGTCGACGTCGCTGCCGGCGAGCACGGCGCACGGCACGCCGTTCGTGTCGTTCGGATCGGTACGACAGCCGAGCTCGTCCTCCAGATCCGGGTAGAGGTTCGCGCGTTCACGCGAAAAATCGAGCCACCAGAGGATGCGGGTCTTGCCGTTCGCGTCCCGGAGGTCCGCGTGAGTCGGATCGACTCCGGTGTCGACGATGCCGAGCACGACGCCCTTGCCGGTGAGGCCCGTCTGGTTGCGGAAGCTCGACGCGTGCGTGAGCCCGTCCGCGCGGTCGAGCAAGAGACGGAGCGGCGGCGACCACGCGAGCGAGAGCTCGGGCCGCGCCGTCGCGAGGGCGAAGAGTCGCTCCGCGCCGAGATCGAGCGTGCCGATGGTCGAACCGGACGGCGTCGCGCCGATGCGCACGAAGCCGGGCGGCGCGGCCGCACCGGGCGCAAGCTCCACGACCGTGCTCGCCCGTGCGCCCACGGCGTTCGGGAGCACGCCGCCGCCGCTCCGCGCGAGCGCGCCGAGATCGATCGCGGAACGCGCGGGCCCGGCGATCGTCAAGGCGGACGCGAGCGCCGCGCCGAAGCAAAAACTCGAGCAGCGCGTGAAACGGCGGCGCATGATCACATCGGCGGCACGAGGTGCTTGCGCGCGATGCGCGGCGTGCGGCGTGCGCCCGCGTTCGCGAGCCGCGCCACGACCTCGCGCCGGAGTGCGTCGAACGGCACGACCGCGTCGACCACGAGCTCGCTCGCGAGCTTTTCGAGACTCACGTCCTCGCGATACTCGTCGCGCAGCTTTTGCACCAGCGCCTCGCGTTCGGGCCCCTCCGGAACGGCCTGGATGCGGTTGTAGTGCACCGCGTTCACCGCCGCCTGCGCGCCCATCACCGCGATCGAGGCCGTCGGCAGCGCGAGACACGCCTCCGGTTCGAACGCCGGCCCGCACATCGCGTAGAGGCCGGCGCCGTACGCCTTGCGCACGACGACGCTGATCTTCGGCACGGTCGCCTCGCTCACCGCCGCGACCATCTTCGCGCCGGCGCGGATGATGCCCTGGCGCTCGACCTTGGTTCCGATCATGAAGCCCGGCACGTCCGCCAAAAAAACCAGAGGTAGATTGAACGCGTCGCAGAGCCAAATGAAGCGCGCCGCCTTGTCCGCGCTGTCGACGAACAGGACGCCGCCGAGATGCTTCGGCTGGTTCGCGACGATGCCGACCGGGCGCCCTTCGATGCGCGCAAAGCCCGTGATGAGCTCCTTCGCGAACCGCGCCTTGAGCTCGAGCAAGCTCGAGTCGTCGACGAGCGCGTCGATCACCTGGCGCATGTCGAACGGCTTGTTCTCGTCGGCGACGATGACTTTCTCGAGCGGCGGCGCGCCCGGCTTCGGCGGTCGCACCCACGTGCTCGGCGGCTCCGATTCGGAGTGCTGCGGCATGTACGCGAGGTAGTCGCGCCCGAACGCGAGCGCCTGCTCCTCGGTCGCGACGAGCACGTCTCCGCAGCCCGAGACGCTCGTGTGCATCTTCGCGCCGCCCATCTCCTCGAGCGTCACCTTCTCGCCGATCACCATCTCGGCCATGCGCGGCGAGCCCAGGTACATGCTCGCGTTGCCGTCGACCATCACGACCACGTCGCAGAACGCGGGGATGTAGGCGCCGCCCGCCGCCGACGGCCCGAACAACAGGCAAATCTGCGGGATGCGGCCGCTCAGCGCGACTTGGTTGTAGAAAATGCGCCCGGCGCCGCGCCGCCCCGGAAACATCTCGGCCTGATCGGTGATGCGCGCGCCCGCCGAGTCGACCAGATAAAAGAGCGGACACGAGAGTTTGTCGGCGCGCTCCTGAATGCGCAGGATTTTCTCGACGGTGAGCTTGCCCCACGAGCCGGCTTTCACCGTCGAGTCGTTCGCCATGATCGCGACCGGCCGTCCGTCGATGCACGCGGTGCCGGTCACGACGCCGTCCGCGGGGAGCTCGTCGCCGGCGTCGGCGCGCGCGAGCAAGCCGTCTTCGACGAACGAATCCTTGTCGACCAGGAGCGCGATACGCTCGCGAGCGAAGAGCTTGTTCTGCTCTTTGTTCTTCTGATGGTATTTGGGCGCCCCGCCCCGGGCGGCACGTTCGGCGAGCTGCCTCAGCTTCGCGTCGTCCATCCCGCCATAGTATCCGGGTTCAGGGCCCGAGCGCCAAAAGCCCGCGCAGCGTGTTTTCCGCCTTTTCGAGGCCTGCCGACGAGTAACCGACCATCGCCTCGCGGATGTTTCCTTCACGGTCGATGACGAACAGGGTCGGGAGCGCGAACGCCTTGTACTCGCGCGTCGTCTCCCCGTCGGGATCGGAAAGCACGGCGTAGTCCATCCCCATCTCGACGCTCGCCTGCAGTGCCACTTCGGGCGAATCCATCGTGATGCCGATCACGGTCAACCCTTGCGCGCCGTAACGATTCTGCCAGGCGCTGAGCCTCGGCGCGGACATGCGGCACGGCAAGCACCACGACGCCCAGAACTCCATCACGACGACGCGCCCTTTGAGCTCGGCGAGCGTCGCCGGCACGCTGCCGCGCACGGTCGCGAGCGGACGCCACGCGGGAGCCGGGCCGTCGCCGAGCTCGAGCTTCAGCATGTCGTCCGGATCGGGCCGCGGCACGAGCACGACCGGGATCAACCGCTCGACCCCTTCACGAACGAGCGCGACTCCGAGCCTGTCACCGCCGTGCCGCGAGCTCACCACGCGCACGATGTCTTGCGGGCGCGTCATCGTTTCGGTGCCGAGGCGCAAGATGCGATCCCCCGCGAGGATGCCGGCGTTCTCGGCGGGCGAATGGGTCATCACGCTCTTCACGAGGACGCCGCCCTGACCGGTTTCCGGCGGAGCCACTTCCACTCCGAGCCAGCCGGGCCCCGCATCCGACGGCGACTCCGCCGCGGCGTGTGCCGAGCTCGCGAGCGGCGGGCTCGAGGCTTGGCGCTCCGCCGACGCAACCGCGCCGGGCGTGATCGCAACGGGCGCGGCGCCGCTCGAACCCGAGCACGCGCTCGCGTTCAGAGCGAGCAGCGCGAGAGCAGACGCGGCGTGCACGCGCAAAAACACGAGGTCGTGGTACCATGCGCGAGCTATCGGCGCAGCCGGGGCACACGTGCGCGCCTGGTTACTGAGCTTCATCCTCGCAGGCGCCGCGTGCAGCGCGGAGCAGCACCACGCCGTTCGGCCTCCCGTGACGCAACCGCCTCCGAAGCCGCGCGTGGTTTGGCCGCGCTTTGCGGAAGTGGAGCGCTGGCCCGTGGTCGGCGCGTCCTTCCCGAACGTCGGGCACGTCGGTGCCGGCGCGCTCGGCGTCGTTCGCACGAACCCCGAAGCGCACTCGGCCTACGAGCATTTGGTTCGAGACACCGAGCTCCCCGACGGAACGGTCGTCGCGCTCTTTCACGAGCGAGCCCCGGGCGTCCCCGGACCGGTCTACGTCATGGAGAAGGCGCGCGGCGTGTGGCAGTTCGAGACCTGCCGACCGGACGGGAGCGACCTCGAGCCGGACGAGCCCGGACGCAGCACTACGGTCGGGTGTCGCCGCTGTCACAGCGAGGGCGTCGCCGACGACCTCTTCGGAGTGCCCCGCACTGCTTCGCCCGGTCCCTGAAGAGCAGCTTGTTTGGAGTTCGGGATGGTCGGGGCGGGCTCGCGCGTTGTGTCTCAGAGCGTGGCAAGCGCACGCCAAAGCCCCCAGGAGGGGGCTACCCAAGCGGCTTCTAAAGCGCTAAAATTGAAAAAGGCCTGACGGCTGCACCCATCAGGCCCTGAAGAATCCACCAGTTAGTACAAGTAAGCGAAAAGAAAGCGAAAATTAAGGAAGCTGAAGAGAGAGAGGCATCGTTCCAGCGGTGTCTCTCTAAAAGATCTCGCTAGCGAGAGCGAGAAAGTGACGAAGCCGCGTGGCCTCGATAAGTGCCGGGGGTTTAGCAGGGTCCGTGCCACCCGAACAAACGAAGCGGAAAGACCAAATTGTTTCCGCAGTTAGGGTCTAACCGGCATGGCCCATCGAGAGGGGCGGAAGGGGTCGCCCCTGGCTTCAGTGTCAGACCCACGCCCACACCCTGAAAAAGTTGCGGACAAAATTCCGCCGCTCTCGGATTTGCGGCGCATGAACGGCAAACGGTGGGTGGAGGGCCCACCTCGGACGCCTGGCCGCCCGTTCCGACGATGTCCTCTGCGCGACGGGGATGAGAACGGAGCCGCCTGTGCTATGAGTCGCCGCCTTCGCGAGCGCCCGTAGCTCAGCTGGATAGAGCACCGGTCTACGGAACCGGGTGTCGGAAGTTCGAATCTTCCCGGGCGCGCAACGACTCTGGAGCCTTTCGGGGCTGCGAGATGAAGAGGGGTTGCCAGGCTCAGCCGGGTCCTTCCAACCACTCGCGCAAGAGGCCAGGGCGCACGCAAGCCGCCGGCACGGGAACGTCGGGGTGGTCTGCGTCGCGGAGCGCGGCGAGCACGGCAGGGTCCGCGTCGACCCAGCCGTTCGACGAGCTCGCGAACAGGGCGGGCGCCGCACTCGTGGTGAGCACGAAACCGAAGGTCAGGCTCGCCCCCGAGCGCACGTCGACCAGCGCGAAGGAGCGCTCCGGCGCGTCCGCTGAAACACGGCGCACGATCGCGAGATCGCCGCGAAAGCCGAGCGCTTCCGTCTCCGCGGTGAGCTCGGTGCTCACGACTTCGCGCAGCGTCCCCACGTCGAGCACGTGCAGGCCTCGCTTCGTGCCGAGTGCCAGGCGCTGGCCCCCGGCATCAAACGCGAGTGACACGACTTTTTCGGGGAACGGCAGGCGCCAGACGAGCGGGGCCCCGCCTCGACCCACCAGATCGAGACGTCGTCCGTCCACGACCGCAAGCAAGTCGCGTTCGGGCGAATAGGCGTACGGCGCACGCCCCACCGAAAAGACGTTCCTGCCGTCCTCGAAGCGCTCGACGACGCTGCTCTCCGTGATCACTCCGCGCGCGGTGGGTGTCATCGCGTTGGGCTCGTCGACGTCCTCGGACCAGAGCAGCCTCCCGTCGCTCACCGCAAAAGCGCTGACCCGCCCGCCGGCGCTGCGCGGGAGATTCAGCGTCTCCATCAGCAACAGCGCTTGCGAGTCCGGGCGAAACGCCAAGGCCAGCAGCGTCGGACTTTCGGGCTCGGCGCGGCGCTCAGGCGCGAGGCGCACCGTGCCGGCTTTCGATTCGAGGCGAACGCCGGCGCCGTCGACGAACGCGCCGATCGAGCGGTCGGGGCTCAGCGCGCCCGGTACCGTTCGCACGGCCGAGTTCGCGAGTGTCCACGCTTCCCTCGACTTGCCGAACGGCTGCGGCAGCGTGACCTCGATGTCACTCGGCAAGACGAGCCCTTCGTACGAGCCGGTGCTCGGTCCGTCGAGCGAGAACGTCGGGTACGCACTGCCGTCGACGAGCGACCGCGCGACGACCTGCCCGCCGAGGTGAACGGCCAGCGTGCGCCCGGTGGGCGAAACGGCGGCGCTCCATTGTGGGGGCTCCGCTACGCGTGTCGCGATGAGCTCGGTGGCGCCGGTCTCGTGCACGAGCACGACCGATGTCGTCGTGGCTGCCGCAAGATCGGTCGATCCAGGCCGGAAAGCGAGGGCGAGCACCGTGTCCGGCAAACTCACGACCTGCGTCGGCTGCTCGCTCCGCGCCGGCACGATGCGCACGAGCTTGTCCGTACCGACCGCGCTGCGATCGCCGCGCTCGTTCGTGGCCCACGCCGCGCTCGGACTTCCGGCGACTTCCGGGATGCGCGCCTTGATCGCTTGGACGGTGCGCGGGGGGACGGCCGGCGGCTCGAGCGCGTTCGAGGCCTCGGCGGGTGCGTCGGCCCCGGGGCTCAGCCGCCCGTCCTTGGTGATGACGACCTTCGTGTCCGCGGCGATGACGAACCCGTCGCTCTGCGCGAGGGCGCGCGCGACGCCGTGCGCCGGTGCGCGGCGGACCTGTCGAGTCGCGAGGTCGACCACCGCAACCGAGCCCCATTGGTCCTCCTTGCGCGACGACGCCAGCGGCCAAAATGACCGCCCCGCGTAGCGACCGACGGCGAGCGCCGTGCCGGTCGCGTTCCAAACCAGGAGTCCACCGGGCTCGAGGGTGTTCACGACGACGCGTGTGGGGCCGCCGGCGCAACCGGGCGCGGTTCTGACGGACGGCGGCAGCGCGGATGTCGCCGAGGGAGCGGGGACCGCCGTGTCGAGCGGCCGCCCCTGGACGCTCCGGGCCGGCCTTTGCTCGGCCGGACCGCACGCGAGGAGCGTCAGCACGACTCCCGCGTAGCGTCCGGGTCGCGCGGTGCCGTGCACCCGCGTATGCTTCGGAGCGCGTGGCGTGAAGATCCTTCGCTGGCTCGGCTGTGGCGCGGCGCTCGTCATCGCGGTGTCGGACACGACCGTTTTCTGGTTCGAGCGCGACGTCAACTCTTGCTACGTCGGGACGTCGCGTTACTCGGTGGCGTCGTATGCGTGGCCGTGGGCGCTCGTGCCGGTGGTGCTCGGCGTCGGCCTCGCGGTGCTCACGGTTCTTCGTGCAGCCTTTCGGCGTGAAGCGAAGCTCGGGCGCCTCGCGGGCGTCACCGCCCTCGCCTGGCTCGCGAGCTTGCTCCTCTGCGCCGAGGCCGGCATGGGCATTTACTACCAGTCGTCGGACGGCGAGTTCACGATTGCGTGGCTCTTGTTCCCACGCGTGTTCCTCGACTTCCCGTCGAGCTCGGACGGCGTCTGTCTCAAAGCCGAGTTCGGCGCTTTCAGCTGGACGCTGAACGGCACCGTGGTCCACCCCCGCCTGCTCCCGCTGCCGCTCGACGACACGAAGCTACG
Organism: Polyangiaceae bacterium; assembly: GCA_035499895.1. Lineage (GTDB taxonomy): Bacteria > Myxococcota_A > Polyangia > Polyangiales > Polyangiaceae > PMG-095. The sequence continues at coordinate 8,438 of DATJXW010000137.1, read as the reverse complement.
CGACGCGCTGACGCATCCCGGGATCTGCGTTCGACCGTGAGTGCGGGACGGCCCGCGACGAGGACTACCCTGGCGTGGCGGAACGCTGGCTCGCGACGGGCGCGGGGTCCGTCGGCGACAGGGACGGTGGTGGGCGTTCGGCGCGGGGCTGCGTCGGATGGCGGTAGAGAGGCCCGGTGATGAGCCGGGCCCCGCGGTCGTAGGAGACGAACGACCAAATCCACTCGAAGAGGACGAACACGCGATTGCGAAACCCCACCAGAAAGAACAGGTGGAGAAATAGCCACGCGAGCCAGGCGAGAGGCCCGGAGAGCTTGACCTTGGTGAGGTCCGCCACCGCCGCGGAGCGACCGATCGTGGCGAGCGAACCCTTGTTCCGATATCGGAACGGAACCAGCGGCTCGCCGTGCATCGCGCGCAGGATGTTGCGGGCCGTGTGCCGCGCTTCCTGCACCGCCGCGGGCGCGACACCCGGCACGAGCACGCCGCCCTGCGTGAGACTCGCCACGTCTCCGATGGCGAAGGCGCCCGGGTGCCCGGCGATCGTGAGGTCGTCCTGCACGACGATGCGCTGAGCGCGGTCGAGCGGGACGGACAGCGCGCGAGCGAACCCCGAGCCCATCACGCCCGCCGCCCAAAGGACGGTTCGCGTCGCGATGCGCGTGGCGCCGACGTTGACGCCTTCGCCGTCGATCGCGGTGACCGTTTGGCCCGTGCGCACGTCGACACCGAGTTTGACGAGCTGCAGACGTGCCTTCTCCGAGAGCTCGGGCACGTACGGCGGCAGCACGCGCGCCGAGCCCTCGAGCAAAATGACGTGCGCCTGCGCTGGGTTGATGTGCTTGAAGTCCCTCGCAAGGGCATGCTGCGCGATCTCGCAGAGCGCGCCCGAGAGCTCCACTCCCGTCGGACCGGCACCGACGACCACGAACGTGAGCCACGCTCGTCGTTTGTCGGGATCGGGTTCGCGCTCGGCTTGTTCGAACGCCGAGAGCACCCGCCGCCTGATCTCGACCGCATCGCCGATGCTCTTCAAACCGGGCGCCGCCGCCATCCACTCGCTGTGTCCGAAATACGAGTGACGCGCGCCGGTCGCCACCACCAGATAATCGAAACCGATCTGGCCTTCGTCGAGGATGAGCTTCCGCGTGCCCCAATCGACCCCGCGCGCCTCCGCCAACAACACCTCGACGTTCTTTTGTCCGCGGAGAATGCGCCGAATCGGGACGGCAATGTCGCTCGGATTGAGGGCGGCGGTCGCAACTTGATAGAGAAGTGGTTGAAACAGGTGGTGGTTTCGCCGATCCACCAGCGTCAATTGGACGCGCTCTTTCGCCAACGCGCGCGCGAGGTACAGCCCGCCGAAGCCGCCTCCGACAATCACGACCCGAGGCTCTGCTGCGCCACGACTCATCGGAACGCCGTGACGATGGCCCCGCCGCGATTGCCGCGGCATGTCGCGGCAATATCCGCCCGGCTGCGGGGACGCTCCCGGCGTGGTCTGTCGCCTCGGTGCTTTCTCGTTTCGATGTACCCGAGCGAGCTTGGGTGGGCCTCGAACGGTCCGACGGAGGTCAGACCGGCGGGGGCTCGTGTCCACCGGCGAGCGTGAAAAAGAAGGTCGCGCCCTGGTCGGGGGCGGCTTGCACCCAAACGCGACCGCCGTGGCGCGTGACGATGCGGTTGACGATCGCGAGGCCGACGCCGGTGCCCTCGAATTCGCTCGCACGGTGGAGGCGCTGGAAGACGTTGAAGAGCTTGCCCGCGTACTTCATGTCGAAACCCGTGCCGTTGTCGCGCACCGCGTAGACGACGCGCCCGGCCGCGTCACGCTGGGATTCGACGCCGATCTCGGGCAAGTCGCGCTTGCGTGAATACTTGAAGGCATTGCTCACGAGGTTCGTGAACACCTGCTCGAGGAGCCCCGGATCGGCCTCGCAGTCCACGAGCTCGCCGAGCGTCACTTTCGCGGGTGAGCCCACGGGCGTGAGCGTCTTGATGCACCCTTCCACCAAACGCCGCACGTTGACGGTGCGCCGTACGAGCGGCTGCCGCGTCAGGCGCGAAAAAGCGAGCAAGTCGTCGATGAGGCGTCCCATCCGCAGCGCGCCCTGGCGGATGTTTTGCGCGAAGTGCCGCGCGTCGTCCGGCAGGCCCGGCCCGAAATCCTCGAGCAGCGCCTGCGCGAAGCCGTTCACCGCGCGCAACGGCTCGCGGAGATCGTGCGACACGGAATAGCTGAACGACTCGAGCTCGCGATTGGCGAGCTCGAGCTCCTCGGTGCGCTGCGCGACGCGTTGCTCGAGGTTCTGGTTGAGCTCACGAATCTCGGCTTCGGTGCGCCGTCGGTGGGTGATGTCCGAGACCGTCCCGTGCCAGGTCGTGCTGCCGTCGGGGTCGCGCACCGGCATCGAATGGGCCTCGAGCCAGATCTCGCCGACGTCGGGGGCGTTCACGCGCCATTCGTGGCGCCAGAGCGTGAGCGTTCGAGCCGATTCGGCCACGGACGCCGTAAGGGCGGGCACGTCCGCGGGATTTCCGAGCCGAAAAAACGAGGCTCCGTCGCGCGTCAACTCTTCGGCGTCGAGCTGGAACAGCTTCGTGAACGCCGGGCTCACGTACGGGAACGTCGCGTGCCCGAGCGGGTCACGCCGAAAGGAGTAGAGCATCTGCGGCGAAGCGGCCGCCATCTTCGCCAGCCGGATTTGCTCGGCCTCGAGCGCCCGGCGCGTCTCCGCCTCGCTGCTGATGTCGTCGACGGTGCCGACCCAACCCCGCACGGCGCCGTCCTCGTCGAAGAGCGGGCGTCCGCGCGTTTCGAACCAAACGTAGTGCCCGTCGTGGCGTCGCAAGCGGTGGGCGATCCGGAGCTCTTCTCCCGCGCTCACGGCCCTCCGCCACACCTCTTCCGCAACGGCGCGATCGTCGGGGTGGACGCGCGCGAACCAACCCTCGAGAGCGTTCGCCGCGGAATCGGCGGAAAGCCATGCGAGCAATCGTGGATCGACGTAAGTCGGTTTGCCGCTCGCGTCCGCCGCCCAAACGAAATGCGGCAACGCCTCGAGGATCGCGCGCAACGAGATCTCGGGCTCGGTCATGGGCTCCGTGCCGCGGAGGCCGGCGAGCGTCCGGGGGAAAGCGCGTGGTCGAGGCTGCGGAGCAACGCTTCCGTCTGGAACGGCTTGATCAAAAAGTCCACGACGCCGAGCCCGGCGAACCCGGCGCGCTTCTCGGGCGTGAGCGCGGCGGTCATGATGATGAGCGGCAGATCGCCGCGCCGCTTGCGAATCTCGCGGGCCAACTCGAGACCGTCGAGTTTGGGCATGGCGACGTCCGCGACGACGACGGCCACCTCCGTCGCGCGTTCGTCGAGCTGCCGGAGCGCCGACCAGCCGTCCGCCATCGGCAACACGCGGTACCCGAAGCGCGTGATGGTCGCGCCGAGCACGTCACGCACCGTCGCTTCGTCGTCGACCACGAGCACGAGTTGACCGCGCCCGCTCGGCCGACCCTGACTCGCGGCGTGCGGCTCCTCGATCGCGTCCCCCAGGTGTTCGCGGAGCCAGACCCGAAATTCCGTACCCTTGCCGAGCGCCGACTCCACCTGCACGAAACCGCCGTAGCTCTGGACGATGCCGAGCACCGACGACAGCCCGAGCCCGGTGCCCTGCGCCAAGGACTTCGTCGTGAAGAAGGGGTCGAAGATCTTCTCGAGGTCGGCCGGAGCGATGCCGGTGCCGTCGTCCCTGACCGAGAGCACCACGTGCGGCCCGGGGGTGCTGCCGGGGTTGTTCCGCGCTTGCTCGGGCGAGAGCTCGGCGCGCTCGAGCGTCAGCACGAGCTTGCCGCCGCCGGGCATCGCGTCCCGCGCGTTGACGCACAGGTTGAGCAGGATTTGCTGGAGCTGCGTGGGGTCGGCGAGCACCACGCCGTCGGCGTGCACGAGCCGCGTCTCGATGGCGATGTTCTTCGGGAACGTCTCGCGCAAGACCGCGTGAATCTCCGCGATCGAGCGTTCGGGACGCAGCGAGACGCGCTGCCCGCCGGTGCCGCGCCCGAAGGTCAAGAGCTGCTTGAGCACGCGCGCGCCGCGCTGCGTGCTGGTCTCGATGGCCTGCAAGAGCTCCTGCGCGTCGGGGTGAGTCACGTGCTCACGCAACACCTGCTCGGCCATCATGATGGGCAAGAGGATGTTGTTCATGTCGTGAGCGAGCCCTGCCGCCAGCCGGCCGAGACTCTCGAGCCGCGACGCCCTGAGCAACCGCTCTTCGAGTTGACGATTCTCGCGCCGGAGCTCGACCTGCGCGAGCACGCTGCGAACCGCGGTCGGCAAACGCGACAGCCGATCCTTCAAGAGGTAATCCGCCGCGCCCTCGCGCATTGCCGCGACGGCGAGGTCCTCGCCGATCGCGCCCGAGACGAGGATGAAGGGCACCTCCGGGTGGCGCGCCTTCAGCAAGCGGAGCGCGCTGAGGCCGTCGAAGCCCGGCAGCGCGTAGTCGGAAATCACGAGATCGGGCGCGACCGAGAGCGCCTCACGGAAGCTCGGCTCGTCGTGCACGCGCACGACGTCGACCTCGAGCCCGCCGCGGCGGAGCTCCCGCAGCACGATCTCGGCGTCGCCGGAGTCGTCTTCGACGTGAAGGACGCGCGGCGTTCGGCTCATCGACTGGGGGACGGCGCGCGATTCAACAGCATCCAATACATGCCGAGCTCGACCACGGCTGCCATGAAGCCATCGAAGTCCACCGGTTTCACGATGTAACTGTTGACCCCCAGATTGTAACTCTTCACGACGTCCTGCTGCTCCTGCGACGAGGTGAGGATGACCACGGGAATGGAGCTCGTCGCGGGATCGCCCTTGATCGCCCGCAAAACGTCCAGGCCGTCGACTTTGGGTAGCTTCAGATCGAGCAACACCAAGCGTGGATTGTCGGCAGTGCGACCCGCGTACGCGCCGCGCGAAAAAATGAAGTCGAGCGCTTCCGCGCCGTCGCGCACGACCTCGATGCCGTTCGCTACGTTCGCTTTCTTGAGCGCGCGCAGCGTCAGCTCCAGATCGGTGTCGCTGTCCTCGACCAGCAGGATCTCTACGGCAAGCCCGGCGCTCAGGCGGTCCTCTCCTCTGCTGACGTGGTCGTTAGCATGGTTCGCGCAATTAGACGAGCCGACGAGGTTCACGCGTTCGAAGGCGCGCCGAACGAAGAATACATTGCTCACGCCGAGCGGACATTTGGACTCCGGGCGGACGGCACACGTGCCGGCGCCGAATCAGCGACACCACGCATCACCGCGGCTCGGCGCCTTCGGCGCAGATTGACTGGACCTCTGCGGCGGCCGACCATGGACCGATGCGCGCACGGCTGCTCGAGCTCACATTCGGGTTCGTGCTCGGCGTGACGAGTTGCCAATCGAAAGAAAACCCCATGTCGAGCGGGAGCGCCGGCGGCGAGAACGGCGCGACGGCCGGCGGTGATTCCCGCGGCGGCAACGGCGCGGGCACGGGCGGCGCGGTGACCACAGGCGGGAGCTCGGGTTCCGCGGGGCACGTGCCGAGCTCCGCCAATGCCGGAAAGAGCAGCGGCGGAGGACACGGCGGAGACGACGCCGGCGCGAGCGGCGGCGCCGGAGGGTCGACGGCCGCAGGGGACGCCGGAAGCGGCACGGAGACGGGAAGCGCCGGTGAGCCGTCGGCCGGCGGCGACGGCTCGGGCGCCGTGACGGTCGGCACGTGGACGGACGCGCCGGGCGCATGTCCACCGGGCTCGACGCGCGTCGACATCACGACGCTCGACGAGATGGAGAGTGCGTCACGCGGCGAGAGCGACGCGGACGCGACGTGCTTTTTCGTGCACGACGGCACTTACGCGCAGACGGGCAGCACGCTGCCGCTCTATTTCGAGCGCGGAGGCTCGGTGAACGCTCCCGTGGTCTGGGTGGGCGAGTCGCGGAGCGGCGTCGTGATCCAAGGCCGCGCGACGTTCGAGGTCGGGTCGGATCACATGGTGCTCTCCAACATGACGCTCGACATCTCGAACGTGACGCAGACGGGCGCCTACGACACGGTGACGGTGCTCGCGAGCGACATCACGCTCACGCACCTCACTTTGACCGGCGACTGCGCGCACGGTTCGCAAGGCGGACACATCGAGGTTCCGGGTCAGGACGATCCGAGCGCACCGATGCAAGAGCACGTCGTCATCGACTCGTGTCTGATCGAGAAGTTCGGCCATTGCGCGTCGGGCGGCTCGCTCGACCACGGGATCTACCTGTCGTCGGGGGACGACATCGTGATTCGGAACAGCGTCATCCGCGCAAACTCGTCGCGCGGCATTCAGATCTACACGCACTACGAGGATTCGTCGCTCACGCTCACGAACATCCTGGTCGAGCGCAACCTCGTCGAGTCGAACGGACACGGCGACTACCAGGACGGCATGGTGATCAACGGCAACGTCGACTCGAATTTCGCCGGACCCATCGACGGCGTCACGATTCGGAACAACGTCTTTTGGCAGAACTACTACTCGGCCATTCGCTTCGTCGGAAACTCGGTACAAAACGTGGCGATCGAGCACAACACCTTCGTGGACGACGGAGCGGAGTCCACGAGCGACAATCGGTCCGAGCTCAACCTCGACGACGGCACCCCCTCCGCCACGGCGACGGGAAACCTGTTCGCTCCCGCGAACACGGTCGTCAACTCGTGCGTCGCTTCACTGCACGTGAGCGACAGCTTCGTCTCCGGAGACGCGAGCGAAGCGAGCTGCGTGAGCGGTTCGGTGTCGGGTGAGCCCGCGTTCAACGACGGAGCGAACGGGGACTTTCACCCGCAGGACGCCGTCGCCGCGGGCTACGGCGCCTACGTTCCCTGAGCGGGGCGCGAGCTCAACTCGGCAGACCGAGCTCTCGCCAGCGAACCATGCCGCCCGCGACGTTCGCAACTCGACTCCACCCCGCCTTGCGCAAGACGACGCTCGCCATGCCGGAGCGCTTGCCGGTCTGGCAGACGACGACGACGGGCTTGTCGGAGGGCACTTCAGCGAGGCGCGCGCGCAGCTCGTCGAGTGGAATCAATCGAGAGTCCTCGAGCCGGCCGAGCTCGCCCTGCGTTTCGCTCCGATCGCGCACGTCGAGCACGTGAACGTCGGCGCGGTGGGCCGCCACCCAGGTCGGCGCAATCTCGAGCAGGCCCGCGTACGTGACGACGACCGGGCCCCACCCTGGCGGCGCCGGCGCGCGGCCGTCTTCCGGCTCGCCCGAGCGCAGGTTCGCGGGGACGGCGACGGCGATTTGCTTCGGGTGAGGGAGCCCGAGGTTCTTCATGTACCCGACGAAATCCTCTTCGCGCGCGTCGCCCCCGATACGCGGATTGAAGGCACGCTCCTCGCCGATACTGCTCGACGTGCGGCCCTCGTAGTCGTGCGCCGGGTAGACCGCGCACGCGTCGGGCAACGTGAAGAGCTGTTCTCGAATCGAGTGAAACAGCCGATTCGCGTCGCCGGCCTGAAAGTCCGTGCGACCCGCGCCGCGCACGAGGAGAGCGTCCCCGGTGAAGGCGAAATCCTGCGCCGGCGTCACGAACGAAAGACAACCGTCGGTGTGACCGGGGGTGGCGCGCACTTCGAGCGCCGCGTCGCCGAACCGGACGACCTCGCCGTGCGCGAGCACCCGATCGACGTTCTTCGCGCCGTAGGCTCCGGAGAGCGCAATCTTGCTGCCGAGTGCGGCGCGCATCAGCCACGCTCCGGTGACGTGATCGGCGTGACAGTGCGTATCGAGCGTGTAGACGAGCTCGAGCCCGAGCTCACGCACGAGCGCCGCGTCGCGCGCGTGCTGCTCGAACACCGAGTCGACGAGCACGGCTTTTCCGCTCCGCGGATCGGCGAGCAAGTAGGTGTAGGTGCTCGAGGTTTGATCGAAGAGCTGGCGAAAAAGCACGGGCGGTGGGCGACCGCGGTGTTTCGACCGTCGTCGGGCGGCGCCGCAGTCGGCCGGAGTTCTAGCAGAGCGACGGCGCTCGGTGCGCTTTGCTCGCGTCGGGTCGCGCGGATGGCGTAGAACCTGGACCGATGCGGCGATGGTTCGAGCGCGTGCCCCGGCGGGGCGTCACGTTCGCCGCGCTCGGAGCGCTCTTCGTCGCGCTCGAGCTCGTCTTTTTCGGCGGCACGACGGGTGCCGGCGCCGCGCTCTTGCTGCTCGTCGCGGCGTCGGGAGCGGGTTCGGCGTGGCTCCGCGGCGCGCTCCGCGACAAGGCGTGGAAGAGCGACGGCGCCGGAACGCGCCGCTCCGCGCGCGGGGAATGCGTGCTCGTCACGACGCTCGTCGTCACGGCGAGCGCGCTCGTGTGGGGACACGCGCTCGGACGCGGCGGCTACAGCCGTTACGACTGGGCTCCGCACCACGCGAATCTGCGGCATTTGATCGACGCCCTGCGC
>DATJXW010000136.1:0-22331 GCA_035499895.1 Polyangiaceae bacterium | reverse complement strand
GGACGACCTGCGGCAGCGCGAGCGCGCCCGCGACGATCCAAACGACGAAGGTGCGAGGCCCCGCGCGCCGGCGCTCGCTGAACGCGCGGTAACCGACCAACGCGACGAGCGGCGCGACCCACAACCACAAAAAAAGATGCGTGTGCACCGCGAGCAGCGCGCTCGCGAGAAAACCGAAGAGCGCCCGTTCGCGACCGTCTTCGCGCAAGAACGCGTGAGCGCGTTCGAGGCACAGCGCGCAGAGCAGGATGCCGAGGCCGTAGAGCCGGAGCGAGCGGGCTTGGTCGACGACTTCGGGATTGGTCGCGAAGACGAGCGCTGCTCCCGCCGCCGCGGCGACGCCCGCGACGCGATCGGCCAGCCGATGGACCACCGCAGTCGCCGCCGCGACGAACAGCGCCGAAGGCAAGCGCACGAGCGCGATCGAGCCGCCGCCCACGCGCAGCCAGAGGTTCAAGAAAGCGAAATGAAGCGGGGAATGGTCCACGCTCAGGCGAAACGAGCGAAAAAGATCGTGGGCAACCCCCAAATCCTGCGATTCGAGCAGCGTGAACTCGCGCGCGCCGAGGCCGAGCGCGAAGTAGGCGAGGGCGATCGCCGCGGCCACGAATGCCGGCACGCTTCTCGCCCTGCCCGTGATCACGGAGCACAATTCTCCGTGACCCGCCGAAACCTTCATCGTCGTCTTTTTCTCGATGAAGCTTCGTTGCGGTCCTGGAGAACAAACTGACGCGTGTCGATCTCGCTGCAGTCCTCGCCCCTCATCGTCGCCGGCGTGCTCACGGTCCTCGGTGTCGCCTTCGGCGCCGCGGCCGCCGAGAGCGCGGAGCCGTGCTCCGGGCCGAGCATTCATCTCGAGCTCGATTCCGAACCGGAATGGGCGGCGGAGATCCCCGCGCTCCGCGCGCGCCTGCGCGAGCTCGAGCACGTGGACGGCTGCGCGCGCGTCGTGATCCGCAGCGCTGAAAACGGCGTCTCCGTCGACGTGACGAGCGGCGGTCGATCGGCGTCGCGCCTGCTCACCGATCCGGCCGAGCTCGTGCGCACCGTCGAAGCGCTCGTCGTCTTGCCGCCCGAAATCGCAGCTCGAGCGCGCGTCGACGCGAGCGAAGTGCCGCCGAACGAACCTGCGCCCGCGCCGCCCGCGCCCGTGCCGAGCCGCATGGAGCTCGGTGGCGGCGGATCGTTGCGACTCGGCGGCAGTCCGCTCATGGTCGGCGGCGGCGTCGCCGCCTTCGCCGACTTGGCCGACGACGGTTGGCTCTTCGGCGTCGATGCGCGCTGGGAATTCGCGGACGGTTTCGTCTCGGCGCCGGCTCCGAACGGGTTCGATATGGATTCCGGCGCGGTCGGCGTGGGCGTCGGTCGGCGCGTGCAAGCTGGGAGCGTCGCCGCCGACCTGCTCGTCGGGCCGACCGTCGTGTTCGAAAGCGAGGAAGCGTTCGGCCCGGTCGCGGGCCCGAGTGACGGCATCGACGCGAGCGCGCTCGACGCGCGCATCGACGCGACGGTTCGCGCGTCCGGCCCCGCCTCGTCGCGGGTGCGCCTCTACGCGGCAGGCGACCTCGAGGTGTCGCCGCGCCGCGCGCTCCACAAGAAAGAGCTCGATCCGAATTTGCCGCCGCTCCCCGCGTGGACGAGCGGGCTGTCGCTCGGCGTGATTTGGGGGACGCGATGAGCGCGCAGCGGCCCGAGCGTGCGGCAGAGCGCGCGTCGCCTTCCGACGCGGCGGCGCTCGCGGCGCTCGCCGACGGCGACGTGGCCGCGCTCGGCGTGCTTTACGATCGGCACCACGTGAACGTGCTCGCGTTCCTCATCCGTGCGACCGGCAGTCGTCCCGACGCGGAGGATCTCTTGCACGCGACGTTCGTCACCGCGGCGAAAGCGGCGGGCTCCTTCGACGGGCGCGAGACGTGCTTGCCCTGGTTGCTCGGCATCGCCGCCCGCATCGCGTACCGGCACCGGCGGGGACTCTTGCGCTGGCGCCGCGCGCTCACGCGCTTTCGGGCCACGGAACCGCCCGAGGTGTGGGATCCGGCGCGGCAGCTCGGCGCGCGCGACCGGCTGAGCGTGCTCGCGCGCGCTCTCGAGCGCATGAGCGAGCGCAAGCGCATCGTGCTGCTCTTGGCCGAGGTCGAAGGTCTGAGCGGCGAGCAAATCGCTCAGGCGCTCGGCGTTCCGATCGGCACCGTGTGGACGCGGCTGCATCACGCGCGGAACGAGCTCAGGCGTTCGATCGAGGAGGACGACTCGTGACGCGGGACGCCTCGTCGCCGCCTTGTCCGCGGTCGTGGGAAGTCGAAGCCGTCCGTGACGGACGCCTCGGCGAACGCGACGCGGCGAGTCTCGCCCGTCACCTCGAAACCTGCGCCGCCTGCGCCGAAGAGCAGCGCAGGCTCGACGAGCTCACGCGGGATTTTGCCCGCTTGCCGTCGCCTCGCCTCGACGCCGTCGCCGGCCGGCGGATCCGCCAGCGCGTGCTCGCGGATCACAACGCGTGGCTCTTCGCGCAAGATCGCCCGGCGTCGCGGCGCCTCGCGCTGTCGCTCGCGGCGGCACTGCTCGTCCTCGGAGCTGGCGCCGCGTGGCGCTTCGCCGCCGGGCATCGCGCCAAGGTGGCGCTCGTCGCCGCGGAGCCGCCGAAGGTCGAGGTCGTCGCGTCCGCGGACGCGCGGTGGTCCCGGCGGAGCGCCCCCCACGAGGTGCGGATTGCTCTCGAGACGGGCGAGCTCGAGCTCACGATCAAGCGTCACGCACCGACCGATCGCGTGTTCATCCTGCTCCCCGACGGCGAAATCGAGGATGTCGGTACCGTGCTCACCGTGACGTCGCACGGCGGCGTCACGGAGGCGGTGCGCGTCGCGCAGGGACGCGTCGTCCTGCGGCTGCGCGATCGGCCGCCGCTCGCCCTTGCGGCGGGCGAGTCCTTCGAGCGCGCCGCTCCCGCGGTCACGCAGCCGGTTGCGCCCGCGAGGCCGGAGGAGGCGAGCGATACGGCTTCCTCGGCAGCGAGCGCGAACGACCGGCCCGAAGCGCGACGGCGCCCTCCGGTGCCTCCCGTCTCGCACCGCGCAGCCGCTTCCGTCGCGAGCGCGCCGGAAGTTCCGACGGCCGCGCCGCCGGTGAGCTCGGCGCAGGCGGCGACGCCCTTGGCGGAGGACGACGCATACCTTCATGTCGTCGAGCTCGTGCGCGAAGGACGGGTCGAGGACGCGCGCGCCGCGGCCAAGAGCTATCTCCTGCGCTTCCCGAACGGCTTTCGCCGAGTCGAAGTTCTCGATATCGCGACGCGCGCGGCGCCGTGAGCTCGGCGTTCGTCACGCCGGCTTCCGTCGAGCATGCTCTCGCGCCCGACGAGCAAAACGAGGTGCCGAACGGCACCGCGGACGATCCGAGCGTGCCGAGGCCGAGTCCGCCTTGGCGCGGAGTTTCGTGAGCACGTCGGCGGGTCGCGCGCGCGTCGTGCTTGCCGACGGCTCGCGCCGCGTTTACACTGACGCATGCGGAGTGCGCGCGATTTTGCCGTGAAAAGAGCCCTGGCATGGCTCTTCGCGGCCGCGTGCCTCGTCGTATTCACGCTCGCGTTGCCGCGCGGCGGAGCGCCCGTGCGCGCGGCCGGCACCTCGAGTGTCGAGCTCGTTCCGGCGCGGGACGCGGGCCGAGCGTTGGTTCGCTCGGCGCCCCTCATTTCGATCGTCGCGCCGGCGGCCGAGCCTGCCCCTCCTCTGACTTCACCGCGGCGCGCGCTCGACGTCGATCGTGCGCCGCGCCACGCGCTCGACGAGACACGGGTCGCCGGTGTCGGCTCCGGTGTTCGCGTCGTGCGCTGGCGAAGGCACGTTCCGCGCATGGACTCCGGGGAGCCTCCCCGACAGGGCGAACGCTCGTCCTGAACTCTCGAGGCAATAACCCCGCGTTCCTCGCTTCGTTCGAGGAACAGAATGGATAGGTCCATGTCCGATACCGAACTGACGGACGGCCGTGAGACGACGGATCGAGCCCCCGAGCTCGATCGAGCGCGCAAACAACCACTCGCGACATCGTATTTGCCGCTGTGGTTCTTGTTGGCGTTCGCCGTCGTGATTGTTTACGGCGTGGTTACGAAATGAGTCGGCGCGACTTCGTAGCCGGATGAAAGGAAGAGGTCCGCGTCTCCCGCGCTCGACGGAGCTCGGGAGACGCGACTTCGCCTCTCCGCCTGTGTTATCCTCTCGCTGAAGTTTTCTTGCGAGGCGGAACAATGCTGGCAACAATCGATGGGCGCTTTCGGTGGGTCTTGGGTTTCTCTGCGCTGCTCTCGTCGGCCTGCGGGGGTCAGAAGCCGGCGCAAGCGCCGAGTGCACCCACGGAGTCGATTGACGCCACCGACGCCGAGCTCACGAGCTCGCTCCCGACGAAGCACGAAGACCTCGAGACGTGCCGCGAACGCATCTTGAACGAGGGCATTCCGAGCACCGGCTCCGGGGCGGTGGACGGTAGCGACTTGGCGCGTGCCGCCGAGGACGCGCGCAAGAAGAAAGACGGCCAGGCCGAACGCGCGGCGTACTTCGATCTGATCTCGAAGGCGCCGGGCTCCCCGTACGTGCCGTTCGCTTATTTCGAGTTCGCCGAGCTCTTCAAAGCCGAAGCGGCGTCCGATCCGACCAAGCTGCCGCTCGCCGAGGAAGCGCTCAAGCAAGCGGTGCAAGCGCCCGCTCCGAAGAATCGACTCTACCTCCTGGCAAGTTACCGTCTGGCGCAGACCTACGTTCTCGAAAAGCAGACGAGCCAAGCTCGCGACGCCTATCAGCACGCCATCGACGACGCGACCACGCACGGCGAATGGGACTGCGCGCTCCCGGTCGCGGAAGCCGCACGCGACGCCTACGAGCAGCTCGAAAAGCCCGAAGACGAATAGCTCGGGCGGGTACGAAACCCGTCTGTCTGTTATTCTCGAGCGGAGTGGAGTCGCTCGCCTCGTACCGAAAGTGCGCCGAACGCATCCGCGAGCGCTGGCCAGGCTTCCGCGACCGCAGAGAGCTCCGGCTCACTCAGGAAGAGCGCCACGGTCACGCCGCCGAGAAGGTCGCCGAGAACATCGTCGAGGATCTCTTCACGGAAGTGCTCGACTGGAAGCTATCGGACCTGAACAATCAGGTCGGTTTCGCGGACATCGTACTCACGAATCTCGGTATCAAATACCTCGTGATCGAGGTCAAACGACCGAAGAGCCTCACGCGTCGCCCGAAAGCGCTCGAAGCCGCGCTCGATCAGGCGCGCCGCTACGCGAGCGAGCAGCGCATTTTGCGCGTTGCCGTGACCGACGGCGTTCTGTTCTACGCGGCGGACGTCGACGAAGGCGGTCTTCGCGCGCGCTCCCTGATCTCGTTGGGCTCCGCGGAGCCGCCCGTTCCCGATCTTTTTTGGTTAAGTGTCGACGGCATTTGGCGCCGCCGGCCTGACGAGCCGCCCAGCCGTTCCTTCGAGGACGCGCCGGTGATGCTGAATCTCGCGGTGCGCACCGAATCGGCGCGCTTGTCGCATCCCAAGTATCGCCTGCCTTGCTACTGCTTTGCGTTCGTGGGCGACGCCGCGGATTGCGCGACCTGGAAGCTCCCTTACCTCGACGCCGAAGGTCGTGTGGACGAGAAGCGCTTGAGCGGAGCAATCCGCTCGATCATCGCAAACTATCGTGGCGCGAAGGTTTCAATACCCGAGAGCGCGGTGCCCGCAACGCTCGCCCGACTCGGAAAGGCGGCGGCAGCGGTAGGGCGCCTCGGACCGTCCGCTCCTGCCACAGTGCCGGCGACTTACGTCCAGCTCGCGACCGTGTTGGAGCAGCTCGGGTTGCTCGAACAGGTGCTTGCGGAGTTCGAGTCCTCGGTGGCCTCGCCGGCGAGTGGCCCGTCGCGCTGAAAGAGATCTCCATTTCGGTCCTCGCGTGCAGCCAACTTGCGGCGGCACGAGAGCGATGAAGGTTTTCTCAGTGGGTGATGCAAACGCGCTTCAGCGCGAGCAGGACTGCGAACTGCAAAGATCGTGTTTTGATCGCGGGGCGGCAGAGTGACACCTTTGTCGCGTGAAGCTCGGGAGAAACGACCCGTGTCACTGCGGGTCAGGCCGGAAGTTCAAGAACTGCCACATGGCGAGCGCGGGCGCTTCGGTGCTCGAGCGCGTCGAGGCCGTCACGCGCGCGGAACCCGCCGCGACGGAGCGCGCCGGCGACGACGAGATTCGCCGCATTCTCGTCGAAGATTTCGGCTTCACCGATCTCGAGGCGTACGGCCGCTGGATCCGAGACGTGCGGCCCGGCTTGTCGCCGACGCCCGCGCTCGTGGAGCGCTTGTCGCCCGATCGCATCGACTGCCGCGCCTTCTGGCGCGTGTGCGACAGTTTGTTCGGCATCGATCCGGTGCACAACGTCATGGTCGCTCCGGAAATCGGTGAGCTGCCGTACGCCGTCGAGACGCGACTCGACGCCAACCGCATGAATCTCCGCCTCGCGAAGAGCTTCGGGATCACGTCGTTTCTCGAAGAGACGGCGCACCGCCGCTTGAAGGTGCTCGAAATCGGGCCGGGCTTCGGTTCGCTCAAGAGCTACGTCGAAACCGCGACCGAGCACGTTTACTGCGCGGTCGACGTGTGTCCGCGCTTCGACGGCGTCGTGGAGGCCACGGCCGAAGGCTACGTGCCGCCGTCGTTCATGGACGCTTGGCAGGGCACGTTCAGCTACGTGATCTCGACCAACGTTTTTCAGCACCTCTCCGCGCGCCAGCGCAGTCATTGGTACGTCGACGCGCGCCGCTTGCTCCACGACCAAGGCCTCTTCATCTTCAACGTGCTCGTCGACACCGCGAAGATCTCGGCGCGCGCCCGCGACGGAAACGGGACGGCCTGGTGCGACCACTACGGCCAGTTCACGGAGATCCCGAAGCTCGGGCCGTTGCACGACGAGCTCGGCGGACTCTTCCGCATCATCTACGTGACCCAGCGCTACGACGGCGTGATGAATTTCGTCTGCCAAAAGCACGGCTAGACCACGCGCCTCCCTGCCGCGCCGTCTCGTCGCCGGACGGCCGGGCGTGCCCGGGTGTAGGGTCGGCGCATGGCCGACGACGCCACGGACGAGCATGGCTTGCCGCTCTGGCCCGCCCCCGAACGCAACAAGCAGCCGATCGCGGAGGTGCTCGAGCGGGTGCTGCCGGAGCGCGGATTCTTGCTCGAAGTCGCGTCCGCCACCGGTCAACACGCCGTTCATTTCGTGGACGCGCTGCCGGGTTGGACGATTCAGCCTTCGGACTACGATCCGGAGCACGTCGCGACGCTCGCTCGCCGTGTCGAGCTCCGCGGCGAGGCGCGCCTCTTGCCGCCCATCGTGCTCGACGTGACGGGGCCGCCCCCGCCGCTCGAGCCGGACGCCGTGTTCTGCGCGAACATGATCCACATCGCGCCGTGGGAAGCCTGCGTCGGCTTGTTCCGTCTCGCCGGTCGGCTGCTCCGCACGGGCGGACTCCTCGTCACGTACGGGCCGTACCGCGTGCACGGCGAGCACACGGCGGAAAGCAACGAACGCTTCGACCGTTCGCTCCGCGAGCGCAATCCGGCTTGGGGCGTCCGCGACGTCGATGCGGTCGACGAAGTCGCGCGCGAACGGCACCTCGCGCTCGAGGCGACGCACGCCATGCCCGCCAACAACCTCTTGCTCGTGTGGCGGCGCGCGTGAGCGGCGCGCGTCAAGACGCGCAGACGCGGTTACGGCCCTCGGCCTTGGCGCGATAGAGTCGTTCGTCGGCGCGGCGCAGAAGCGCGTCCGCGGTCTCGCCCTCGCGCCGTTCCGCGACGCCCGCCGAAATGGTGACGCCCCCGACGCCCGGACACGGCATCTCCGCGACTTCGGCGCGCACGCGCTCACCGAAAACGCCCGCCCCCTCGAGCGCGACGGGCAGGACCGCGACGAACTCTTCGCCGCCCCAACGGGCGACCGTGTCCGTGAGGCGTTTGGCGCGATCGAGCGTCGCGGCGACGCGCCGCAGCACCTCGTCGCCCTGGGCGTGGCCGTGCCGATCGTTCACGTGCTTGAAATGATCGACGTCGAAAAGCACGACGCTGAGCGGCGTGAGCGCGCGGTCGGAGCGAGCGAGCGCCTTCGAGAGCTCTTGCTCGGCGGCGCGACGGTTCGGGATCCCGGTGAGCGAGTCCATCAGCGCTTGCTGCTCCCGTTCGGCGAGCAGCTCGCGCTCGGCGGTGATGTCCTGCCAGATCGCGACGCGCCCGGCTCCCGTCGGCAGATTGACCGCGACGACCGTGCGGCGGAGGTGCCTCCGGCGCGGACGCACGAGCGTGACTTCGACTTTGGCGTCGGCGGACTCCGGCGCGGCGCGCTCGATGAGCGCGCGAAAGGCTAGCGGATCTTCCACGAGTTTTTCGGCCTGGGCGAGAAACTGCTCGCGGCTCATGCCGGCGAGCGTGGTTTCGCCGAAGCCCCAGAGCTCGGCGTAGGCCCGATTCGCGTAGAGCGCCTGGTTGCTCGCCTCGAACACGACGACCGCGTCGCTCAGGTTCGAAATCGTCGCCTCGAAGAGCTGCCGCGAGCGGCGGAGCTCCTCGGCTCGTTCGCGTTCTTCCGTCACGTCTTGCACGAGCGCGATGCCGCCGGCGATGACGTCCCCTTCGCGCACCGGCGCGATGCGCGTGCGGAGCGCCCTGCCGAGTCGCATGCTCTCGTACTCGAGCGCCTCGCCCGCGAGCGCGCGGCGGTACGCCGCTTCGATGGGGGCGCGATGTTCCTCCGTCGCCACCTCCGACACGGTGCGCCCGACGAGAGCGCCGCGGTCCACGCCGATGCTCGCGAGGAGCTCGCCGCCGTCGGCCGCAAGGTAGCGCATGTCGTGATCGAAGAGCAGCACGGCGCCGCGCGGGATGTTCCGCGCGATGGAGTGATAGATGCGCGCCTGACGCACGACCTCTTCTTCCGCTTGACGCTCGGCGGTCACGTCGTCGATCACCGCGACCGTGCCCTGCACCCGCTGTTCGTCGTCGCGCCAGACGGCCGCGGACAATCGCACCCAGACGTAGTGGCCGTCGGCGTGCCGGTAGCGCTTGATCCGCGTGGCCACGCTGCGCTTGCCCGCCAAGAGCTCGTCGCGTGATTCGGTGTCGCCGGCGACGTCGTCGGGGTGCGTGAGCTCCCAAAAATCCGTGGTCCTGAGCTCCTCGGCGCTCCTGCCCAGCATCCTTTCGAGGGCCGGATTGGTGCGGATGACCGCGCCGTCGACGTGCCTGAGCAAGACGCCCGCCGGCATCGTCGCGAGCACGGCCGCGAGGAGCCGCTCGCGTTCGACGAGCGCCGCGTTCGCGCGACCGAGCGCGATCTGCGCTTCGACCGCGTCGCCGAGGCCGCGAAGAACGCGTAGGTCGGCGTCGGTCCACGTGTGCGGCACGTGATCGATGACGCAGAGCGCGCCGATCGCTTCACCGCTCGAGACGAGCGGAACGCCCGCGTAAGCGGCGACGTTGAGCTCCGTGACGGCGAGGTTGTCGCGCACGAGCGGCGAGACGCGTGCGTCCGCGACGACGAGCGGTTCGTTCCCCGCCACCACGTGCTTGCAAAACGAGTGCGTCAGCGGAGTCTCGCGCCGCGACGCCCACGGTTCCTCGAGACCGAACGCGCTCTTGAAAAATTGACGCTCGCGATCGACGAGCGACACCAGGGCGACCGGCGCGTCCAAAAGCTCGCGCGACAGCCGCGTGAGTCGATCGAACGGCTCTTCCGCCGGGGTGTCGAGCAGCCGCGTCCGCTCGAGCGCCGCGACTCGCGCCGGATCGGAGACCTCCGCTGCCCAGTCTCGGCTCACGCTTGCTTCGAATCATACACACTAAGGCAGTTTCATGACGTTTCCGGCAGACCGCGGGCCCCGGTGGTGAAGTTTTTCTGCATCGGCGCGCGCGCAACGCTCGGTGTCCCCGGCCGAGACGAACGGGACGAACGCCGTCTCAGAGTGGAGCTCGAACGATCGCAGCGCGGTCGTGCGGAGCGTCCTGGTGGCGGTGAGTGTCTGTCGGACACGCGCCTTTCGTGGCACGCGCCGTGCAAATCAGTGCACCGAGGCCGCTGCCGGCGCGTTTTACCCCCCCGGCGCGCTGGCGGCGCCTCACTACAATGCCACGTCGAGGTCAGCCCGCGGGGGCGCTTGGCTCAGCTCACGCGCGAGACGCGCCGTCGCCGCAGCCCGAAGCCCGCGAGCGCGAGGCCGATGACGACCCCGAACGCCTCGTGATCGCGGGGCGCGGTTCTGCACGCGCAGCCGCCGGTATCGGACGAGCCGTTCGTCGCGCTGCCGCCGGATCCGGAGCTCCCCGGCGCTCCGGCTGCTTGCGTGGGCGCACCGCCGCTGCTCGTCGCGGTGGAGCCGCCCGCGGCGCCGCTCGTCGTGTCCGCGCCGGCACTGCTCCCGCCGGTGCCGCTCGGTGCGCCGCTGCTTCCGCTCGCGCCGCCTCCGCCTACGCCCGCCGTCGCGTTGCCCTTCGCGCCCGCGCCGCCGCCGAGCGCCGCCCCCGCGCTGCCCGGGTTGCCGCCGACGCCCGTGCCGCCCGCTGCCGCGCCGCCCGCCGCGGTTCCACCCGCGTCCGTGGTGCCGCCCGTGCCCGTGGTGCCGCCCGAGCTTCCGCTCGGTAGTCCCGTCTCGTAGCAGCCGAGATCCGGGGCCGCGCCCGCGTACGGCAAGCCCACGTCCGTGCCCTTGTCGATCATGCGGCTCTGCGCGCTGAGCTGCATGAAGTCGATGTTCGGCAAGCTGCCGTCCGCGTTGCGCGGACCCATGAAGCCCATGTCGCTCACGCTCACGAAATCAGCGTCAGCCGGCGTGATCGAGAGGTCCCAGGTGTTGAACATGGTGTCGACGCCGTCCATGTTCGTGTTCTTGTTCGGGTAGCCGATGTTGTTCCGCATGCGGTGAACCTTGTCACCCATGAGGATGATCGTCGTGCTCGAGTCGTTGGGGTCGCTCGCGAGCATGTTGTACTGCGTGCCGTTCTTGTAAGACGTGTTGTTGAACCAATCGTTGCCGCCCGAGGAGTGGTTCGCGTAGAAGCCGGTCGCGACGTTGCCCCAGGCGAGGCAGTTCTGAATCGTGTGACGAACGCCCGTCTTGCTGCTCCCGGCCTTGAAGCCGTTGCCGTTGCCGTCCTTCGGACGCGCGGTTCCGGAATCGATGTAGCCGTTCCCCATGGCCCACGAGTTTTCGATCGTCACGGGCACTTCTTGGTTGATGAGGTCGTAACCGTCGTCGGAGTTCCACCACGCGCGGCAGCCGCGGACCACGGTGCTCGGCCCGCTTTTTTGGTAGTGCACGCCGAAACCGTCGGCGTTCTGCCCGTCCCCTTGGGACGAAGTGGGGTCGTAGTTGTCGTGGGCGTCGCAATTCAGGATCAGATTGCCGCCGTTCCCTCCGTTGATGAAGATGCCGTTACCGTTGTTGTGGTGCATGTTGAGGAGCTCGAAGACGTTGTTGCTCCCGCTCGCCGAGATGCCGTTGTTCGAGAACGTGTTCATCGGCACGCTCGCAATCTCGAGCCCTTTCAGGTGCACCCAGCTCCCGCTCACCACGATGCCGTGCGTGTAGCCCGTCGTCGAAATCTTCAACATCGAGAAATCGAACACGGGCGTCTCGCCCTGATACGCCCAGTATTTGATGCGCATGGTGTCCGAGGTGCCGCTCTTCGTGAGCGCGATGCCGGCACCCGAGTTCGCCGGCGTCACGATGGAATACGTGCCGCCGCGGATCCACACGGTGTCGCCCGGCTGCACGACGTCTTGCGTCTTCTGCAACGACGCGAACGGCTGGTCTTGCGTGCCGGGGTTCGAGTCGTCGCCCATCGGTGCGACGTAGTACTCGGCGGCGGACACGAGCCGGGCGAACGCGAACGCCGTCGCGAAGCCGAGCAGTGAAACGAGCGGACGGGGGCCCGTGAACCGGGGCGGGAAGGTCGGCACGCCTTAACGTTGCTCGAGGAGGGGCCGCCCCGTCATCAAGGCCGCGCGCACGAGGAATTATCGAGGGATCTCGAGCGAGTACGGAGCGCGCGGCCGTCAGCGCGGAATCGCGACGACCACGGCCGTCGCGTTGTGCCAGCCGTCGAGACGACCCTGATAGCGCGCGATTTCGCCGTACGTGAGGAAGCCGGCCACGGGCACCTCGCCGAAGACGGAGCGGACCGCGTCGATCTCGCGCTGAAATCCGTCCTTCAAGATCATCCCGCGGCACACGCAGTCGAAGACCAAGACTCCCGCCGTCGCGCTGCCCGCGAGGTTCGTCTTCGCTTCGCTCGCTGCGCCGCGCGCGGCTTCGATCATGTTGTCGGGGTCGCCGTCGAGGATGCTCACGAGCGAGCCCTGCGGGATCTCGGCGGCGCAGCGCAACGACCCGTCGACGCCGACGGTGAGCGGCGCCCGCACGCGCGCGATCTTGTCGAAAAAATGGAGGCCGAGCTCGTTCGCGACCATGTACGGCGTCGCGTTCGCCGCGCTCAGACGGATACCGCGGGCGCTCGCGTGCTCGACGTAGGTTTGAAAGGCCGGGCGCCCTTCGATTTCGAACACCACGTTGCCGGTCGCGCGCGTCACGCGCATCTGCTTCGTCGTCGAGCGCAGGCCGTGATTCACGCCGACGCCCCAGGGCTTTTCGCTCGCGAAGCGCAAGATCGCCGCCGCGTCCGAGTCCGCGTCGCCGCCGAAGCCGACCTCGGTGCGCACGAACTTGCCCGCGTCCCCCGCGGCTCCGCCGACGAGCTGGTTGCCGGCGCGGCCGCGCTCGTGCAGGTCGTTCACCAGGCTCTCGCACGTCCCGGCGAGTCCGTCGGCGAGCAGCACCGTCGTCGCGTGACGCCGGCCGCGCTGGCTCGGCTCCCGGCGCGCGCCTTCGAGCTGGTCGGCGACGCGGCGTGGTTCCGTTCCGAGCCCGCGCGCGAACGCCCCGGTCGCGTCGATGCCGTCCGAGCTCACGAGCAGTACCGAAATGCCGCCGTTCGTCAGGCCGCGCTCGGTGAACTCGCCGGCCGTCGAGCATCCGATGAGGTCGACGGCGGCTTCGGCTCGCGCCGCCTTGAGCGCTTCACCGAGCGCGTGCTCGGGCGAAGCGAAGAGAAACCCGAAGCTCGGTTTCACCGGGCCGAGCGCCGCGCGCGCCATCCCGATCGCCGTGGTCGCTGCCGCTGCCGTGTCCGAACGCTGCGAGGCACCACTCGCCGTGATCGTCGTCATGCTGGCCGCGAGGAGTATAGCCCGCCGAAGACCGCTGTAGTCGCCGTCGCTCGCGCGAGCGCGGTGAAATGCCGGACACGTCGTCGGGCGGAAACACGCCCGGACGTCGAGGGACATCTCGTCAGCGCCCGTAACCGGCGCTCACCACGTTCGCCTGAACCGCGTCTTCCGTCGCGTCCGAGGGGTACCCGGCCGTGAGGGCGCCCTCGAAAAACGTGCCGACGGCCACTTTGCTGTTGTCGCCGCCGATGCCGAGGATGAGCGCGCCTTCCTTGTGCATCGGGTTGTACCCCGTCGTCGTCGGCAAATTACCGCTGTACATCGTTTGGAGGGCGCCCGACTGGGCGTTGCCGCCCCGAAGCGAATATCCCTGCGAGTCGCCTTTGAGCAGCGCGGTCACGTAGTCGTACGGCACGCTCGTGTTGTCTTTGCTCGTGCCGTTGCCGCCCGCGAAGAGTCCGTTTTCCAGATCGGCCATCACCCACGGCCCGTCGCCGTTGCAGGGTGTGAACCAACACAGCTTGCCGAGGTAGATCGCCTCCATGTGGCCGTTGCCGTTGTCCTTGCTGTTCGTCTCGGCGTTGCCGTAGTCGAAGCAGCAACCGTCGTTCACGTGCTTGCCGCTCGCGACCATGTACTCGCCCTCGGCGCCGCTGCCCGTCGCGACGCCGGTCGTCTTGTTGTTGCGATACCCGACGCCGGCAGCGACGTAGATCGCGTAGACGGGATTGCCGCCCACCGTGAGCGCGAGCCCGGCCGCGTCGGCCGCGACGTCGGCTGTGCCGTTGCCGCCCCCCGGCGCGACCGTCAGGTGATTGCCTTTGCCGGATTGGTCGTAAATGACCGGAATCGTGCACTTCGTCCCGGAGCAAAACGAGTCCTGAGCTCCCGAGTCCGCGAAGCCGCCGGGAGCGAGCACGCCGATGTCCTTCGTCGTCTTGTCGGACGCGCGCTCCACTTGATAAAGACTGCCGGCGTACGCGCCGAAGAGCGCTCGCACGGTGCTGTGCGCCGCGACGCAGGGCGTGTTGCCCGCCGCGTACAGGTCGCACGGCAACGTGCCGCCCGCGGCACCGCCCGTGCCGCCCGCGCCTGCGCCGCCGTTCGCGCCCGCGCGCCCGCCGCCCGCGCCGGTTCCCGCCGACCCCGCGCGCGTGCCGCCGGCGCCGCTCGCCCCGTCACGCCCGCTCGTTCCGTTGGCTCGGCCGCCGCCGCCGCTCGCGCCCTCGACGCGACCGCCCGCGCCGCCGGCTCCGCTCGTGCCCGTGAGTCCGCCGGAGCCCGCGGAACGTCCCGCGCCGCTCGAAGCGCCGCCGCCCGAGACGCCGCCGCTCGTCCCGCCGGCGGACGGCGCGGAGCCGCCTGCGCCCACCGCACTTCCGGCGGTGCCGTTGCTCGCGCCCCCTTGGCCCGGGGTTCCCGCCGTGGAGTCGCCTCGTCCCGCGGGTGCACCGCTGCCCGACGTGCAGCCGAGAAAGAGCACGCCGACGGCCGCCAAGCACGGCCCGAGACTCCGCAGGCGCGCGCGCGAGCCACGATTTTCGGACGAAGACACGACAGTCGTTAGAGTAGCGTCCGGCCGCGCTCGCCGTTCACAAAAGCGCACTCCGCCGTCCGAGCGACCGCCGCGAAGTTCTCATTTCTCCGCTTCGACTGCGCGCCCGTCGTGTCAACTCGTCGTTCGTCCAAGCAGTGGGACCAACTGCTCGCTTCCGTCAGCCGATTTTCGAGATGACACGGCCGCCCTCCGCACCGACACTTCGGTCGCGTGCCAGCTCGCGCTGCCCGACCCTCGTGGAATCCGCTGATTTCGCTTGCCTTCGCCCTCGCGGGAGCACCGGCCGCGTGCGCGCCTCACCTCGACGTCGGGCAGTGGAAATGCGCGACGTCCACCGGAAAGCCCGAGGACGCCGACGCGGGCGCGACGCCCGTGACCGACGCGATCGCCGTCCCGTGGAGTACCGGCTTCGAGGACGGCTTTTGCGATTACGCAGCCGCGCGTGGCTTCTGTTACTCGAACACGAACGCGACGTACGAGCTCGTCACCTCGCCCGTGCATTCCGGCAAACGCGCGGCCGCATTTTCCGTGAGCGCGGAGGACCCGAACGGGCGCCAGGCGCGGTGCGTCCGCGAGGGCACGCTGCCGACCGAGGCTTACTACGGCGCTTGGTTTTACATCCCCGCGACGGCGACGAACTCGGATAATTGGAACCTGATGTTCTTCGAGGGCGGCGACCCCGAAAATCCGACCAAGCTCTGGGACGTCTCGCTCGGCAACGCCGCCGGCGGCTCACTCTATCTCTACGTCTACGAGCAAACGCCGGGCATCATCCATCCCGCGAACGGAATGCCGGCGGTCCCGATCGGGTCCTGGTTCTTCGTCGAATTTTACTGGAAACAGGCCACGGACGGCAGCGGCCAGGTGGCCCTCGAGCAAGACCACGTGCGGGTGCTCGACGTCCCCGTGAGCGCCGCCGCCGTCGGCTGGGCGCGCTGGCACGTCGGCGACCTCGCGGACGCGCTCGTACCGCCCGACTCCACCGTGTACGTGGATGATATTTCGATCCGTGCTCCGTGATCGGCATCGCCGCCGTGGTCACGCGTGGTGGCTCGGAGTCGTCGCCGTGTTCGTCGCCGCGCCGGCGCGTGCCGAAGGCGAGCTCGCTCTCGCGTGGGACGCGCCGCCCGGCTGTCCGAGCGCCGCGCTCGTGCGACGACGGCTGCACGCGCTCGCGGGCGGCGAGGTGCGTCTCGGCGACGGGCGGGTTCGCGCCGAAGGGCACATCGAACACGCCGACGGTCGTTACCGCTTGACGCTCGTCGTGCACGACGGCGCGAGCGTGCGAACGCGCAGCATCGAAGCCGCCTCGTGCGCGGATCTGGGCGGCGCCGCGGCGGTCGCGCTCGGTCTCCTCTTGCGGAGCGACACGAGCGAGCCCACGCCGAACGGCGCGGACGCGTCCGCGTCGCCAGCCGAGGGCGGCGCGCGAGGCGCGGGAGGCTCCGCACCCGACACCGAGTCCACGAAACCGAGCGGCTCGACGGGCGGAGCCAACACGAGCTCCGCCGCCGCACGCGGCGCGCCGTCACGAAACGAGAGCACGGCGCATGATCCGGAAGCCGAACGGCGCGCGCCCCCGCCGACTCCGCCCCTCGAGAGCCCGCGCACGAGTCCGCGGCGCTGGTCCGTGCTCGTGCGGCTTCCGTTCGTGGCGCTCGATCTCGGCCCGCTGCCGAAGCCGAGCGGCTCGGTCGGCTTCGACGCGGGACTGCGTTACGACGAGTGGCGTTTCTTGGTCGGGGCGCGACTGTTCGCGCCGCAGACGCTCTCCGCCGCGGACGTTCCGGACGTGGGGGCGCGCCTCCATCGCTTCGCCGTCGCGGCTTCGGGGTGTCGGGGGTGGCGCGCCCCGCCGTTCGAGCTCGCGCCCTGCGTCTCGCTCGCGCTCGAACCACTCGCCGCACGCGGCGTCGGAGCGAACCTCGTAGGGCGTTCGGCTCATGCGACGCCGGTCGTCGTGGCTGGCGGCGGAACGGCGTACTGGTACGTTGTCGAGTGGATGGCCCTCCGCGGCTCGCTCATGCTCGGCGTCGAGACGGCGCGTCCCCGCTTCGTCGTCGGCGCGCTCGGCGAAGCTCGGACGCTCGGTCCCGTGGAGTTCTCGCTGGAGCTTGGGCCGGAGTGGATTTTTTGACGGAAGGAAGACCGAGTCGCCACTGCCTTGGGGAGCGACGATGACGAGACGCGACTCCGCGGCGCGAGCACTGGGCTCGACGGAGCACGTCGAACACGGCGAGGCCTTGGCAACGCAGGAACTGCCGCCGTTCGAGGCGATCTACGAGAGGTACTTCGAATTCGTCTGGGCCTCGGCGCGGCGCCTCGGGGTGAGCGCGGCCGCCGTCGACGACGTCGTCCAGGAAGTCTTCATGCTGATCCACGCGAAGGTACACACGTTGAGAGATCCCGCTGCGCTCCGCAGCTGGATCTACGGCGTCGTGCGCCGGACCGCGAGCGATCACCGCCGAGCGCAGCGGACGAAGGACGCCTCCGGAGCCGCCATGGCCGCCGAGTCCGACCTCGCGCGCGAAGCGCAGCCGACGCCGCAGGAGCTCAGCGAGCAGAGCGACCAGGTCAAGCTCCTCTACAGCTTGCTCGCCGAGCTCGACGAGCCCAAGCGTGAAGTCTTCATCCTCGCCGAGCTCGAGGAGATGAGCGTGCCCGAGATCGCCGCGGCGCTCGAGATCCCGTTGAACACGGCCTACTCGCGTCTGCGCAACGCGCGCCAAGCGTTCGAAGAGCGTCTGGCCCGACGCACGGCGCGCCTCGAAAGCGGGGGTCGTTCGTGACCAAGCTCGTCCCCGCAGCCCAAGAGCTCGTCGACGCCGGCCGGGGTTTCTTGCGGCCGAACGCGGGGGACAAGGCGCGCGTGCTCGCCGCGCTGCAGGCTCGACTCGGAACCGCGCCGGAGCCGCACGCAGCGCCGGCACCGAGCCCGCTCGCGACGCCGGTATCGGCGGGCCGCGGGGGCAAGCTCGCGGCAGTCGCGGCGGGCTCCGTGGTCCTCGGTGCGCTCGGCTACTACTTCACGCGAGCCGGCGACGCGCCCGTGACGAAGCCGCTCGGCGTCGTCGCGTCGGCGAGCGCGGCTCCGTCGTCCCTTGCCGCACCCGTTCTCGAGACGCCGGTCGCGAGCGCGGAATCGAGCCCGCCGTCGCCGTCCTCGTCCCCGCTGCCGTCCGCCGACGCTTCGACGGCGCGTCGCCCCGCGGATCGTCTGGGCGAAGAAGTATCGATCTTGTCGCGCGCCGAAGCCGAGCTCCACTCCGGGCGCTTCGCGAGCGCGCTTCGCTTGCTCGACGAGCACCAGCGCAAGTTTCCGAACGGCAAGCTGTCGCAGGAGCGCATTGCGGCCAAAATCCAGGCGTTGTGCGCGCTCGGCCGCTCGAGCGACGCCGACGCCGAGCTCGCGCGTCTCGCGCCGGACTCGGTGCACGAGGGTCGCGCCCGCGCGGCGTGCTCGAAGACGCCGTCGGTGAACGGCCGCTGACGAGCCTGCCCGCGTGCTCGCGCCTCACGGCCCGACGAGCGCGTTCATCACGCCGTCGTAGGCCGGCTTCTTTTGGTAGCCGTCGTCCCACAGCAGCGGACGCGGCGTCTCGTCCGCGGCGCAGCCCTCGTCGACGTCGTTCAGCCACGAGTACTTGTCCGTGATGCCCCACACCGTGACGGCGGGGCAATTCGGCTGGCTCAGACACGCGGCGACCATGTCGTGAAACTTCGTCTTTTGATCGTCGAGCGTCCCGCCGTTACAGAGCTCCACGTCCATCTCGCTGATCACGACGTCGACGCCGAGCGCGCCGAGGCGTTGCATGTTCGACACCACGTCGGCCGCCGTGAGCGCCGTGCCGACCG
Source organism: Polyangiaceae bacterium (assembly GCA_035499895.1). Lineage (GTDB taxonomy): Bacteria > Myxococcota_A > Polyangia > Polyangiales > Polyangiaceae > PMG-095. The sequence goes on along the minus strand of DATJXW010000136.1, from coordinate 3,681 downwards.
AGCGCCAGTGCATCTGCAGCCCCACGCCGTCGATCGGAATGCCGCGCGACTTCATGTCCATCACCATCGCGTAGATGGAGTTCGACTTCGTATTCAAGCCCTCGGCGGAATAGTCGTTGTAGTAGAGCTTCGCGTCCGGGTCGGCGGCGCGCGCCGTGGTGAAGGCCGTGTCGATGAAGGACGGGCCCAAAACTCGCGAGAACACCGAGTCGCGCAACATGGTCGGGTAGTCGGGGTCCCACGCCTCGTTCACCACGTCCCAGGCGATGACTTTGCCCTTGTAGTGCTGCATCTCTTGCGTGATGTGGTTCGTCATCGCCGCGCGCAGATCGTCGGGGTCGGTGATGGCGCTCACCCAGTCCGGCAATTGGTTGTGCCAAACGAGCGTGTGGCCCTTCACCTTCATGTCGTGTTGCATCGCAAAGTCGACGATCTGGTCGCCCTCGTCGAAGGTGAACTCGTTGCGCGTCGCCTCCGTGTGTTCCCACTTCATCTCGTTTTCGGGAGTGACGTAGTTGAACTCGAGCGCGTCGCTCGCGTACGACGTGTCGGCGAGGTGCAGCGTCGAGAGCGCCGTGCCGAACAAGCGGTCGCTGCACGAGGCCGCGTCCCGGAGGCTCGAGGTCGTCGTGCACATCGGCGCGGCTCCGGCGGCGCCGGCGCTCGAGTTGCCCGCGTTCGCTCCGTCGTCGCCCCCTTGCGCGCTCGCCCCGCCGTCGCCCGCTTGCGCGCTCGCTCCGCCGTCGCCCCCTTGCGCGCCCGCTCCGCCGTCGCCCGCTTGCGCGCCCGCTCCGCGTGGGCCCGGAGGCGCCGCGCCCCCATTGCCGCAGCTCACGAGTCCCATGAATGTCAGCACCGAAACGGCTTCCTTCGCCAAGCATCGCATCCGATTAAGCACGGCAGACTCTAGCAGACGGCCGCCGGTCGCCCGGCTTCTCGCCCCGGACGCCGCGTCCCCTTCGCGTCCGCCGGACTAGCGGTACGGGTGCCGGGGTCGGATGCTCGAGCGCAGCGGAACGGCAGCGCGCTCGTAGGAAATGCGGCGCTCGTTTTGGAAGATCGACGCCGTGAGCGCGAAGGGCGCCTCCGACAACAAGCTGAGCTCGAAGTCTTCGCGACTGGTCGTCACGTGGACGATGCCGGCGAGCGTCTGCGTGAGCGGCTCGACGACGCGCGTCACGGCGTCGTCCGCCGTGAGCAGGGTGATCGATTTGAAGCGCCCGGGCCGCGCCAGCACGAAGCGCGCGAATGCGCTCCGGCCGAGCATGTCGTAGCGGGTGAGCGCCGAACCGTCCGAGAAGTACGAGATGCGAGCCGCCCCCGCCGTCATGGCGTCGAAGCGGCGAGCATGGGCGCGCGCGAGCTCCTTCGAGATGCTGCCGACGCAACGCGCGTAGAGCACGCGGTCACCGACCCACTCGACGGTGATGGAGCCACCCTGGTCCGAGACGATGCTCGGTCGCGGATCGGTGTGAAGAGCGTGGGCCACGCTTGTTTTACGGTGCATTCGGGCCTTCGGTTAAGGTCCGCTGCCGGGGCGCGCCCGCTCTCGGAGACGATGTAGGGCGTAGTGTTTTGTTTTGCCGCGGGGCGCCGTGGGTGATCCCCGATCGCGCGCGTGATAACCGCGAGTTTGGGTCACCATGGGCGGTTTTACTGCGCTTCTCGACGTCGCGATCGGCTTGAGTCTCGTTTATCTCGCTGCGTCCTTGTTCGTGACGATCGTGAACGAGTTCATCGCCACGACCTTCAAGCTGCGGGGCAAGGAGCTCGCGCGGCACTTGACCGAGCTCTTGGGCCCGCTCGAAGACGTGGCCAAGAACAACCCGGCGTTCAAGACGCTCCTCGACAAGCAGAGAAAAGTGCGTTCGTACGTCGATCCGAACGTCCTTGCGCAAGTCATCGTCGCGAGCTTGAGTACGACCGCGCCGCTCGGCGTCGCACAAGGTGCGCCAGCGCCGGCGGCCCCCGCGGGGCCCGATCTGATGCAAGCCATCTCGAACCTGCCGGATTCGAGGATCAAATCCGTGCTCTGGACGCTCGCTCAGACGTCGAAAAACGACGTCGAAAAGCTCGTGACCTCGACGAGCCAGTGGGTGGACCGCTCGCTCACCGTGCTGGGCGAGAGCTACAAAAAACAGATGCAGTGGATCACGCTCGGCCTCGGCATCGTGATCGCGGTCGGCGGCAACATCGACACGCTGCAGACGGTCGCGCGGCTCTACTCGGACAAGGAGCTCCGCGACGACATGGTCGTCGCCGCCGAGCAATACACGAAGCAGGTGACTCCCACCATCGCCGACACCTGCGCGAAGCTCGTGCCGGCCGAGCGCGCCAAGGACCCCGCGTGCGCGCCCGTGCAGGCGATGGCCACGGCGATTGCCGGGCGAAACAAGACGTTCGGCAAGTTGCCGCTCGGTTGGCAGACGACGACGCTCGGCGACATCTTCGGCTGCGCGTTCCCGTTGAAGGTGCTCGGCTGGTTTTTGACCGCGATCGCGATTTCGCTCGGCGCGCCCTTCTGGTTCGATCTCTTGAATCGCTTCGTGAACTTGCGTCACACCATCGAGCGGCCGACCGCCGACGGCTCGGACTGACGAGCGCGGTCGCCGAGAGCGCCACTCTCGTCCCCGTGCGAAGGGGTGTCCTGCTCGGACTCAGCGCGGCGGCTCGAGCGTGCAGTCCTTGTGGCAGCGGCTCGTGCCGTTGGCGTCGCCGTCGTCGCATGCTTCGCCGTCGGCCGCGTCGATGATGCCGTCGCCGCAGCAGGGCGCGAGCGTGCACGCCGTGGTGCAGCCGCGCTGGCTGCAGTCCTTCACGTAGTGCGCCCCGTTCGCGGGACCGTTGTCGCACTCTTCGGGGCCGTTCGTCACGCCGTCACCGCACCAGCCGCCGAAGTGGCAGGTGGAGTCGCAGCCGCCGTAGACGCCGTCCATGTTCGGCCCGGGGCAGCCGTCCGGCACCGGGACGCTGCCGTTGCCGCAGTCGCACTCTTCGGCGGCCGTCGCGACGCCGTCGCCGCAGGTCGGCATGCAGTTCGACTCCGTCGTCGTGTAGCCCTGCAGGGTGAGCTGGTAGTTCGACTCACGCGGGTGCTGGTCGGCGTGGAACACGGCAATCTCGTAGATCTTGCCGTTCTGCAAGCCGCCGAGCGTCGCCACCGTGCCGGTGCCGCCCATCGCGGGCGTGACGTTGTTGTTCACGTCCGTGGTTTGGATGGTCCAGCTCGCCGTGTCGCCCGTGACGGTCACCGTGCCCTGGAGCCGCTCGTGCGGCGCGCCGAGATCGAGCGCAAGGTGGCCGTTGATGTACACCCACACGTCGTCGTCGCCGTAGAAGGCGAGCGAGAGCGAGCCGCTGTACTTGAAGAGGTAACGCGCTTCCGTCGTCGTGTAGAAGTTGCGCATCACGCCCGTCACCGGCTTCACCGGTCCGCCCGTGCCCGCCATCATCGCCGTGTAGGAGCCCTTCGGATCCCACTGCTGGGGCGGCGCGCCCGTGCCGCCCGTGACGCAGCTCGTCGCGAGGCCGGGCATCCAATACTCCCAGAGGTTACAGTACTTGTGGCCGTGCATGGCGCCGGCCGCGGGCGTTTCGAGCGGGAAGAAGCCGCTCGAGAGCGTGTTCGCCGGGGCGCCGTTCGTCGCCGGGATCGGCGTGCCCATGAAGATGTCGTGGAGG
>DATJXW010000135.1:0-35172 GCA_035499895.1 Polyangiaceae bacterium | reverse complement strand
GCTCGAGCACGCCCACGACCTGGAACGGAGTCGATCGAAGCCGGACGACGCGACCAATCGGAGAGACGCCCGGCGCGAACAGCTTGTCGGCTGCGGTCTGTCCGAGAACGATGACCTTCGCCCCGGAGTCGACGTCGTCGTAGTCGCTGCCCATCGGCGATTGTCCCTTGCGCTCGAGCACGCCGATCACGACGAACGGAATCGCCCGGAGCCGCACCGTACGACCGATGGGATCGATGCCGGGCCCGAAGAGTTTGTCGGAAGCCGTCTGCCCGAGCACGATGACTTTCGCGCCCGTGTCCACCTCGTCCGGGCCGAACGCGGAACCGAGCGCGATTCTCCAGGCGCGGATCGAGAAGTAGTCCGGACTCGTGCCGACGACGCCCGTCGTCCAATTGGCCTGATCGGAGAGGATGGTGATGCGAGCGCTCGCGGCGGGCGCGGCCGAGCGCACGGCGCGCGCCTGGGTGCGAATCGCCGCGAGGTCGTCCCAGGTGAGCGTCGGCATCGAACCGAAGCCGCCCATCACGCCGCCCGACGAGGTCGAGCCCGAGAGCACGATGAGCATGTTGGTGCCCATCGTCGCGAACACGCCTTCGACACGGGCGCGCGCGCCTTCGCCGACGGCCACCATCGAGATGACCGAGGCGACGCCGATCACGATGCCGAGCGTCGTGAGCAGCGAGCGCGTCTTGTTCCGGCCGAGCGCTTTGAGCGCGAGCGGCAGGGTTTGCCAGAGCTTCATGCGACCCTCGGGACGGGAGCCGCGCCCGCCTCGTCGGCCTGCTGAGCTCGATCGGAGACCAGGCGGCCGTCGCTCATCACGACGACGCGCGAGGCGTAGCGCGCCACGTTCGAGTCGTGGGTCACGTAAGCGATGGTGAGTCCCTCGCGCGCGAGCCCTTGGAGGACGGCCATCACGCCCGCGCTGTTTTTGGAGTCGAGGTTCCCCGTCGGTTCGTCGGCGAGGAGAAGACGGGGACGGTTGACGATGGCTCGCGCGATCGCGACGCGCTGCTGCTGGCCGCCCGAGAGTTGCGAAGGGTGATGCTGCGCGCGATTGGCGAGCCCCATGCGCTCGAGCGCCTCGAGGGCGCGCTGGCGTCGCTCGGCGCGCGACACCCCGGCGTAGATCAAGGGCAATTCGACGTTTTCGAGCGCGGAGGTGCGCGGCAGGAGATTGAAGTTCTGGAACACGAAGCCGAGCAGCTCGTTCCTGATCTCCGCGAGCTCACCCGGCGTGAGCCGTGAAACGTCGCGTTCCGCCAGGAAGTAGCGGCCCGAGGTCGGCCGATCGAGGCAGCCGAGGATGTTCATCAGGGTCGACTTGCCCGAGCCCGAAGCGCCCATGATCGCGACGAATTCCCCCTGCGCGATGTCGAGACTCACGCCGTCGAGGGCGTTCAGCACGTCGTCGCCGAGCACGTACGTCTTCATGAGCGACTCGACGCGGATGAGCGGTGCTTCCGACACGCTGTCTCCTCACGGCGCGCGCTTGGCGCCCGTCTGCATTTCGACCACGAGCGCGTCGCCCGGCTTGAGCGGTCCCGAAACGAGCTCGCTGTAGGTTCCGTCCGTGATTCCGGCTTGCACGACCAGCGGCACCGCGTTGCCCTTCTCGACGCGCCAGACGATCCGATCGTCCGGCGTGACGACGGCCGGCAAGGCGCGACCTTGCGTGAGCGCCGGGATCGAGGTCGCGTCCGGCCGAAACCTGAGCGCCGCGTTCGGAATCCGCACCGTGGCCTCCGCGTTCGCGTACATGAAGGAGACGTTGGCCGTCATGCCCGGCTTGAGCAGCCGTTCGGAGTTGTCGACGTCGACGACGGCGTCGTAGGTGACGACGTTTTGCAGGGTGAGGGCGTTGTCCCGCACTTGGCGGAGCCGGCCCTTGAAGACGCGCTTCGGGTACGCGTCGACCGTGAACGTCGCCTCCATGCCGGCTCGGATCTTCCCGACGTCGCCCTCGGCGACGTTCGTGTCGACCTGCATGCGCGTGAGGTCCTCGGCGATCGTGAAGAGCGTGGGGGCTTGGAGCGCCGCCGCGACGGTCTGTCCGACATCGACGTTGCGCGAGATGACCACGCCGTCGATGGGGGAGATGATCGTCGTGTATTTCAGGTTGAGCTCCGCCTGGGCGCGTGCGGCCGCGGTTTGATTCACGTTGGCGCGCGTGACGTTCAGGTCGGCGCGCGCGACGGCCAGGTTCGCTTCCGCCGTTTCGAGCTCGGCGCTCGTCGCGAGGCCCTCCTTTTGGAGTGTCGCTGTGCGGGCATATTGCTTCTCCGCGTTGACGACCTGCGCTTCGCCCCGCGCGACGCCCGCGACCGCGGCTTTGTAGTTCGCGGCGGCTTGATCGGCGGCGGCCCGAAACAGCGACGGATCGATGGTCGCCACGACCTCGCCCTGCTTCACGGTCGAGCCGAAATCGACGAGCAGCGACTGGACGCGACCGGACACCTGGCTGCCGACGTTGACGGTGACGAGCGCCGAGACGGCGCCGTTCGCCGTCACCTTCGCCTGAATCGGGCCGCGGTCGATGCGCGCGGTGTCGAATTGGAACGCCGCCGGTTTCGGCGCGCGTTCCCAGCGGACGGCTCCGACGACGGCCGCGACCGCGAGCAGCGCCACGGTTCCGTATTTCGCGAGCCGGCGTAAGCCCGCACGTTTGGCGACTTTCGACGCCGCGGAGGTCGACGGTGTGAGGGACGGCTCGAGGCCGCCGAGGGCCGCATGAGTCATGAGGTGTGCTCCGGGGTCGATGTCGAGCGTCGAGGGACGGTGAGGACGGGGACGGGCGCGAGCCGCACGAGCTTCTCCGCGACGCTGCCGAGGAGCAGGTGCGAAAGGCCCGTGCGCCCGTGCGTGCCGATCACGAGCAAATCGTGGCGGTCCGCGCCGAGCTCCTCGAGCAGCACGGCGGCCGGGTTTCCGCCGAGCAGTCGAGTCGTGAGTTTCACGCTCGGAGGAAGCGCGAGCTTCTGCGTGAAGGCATCCATGTCCGCGCGCGCCTGCTCGCAGACCATGTCGACCAGCGAGCGAGCGCTGTCGCCGTGGCCGACCCTCGTGTCGTCGCCGACGTAGGCGGGGCGTTCCCAGACGTGCACCACGTCGACGCTCGCGCCGAACTTCGACGCGAGCTCGACGGCGAGGGCGAGCGCCTTGGCGGAGCACTCCGAGTAATCGACGGGGACCAGGATCGAGCGAACGTTCATCGTCATTTCCGAGCGCTGCGTCGCCTCCAAAGCAAGCTCCGATCCACCGCCCACGGCGCGCGGCGCCGAGCCCGATTCGGCTCGCCGAAGCCGGCTCCGCGTTCCCGGACGAGCAAAACCTGCGCGACGGCGAGCCCCGCGCGCAGAAGTTGCGCCCCGCCCGGCGGACTCGGCGCAAAACGCGCATGCGCACGGCCGGGCCCGTGATTTGCACTCGCAGCCGGCATGACGACGCCGCTCTCGACGGAGGTGCGCCACGAGCTCTCGAAGCAGCACGCGGCGCTCGAAGAGACGCTGAAGCGATTGAACGAAGCGGCGGCTTGTCCCGACCCGCGGGTGCTCCAGCAAGCGTGGTCGAGCTTCGAGGGCGACCTCCTACGTCACCTCGAGCTCGAAGAAAACACGGTCATCCCGCTCTACGCGGCCGCGCACCACGACGAAGCGCACGCCCTCTTGTCGGAGCACGACCGCATTCGTGACGTGGTCTTCGAGCTCGGTCTGCGCTGCGATTTGCACGCCGTGCGAAGAGCGTCCATCGAGCGACTCTTGCGGATGCTGCGCTCCCACGCCGAACGCGAAGACGCGAGTCTCTACCGTTTCATCGACACGCACGCGACCGTCGATACCCGCCGTCACTTGCTGCGCCTCCTCGTGAACACGGTGCAAGCGGAGATCCACCCCGAGGGTTCCGGCAAGCCGGGCCCCGTGTCGCCCTCGGCGTGAGCGGCGCGCCCGGCGGCGCGCTCAGGCTTTCGGCGCCAGGATGCGCACCACCGCGGGCAGGGCGTCCGGCGTGACGGAGATCGAGTCGATGCCCGAGTCGGCGAGAAACGTCGCGAAATCGGGGTGGTCGCTCGGAGCCTGCCCGCAGAGGCCGACCTTGCGCCGCTTCTCGTGCGCGCGTTCGATCACGAGCGCGATCGAGCGCATCACGCCCGGGTCCCGCTCGCTGAAGAGCGGCGCGAGAATGTCGGAGTCGCGATCGATGCCGAGCGTGAGTTGCGTGAGGTCGTTCGAGCCGATCGAGAAGCCGTCGAAGAGCTCGGCGAACTCACGGGCGAGGATCACGTTGTTCGGGATCTCGCACATGACGTAGACCTCGAGCTCGTGGTCGCCGCGGCGCAGGCCGTTCTTTTCGAGCTCGGCGAGGACGCGACGGCCTTCCTCGAGAGTGCGGCAAAACGGGATCATCACCTTCACGTTGGTGAGACCGAGCTCTTCGCGCACGCGCCGAATGGCCTGGCATTCGAGGGCGAAGCCCTCGCGATAACGCTCGTCGTAATAACGCGACGCCCCGCGGAAGCCGATCATCGGGTTTTCTTCGTGCGGCTCGAAGTCCGCGCCGCCGAGTAGCCCGGCGTACTCGTTGGTCTTGAAATCCGAGAAACGGACGATGACCGGACGCGGGTAGAACGCCGCGGCGACCTCGGCGACGCCGTGAGCGAGCCGGTCGACGAAGAACTCCGTGGGCGTCGCGAAGGCGCCCGTGCGCTTGCGGATCTCGGCCGACGCCTCGGCGTTCGTCACGCGCTCGGGATGCACGAGCGCCATCGGGTGCACGCCGATCGCGCTCGACACCATGAACTCGATGCGCATGAGGCCGACGCCCGCGCTCGGCAGCTGTCCGAGCAAGAACGCGTTTTCCGGATTGCCGACGTTGAGCATCACCGGCACGCGCGGCTCGGGGAGCTTCGCCGGGTCGACTTCGGAGCGCTCGAAATCGACGTGGCCGGCGTAGACCTTCCCGTCGTCGCCTTCGGCGCACGAGACGGTCACCTCGTCGCCGGTGGCGAGCGTGCGCGTCGCGTTGCCCGTGCCGACGACGCACGGAATTCCGAGCTCGCGCGAGATGATTGCCGCGTGGCACGTACGCCCGCCGTGATCGGTCACGACGGCGGACGCTCGACGCAGCACCGGTTCCCAGTCGGGGTCGGTCATCGGCGCGACGAGGATTTCGCCTCGCTCGAACGAGGAGAGTTCGGAGGGCGAGCGAACGACGCGGACCTTGCCGGCCCCGACTTTGGCGCCGACGCTCTTGCCCTGCACGAGCACGCGGCCCTTGCCGCGCAGGTGAAACATCTCGAATTTGGGCGGGCCGCTCTGCGTGTGCACGGTTTCCGGCCGCGCCTGCACGACGAAGAGCTGGCCCGAGCGACCGTCCTTCGCCCACTCGATGTCCATCGGCGTGGGATGACCGGCGCGCTCGGAATAGTGCTGCTCGATACGCACCGCCCAGCGCGCGAGGGTCAGAATTTCGTCGTCCGAGAGCACGGGTGTGCCGCGCTTGTCTTCGGGAACGCGCTCCTCCGTCACGCTCGCTCCGCCGGCGCCGTAGACGAGACACACGTCCTTTTCACCGAGCTCGCGCCGGATGATCGCAGGGTAGCCCTTCGCCAGCGTCGGCTTGTGCACCCAAAATTCGTCCGGATCGACGCGTCCTTGCACGACGGTTTCGCCGAGACCGAACGCGCCCGTGAGCACGACCACGTCGCGAAAGCCGCTCTCCGTATCGAGCGTGAAGATGACGCCCGCCGAGCCGAGGTCGCTCCGCACCATCTTCTGCACGCCGACCGAGAGCGCCACCGTACGGTGCGAAAACCCGCGTTCCGCGCGATACACGATGGCGCGATCGGTGAAGAGCGACGCCATGCAGTCGCGCACGGCTTGGAGAAGCTGCTCTTCTCCCCGCACGTTGAGGTACGTCTCCTGTTGTCCCGCGAAAGAAGCGGTCGGCAGATCTTCCGCCGTCGCGCTCGAGCGCACGGCCACGTCCGTGGCTTCCTCTTCGTAGCGCTTCGAGAGCGTCCGGTACGCTTGTCCGATCCGCGCGGCGACGTCGGCGGGGAGCGGCGCCGTTCGGATGCGCTCCCGAATGCCGGCGGCCACGCGTGAAAGCGCGTGGAGGTCGCTCACGTCGAGAGCGTCGAGCTCCGCGTAGATGCGCTCTTCGAGCTCCGCGCGCTCGAGGTGCCGGCGAAACGCGGCGGCGGTGATCGCGAAGCCGTCGGGGACGCGGATGCCCTTCGGCTCGAGGCTCGTGATGAGCTCGCCGAGCGAGGCGTTCTTTCCGCCGACCTCGGCGACGCGGGTGATGTCGAGCTCGCGGAACGGAATGACGTGGACGGCCGGGGCGGTGGCGTTTGCTGGCGACGGCATGGGGGCTCCGTCCGAACGGAGTGCACGCCGTATGCCAGCAACGTCGTGCTCGTTCGCCCGAGTTTCGCGCGGTACCGACGCGCGCGCGTGCGCCCGCACGCAAACTTCGCTGAGTCAGCCGCGAGCGCTGCAGCTTCTGCGCGCTCGGAGCCGGCGCGCGGTGGCTTCCCCGCTCGCGAGCGTCACGACCACGGCGAGAACGAGCGGCAAGGCCGCGCTCGGCTCGAGCGCTTGGAGCGCGAGCGTGCTGCGGAGCGGCCCGAGCGCGACACACAGCACGGCGAGTCCGACGCCGGCGCCGATGGAGAGGTGCAGCCAAGCGTTCGAGCTCGCTTTGGGGCCGAGCCGGCGCGCCGGATACGCGCTCAAGAGCTTCGCCAACGACTCGTAGAAGAAGACGGCCGTCGCCGTCGCGCCGAGGCTCGTACCGAGCGCCGGAAGGAGTGCGAGGAGCGCGAGCCCGACTCCGCCCTTGAAGCCGCCGTCCACCAGGATGAAGCTCGTGGTCGGCCGATCGAGCAGGCTCGTGCCCGGCGCGAGCGGTCGCTCGAGCATGACGTTCGGCCCGCGATCCACGGCGAGCGCGAGGGCGGGTGGCCCGTCCCCCAGAAAATTGATCCAGAGGATCTGGAGCGCCGTCAGCGGGAGCAGCACGCCGCCAGCCCGGGCGCGGAGGCCGAGAAACATCGAGCCGACCGCGCCGCCGAGCACGAGGATCGTCAGCGCGACGTTGCTCGAGGAGGTGTAGCGCACGAAGTTCACGATGTTCCGGTAGATCACGCGTCCTTCCTCGACGGCAGCGATGATGGTCGAGAAGCGATCGTCGAGCAGCACCACGTCGGCGACTTCGCGCGCGACTTCACTCCCGCGCTGTCCCATGGCGACGCCGACGTCCGCCTTCTTGAGCGCGGGGGCGTCGTTGAGTCCGTCGCCCGTCATCGCGACGACTTCGCCTTTCGCCTGCAGCGCCTCGACGATGCGAAGTTTGTGCTCCGGGAGCAGGCGAGAAAAAACACGAATCTCCTCGAGCGCGGCTCCGAGCGCGGCCTCGTCGAGCGCGTCGAGCTCGGTGCCGGTCAGCACGCGGGTGGACGAGATGCCCACCCGCTCGCCGATGGCGCGCGCGGTCGCGGGATGATCGCCGGTCACCATCAGCACGCGAATGCCGGCCGCTTCGGCCGCGCGCACGGCGACGCGAGCGTCGGGGCGTGGAGCGTCCCAGAGCGACACGCAGCCCAAAAATCGGAGCTCGGCGTGGTTCGCGCCGCGGCCCGTGGCGAGACCGAGCACTTTGAAGCCGCGCTCCGCCTCGGCCTCGGCGAACGCCTCCCACTCGTGTCGCGACTCCGCGCCGAGATCACACGCCGCGATGACGATCTCGGCGGCGCCCTTGAGGTAGCGCTGGAGCTCGCCGCCGGCCCGCTCGACGATGACGCTCATCGAACGCTTTTGGCTGTCGAAAGGTTCGCTCGCGACGCGCGGATTGGCGCTGCGGAGCGCGACCACGTCCGCTCCGCGCGCCGTCGCGTATTCGAGCAGCGCGCGCTCGAGCGGGTCGCCGGCGCCGCGCGCGTGGTCGGCGTCGTTCGCGAGGACGAGCGCGAGCAGCGCTTCGGGCTCGTCGCGGCTCTCGAGTCGTTCGACGACGAGGTGATTCGACGTGAGCGTGCCGGTCTTGTCGGAGGCGATCACCGTGACGGAGCCGAGCGCTTCGACCGCGGCGAGGCGCCGGACCACGGCCTTTCGACGCGCCATGCGCTCCACGCCGAGCGCGAGGGACAGCGTCATCATCGCCGGCATGCTCTCCGGCACGATGGCGACGGCGAACGCCACGGCGAACATGAGGACGGCGGGGAGCCGAGCGAGCCCCTCCACGACGAGACCCGCGCCGACCAGCGCGACGCTGAGCGCTCCCACGTAACCCGCCAGGCGTCGCCCGAGCGCGTCGATGCGGAGCTCGAGCGGGGTCTTCACCGACCCAATCCTCGAGAGTGACGCGGCGAGGCGGCCCATCGTGCTCGCGGGCCCCGTCGCCGTGACGACGAGCTCGGTTCGGCCTCGGACGACCAGCGTTCCACTGTGAAGCTCGGCGGAATCCGCCTTGTCGATCGGCAGCGCCTCGCCCGTGAGCGACGACTCGTCGACGGCGAGGGCGCTCGCCCGGCGCGCAATGCCGTCGGCCGGCACGCGGTCGCCCGCCTCGAGTCGAACGAGGTCCCCGGGGACGAGCGTGACGGCGGAGACTTGCTCGAGCGTGCCGTCGCGCTCCACCCAGGACAGCGGCGCCGCGAGCTTCTCGAGCTCGTCGAGCGCGCTCTCGGAGCGGTACTCCTGAATCACGCCGAGGCCGGCGTTGAGCGCGAGCACCGCCAAAATCGCGAGCGCTTCGACAGGAGCGCCGTGTCGCCCGTCGTAGAACCAGACGAGCACGTCCATGCCGAGGGCGAAGAGCAGGAGCAGGATGAGCGCGCTCTCGAGTTGCCGCAGCAAGCGGCGCAGGAACGACGCGCGTTCGGGCGGCGGCAACGCGTTCGGTCCGAAACGCTCGAGGCGCGCGAGCGCTTCGCGCCGCGTGAGGCCCCTCGTCGTTTCAGGCGGCGCGGCCACGGCTCTCCACCCGCTCGGTCGCGTGCTCGCGGCGCCGGTTCGAGCGCCACCCCTTGAGCGTCATGTCGGCGAGAAGGATCACGGGAAACGCGAGCAGCGCGCAAGCGAAGCCCCGCGGCGTCGGTGGTGCTTGACCGAGCGCGCGCGCGAGCCACGGGACGAAGAGCAGCGCCGCGACCAGGCACCAGGTGACGGGCAACGCGGCGACGAACAGGCGATTGTTCCGGAGCGGCACCGCGAACGCCGGCCGCGACGCGCTCCGGCACGCGAAAGCGGTGGTCGCCTGCCCGCAGACGATGGCGACGAAGGCGGCGCCCGAAGCCGCGGCGAGCGCCGCACCGCTCGGCGCGTTCGGCGGGCGCCAGCCGAGCTCGAGCAACACGCCGGAAAAAGCCGCCATCGAGACGACCGACTCGAGCGGACCGAAGAGCGCGAAGGCTCGCAAGAGGAGCCCCGCGTCCACGAGCCGCCGCCCGGCGCGCGACCCCTCGAGCGCATGGGGGCTCGGCGGCTCGGCACCGAGCGCGAGCGCGGGCAATTGGTCGGTCAAGAGATCGAGGCACAGGATCTGGAGCACGCCGATGGCGAGCGGAAAGCGGCCGCCCGAGAGCGCCCAGAAGACGAACGGAGTGAGCTCGGAGACGTTGTCGGTCAGGTGATAGGTGAGGAAGCGGCGAATGTTCGCGAAAGCGCCGCGCCCCTGCTCGACGGCGAGCACGATGGTCTCGAAGTGGTCGTCGAGCAGGACGAGGTCGGCCGCGGCGCGCGCCACGTCGGTGCCGGACTTGCCCATGGCCACGCCCACGTCCGCTTGTTGCAGCGCCGGACCGTCGTTCACGCCGTCGCCGGTCATCGCGACGACGTGGCCGCGCGCCTGGAGCGCCTTCGCGATGGCGAGCTTTTGTTCGGGTGACACGCGGCAAGCGACGACGCCGTCGCGGTCGACGAGCGCGCCGAGCAGGGCCGGATCGGTCGGTAGCTCGTCGCCGGTCACGACGAGCTCGGGTTCGAGCCCGACTTGCTCCGCGACCGCGCGCGCCGTCCCCGGGTGATCGCCCGTGACGATCGCCACGCGCATCCCCGCCTGGCGACAGCGAGCGAGCGCCGCTCGCACCTCGGGACGCGGTGGATCGAACAAGCCGACGAGTCCGAGCAGCTCGAGTCGAGCCTCCGCGTCGGCGGCGCTCTGCGGCGGCGCCGACGCGAGCGCCCGAGACGCGACGGCGAGCACGCGCAGGCCGCGCTCGGCCATGTGCGTCGCGGCTTCGGCGGCGAGGGCGGCGGCTTGCGGGTCGTCGCAGAGCGGAATGAGCGCGTCGGGCGCGCCTTTCACGAACACGTGCCGCGCGGTCACGATCGACATCCGGCGCCGGCGCGGATCGAAGGGAAACCGCGTGAGCTCCGGCTCAGCGGCTTCGTCTTTTTCGAGCTCGAGCCCGAGCCGCAACGCGAGCGCGTGAACGCCCGCTTCCATCGGATCACCGCGCGACGTCCACTCGCCGTCGCGCTCGAGCGCCCGACCCGTCGAGGCTCGCGCGCCCGCGAGAGCCGTTCGCTCCGCCGCCGCGCGGGCTTCGGGCGTCGCCTCGACGGCCGCTCGAGGCTCGTAGCCGCGGCCGGCGAGCTTGCAGGTGCCGCGCGGTGTCCAGACTTCGACCGCGCTCATCTGGTTCAGCGTCAAGGTTCCCGTCTTGTCGCTGCACACGAACGTCGTCGAACCGAGCGTTTCGACCGCCTCGAGCCGGCGCACGAGCGCGCCTCGTTTGGCCATGCGGTTCGCGCCCATGGCGAGCGAGAGGGTCACCGTCGGCAGCAAGCCTTCGGGGACCAGCGCGACCGCGACGCCGAGCGTGAACAAGAAGTCGTCACGCCACGGCAGGCCGACGAGCGCGGCGACGGCGAAAAAGACGACGCCGATCGCGACCGCCAGGAGGGCAATCACGCGGACCAACCGATCGAGCTCCCGAGCGAGCGGCGTCTTCGGGCGGATCTGGCGCTGGGTCAGCTCGGCCACGCTCGCGAGCCGTGTCGAGCCGCCGACGGCCGTCACGCGCGCTTCGGCTTCGCCTTCCACGACGAACGTGCCCGCGAAGGCGCGATCGCCGTCGTCGAGCGCGGCCGGCACGCTCTCGCCCGTGAGCGTCGACGTGTCCACCGTGACTCCGCGCGCGCGGGTCAGCGCCACGTCCGCGGGAATGCGATCGCCGGCCGCGAGGAGCAGCACGTCACCGACCACGACGTCCTTCGCGTCCATTTCCGTCCAGCTGCCGTCACGGCGCACGAGCGCGCGACGGGGCAGGAGCCGCTGCAGGCGCTGCGCCGCTTTCTCGGCTCGATGCTCCTGCGCGAACGCAAAGAGCCCGTTGACGACGATCACGACGAAGATCGCCACGCCGAGATCGGGCATGCCCCCCGCCACGGCGAGTCCTCCCGCGACCCACAGCATGAGCGCGAAGAAGTGGACGAATTGCGCGGCCATTCGCTTCCAGGCCGAGGGCGGCGGAAGCGCGGGGATCTCGTTCGGCCCGTCGGACGCGAGCCTCGCCGCGGCGGCGTCGTTACTCAGCCCTTCGAGCCCCGCGCGGTCGGAAAGAGCGGCCGAGTCGGTGAGCATGTCTCGCGTCGCCCGTTGCAGGATGCGCGCCTGGACGCCGCCGCCGCCGACCGCGTCTCCGAGCGCAACCCGTTCGCGGGTTCGACGACGACGCGCAACTCCTGCGCGCCGAGCCCGACTCGTGGTCGGTCACGGCCGCCGAACGCCGCGCCCCTCGCGAATCGCGCAGGGCACGCCGGCCCGCCACGGCTCACGCGCTCGGGCCGTCGTCGGACGCGAACTCGGCGACCAGGCTCTCGAGCAGCGCGAGCCCGGTCGTGATCTTGTGCAGAAACGACGGGGTGTGCGGCACCAGCAGGAAGCGCGGATGGCGCGACCAGAGCGCGTGCAGGCGCCGATCGATGGCGACGGCTTCACTCAGCGATTCGGTGCGCACCGGGTTCCCGCCCTCGATGGATTGGCCGGCCACGGCCGCGGTCTCGAAGAAGACGACGGCGTCGTAGCGGGCGAGCTCGTCTTCGGCCGTCGTGCCCATCGCCGCAAAGAAGTCGTGGTCGCCTTCGGGCCAGTAGGCCGCGCCGTCGACGGTGCCCCGGTCGCACAAGAGCACGCGGTCGCGAAACAACGCGGACTGCACGTTCTCGAGGTTGTGTTGAACGTGGAAGATCGCTCGCTGCACCGCGCGCTGCGCCTCGGCGTCGTGCGTCCGCGGAAAACCACCGGTGAACAAAATGGTCGCGGACTCGGGCACGACGACGACACGCTCGCCGAGCTCGCGCCGGAAGAGCTCGGCCGCCGTCGTCTTCCCGCCGCCGGGGCCACCGGTCAGCACGAGGCGGCAACGGCGTCCGGCGGCCAAAGTGCCCGGTTCGGCGGGTTTTTCGCTCACGTTCATGAGAACGTCAATCGCACGCGGTACACGCCTGCGTCGAGACGCGTCTCCACCCGCTCGCCGCTCTTGTGGAAAATCCAGAGCATCCGGCCGTTGTCGGCGAGCACGTCCGCGGTGAAGCCGAGGACGCCTTCGGCCTTGGCAATCTCGAGCAGGCGCGCGAAGAGCGCTTTGCCGAGACCCTTGCTCTGGAACCGGTCGATCACGACGACCGCGACGTCGGCGAAGCCCGTCGCCCCGTCGAGGTCGTAACGAGCCATGCCGACGAGCTCGCCCGTGTCGGCGCCTTCGACTTCGGCCACGAGCGCCATGCTCTGCTCGTAGTCGATGTCGGCGAGGGCCATGATCTCTTCGCGGGGGTGGCACTTCTTGTAGCCGAGGAAGCGCTGATACGTGCTCTCGTCGGACAGGCGATAAAACAGATCCTGCAAGAGCTCTTGGTCGGCCATCCTGACGGGGCGGATGCGCACTCGCTCGCCGTCGTGCAGCGCCGCGGGTGTCAACGAGTAGCGCGGCGTCGCGCGCGGCACCCGCTGGTCGGCGAAGACATAGTGCTTGTTCTTCGCCGCGCCGAGCAGGTCGGCCCGAAAATCGGGGTGGGCGATCTCGATGAGCGCCGTGGCGCGCTCGCGAATGCTCCGGCCCCAGAGGTCGGCGACGCCGTACTCGGTGACCACGTAATGCACGTCGCCGCGACTCGTGACGACGCCGGCGCCCTCCTCGAAAGCCGGCTGAATCCGGCTCACGGTGCCGTCCTTCGCGGTCGAAGGCAGCGCGATGATGGGGCGCCCCCCGCGGCTCCGAGCGGCTCCGCGAATGAAGTCGACTTGCCCGCCGATGCCGGAAAAGAAGCGACCGCCGATCGTGTCGGCGGCGACTTGCCCCGTGAGATCGACGGCGAGCGCCGAATTGATCGCGACCATGTTGTCGTTCCGGGCGACGATCAGTGGATCGTTCGTGAAGTCGCTCGGCCGGAGCTCGACGACGGGGTTGTCGTTCACCCACTCGTAGAGCCGGTTCGTGCCCATGACGAACGAAGTCACGATCTTGCCGGGTAGCAGCGTCTTCTTGCGGCCGGTGACGACGCCGGCCTCGACGAGGTCGACGATGCTGTCGGAGAGCATCTCGGTGTGGACGCCGAGGTCGTGCCGGTTGCCGAGCGCTTTCACGATCGCGTGCGGGATCTTGCCGATGCCGGTCTGGAGCGTCGCGCCGTCGGGGATCAAGCTCGCGACGTGTTTGCCGATGGCGAGGCTCGTTTCGTCGAGCGGATCGGGGGCGAGCTCGGGAACCTGGGTGTTCACGGGGACGAGCCAGTCGATGTCCTCCACGCGGACGAGCGAATCCCCGAACGTGCGCGGCATGAGCGGGTTCACTTCGGCGATGACGAGGTCCGCCGAGTCGACCGCCGCGCGCACGACGTCGACGGAGACGCCGAGACTCACCTGCCCGTGGCGGTCCGGGGGCGTCACCTGCAGCAACACGACGTCGATGCGAATGCGCCGCGATTGAATCAAGCGCGGCACCTCCGAGAGAAAGACGGGAATGAAGTCGGCGCGGCCTTCCTGCACGGCCGCGCGCGTGTTCGGTCCGATGAAGAACGCGGCATGGCGGAAACGACTCGCGAACTCCGGGCGCACGTAGGGCGCGGGGCCGAGCGTCAAGAGATGGACGATCTCGTTGTCCGCGAGCTGGTCGCCGTATTCGGCCAGGGCGTTCACGAGCGTGAGCGGCTCGGCGGCGCCCGAGCCGACCAAGATGCGGCGGCCGGGTTCGATTTTCGCGACGGCTTCGCGCGCTGAAACGACGCGGGCTCGATAGCGGTCTTGCCAATTCGGATCTTGCATCGGATTCACGCCAAAGTTCGGTTCGCCACTCGTCGTGAGCCCCAGAGCAAGGCGCGGGCCAGGCCCGAGAACGAGCCGGCTGCCTTTTGCCGCGCATGATTCGCGCTCGGGTCGTTGACGCGCGCAACGATTGCGCCCGGTGCCCTGCGTCGCCCCCGACAAAGGCCGGTGGCACCGCGGGTAGGACACGGCACGGAGTCTGCAATCGCCCGCAGCCATGGCGGTCACTGAGCGTCGAACCATGGACGCGAACGAAGCAGTGGCCTCGGTCGCGTATCGGCTGAACGAAGTGATCGGCATTTATCCCATCACGCCGGCTTCGGCGATGGGCGAGCAATGCGACGAATGGTCGGCTTCGGGCCGAACCAATCTCTGGGGCTCGGTGCCGAGCGTCGTCGAGATGCAGTCGGAAGGCGGGGCCGCCGGCGCCGTGCACGGCGCGCTTCAAGCCGGCGCGCTCGCGACGACGTTCACCGCGTCCCAGGGGCTGCTCCTGATGCTGCCGAACCTCTACAAAATCGCGGGTGAGCTCTTGCCGTGCGTGATTCACGTCGCGGCGCGCAGCCTGGCGACCCACGCGCTCAGCATCTTCTGCGATCACTCCGACGTGATGGCATGCCGGCAGACGGGCTTCGCGCTCCTGGCTTCGTCGTCCGTCGAGGAGGCTCAGGACTTCGCGTGCATTGCACAGGCCGCGACGCTCGAGAGCCGCGTGCCCTTCTTGCACTTCTTCGACGGCTTTCGCACCTCCCACGAGCTCACGCGCGTGCACGTGCTCGCCGACGACGACCTCCGCGCGATGGTCGACCCACGCCGCGTGGCCGAGGTTCGACGCGCGGCGCTGAGCCCCGATCATCCGTCCGTGCGCGGCACGGCTCAAAATCCGGACACGTTTTTCCAGGCTCGCGAGGCCTCGAATCGCTTCTACCGGGCGTGCCCGGGCGTGGTGCTCGACGTGCTGGCCCGGTTCGCGGAGCGCACGGGACGGCGTTACGAACCGTTCACGTACGAAGGGCATCCCGAGGCGGAGCTCGTCGTCGTCGCGATGGGCTCGGCCGCCGTCACGGCGTTCGAGACGGCACGCCACCTGGCGGCGCGCGGCCTCAAGGTCGGCGCCGTCAAGGTGTCGCTGTTTCGGCCGTTCGGCGGCGAGCAGCTGGCCCGCAAGCTGCCGGCCTCGGTCCGGCGCATTGCCGTGCTCGATCGGACGAAGGAGCCGGGCGCCGTCGGCGAACCGCTCTATTTGGACGTCGTGGCCGCGCTCGCGGAAACGGGGCGACTGCGCGCGACGGAAGTGATCGGCGGTCGCTACGGTCTCGGTTCGAAGGAGCTCACGCCCGCGATGGTCGCGCGCGTCTTCGACGAGCTCGCCGCGCCGGCACCGCGCCGGCATTTCTCGCTCGGCATCACCGACGACGTGACGCTCGAATCGCTCGACGTCGTCGAGGAGCTCGACCTCGCGCCGGGCCGCGCGCACGAAGCGGTGTTCTACGGTCTCGGCGCCGACGGCACGGTGGGCGCCAACAAGAACACCATCAAGATCCTGGGTGACGAGGCGGGGTACGAGGTGCAGGGCTTTTTCGTGTACGACTCGAAGAAGTCGGGCGCGGTGACGGTGTCGCACTTGAGGTTTGCGCGCGAGCCCATCGGAAGGCCGTACCTCATCGGCCGCGCGGATTTCGTCGCGTGCCACGAGTTCGAGCTCCTCGAGCGGCTGCCGGTCGTCGAGCACGCGCGCGAGGGCGGCACGTTGCTCCTCAACACGCCCTTCGAACCGCGGCTCGTGTGGCAGCGGCTCTCCGCCGAGACCCGGCGCGAAATCCGCGCGCGGCGCCTGCGCCTGTTCGCGATCGACGGTTACGCGGTGGCACGCGATGCCGGACTCGGGCGCCACATCAACACCGTGATGCAGGCGTGCTTTTTCGCGCTCACCGAGCTCATGCCGGTCGAGCAGAGCCTCGCCGCGCTCCGCCGCGCCGTCGAGCAGAGCTACGCGAAGAAGGGACCCGACGTCGTAAGGCAGAACGTCGACGCTCTCGAGCGCGCCCGAGCGATGCTCGTGGAGATCGTCGTCCCGGCCGAGGACGAGCCCGGTGCCGCTCCGCGCCCTCCGCTCGTGCCGCGCCGAGCCCCGGAGTTCGTCCAGCGCGTCACCGCGCTGATGTTGGCGGGTCGAGGCGACGCGCTTCCGGTCAGTGCCTTTCCCGTGGACGGCGTCTGGCCGTCGGGGACGAGCCGATTCGAGAAGCGGCGGCTCACGCACACGATCCCCGTGTGGGACAACGCGCTCTGCATTCAGTGCAACAAGTGCGTGCTCGCGTGTCCGCACGCCGCGATTCGCGCCAAGGTGTTCGAGCCGGTCGCGCTCGCGACGGCCCCCGCCGGCTTCGCCGCGACGGCGTGGAAGGGGCATGATTTTCCCGGCGAAAGCTACGCGCTCGCGGTGGCGCCCGAGGATTGCACCGGTTGCCGGCTCTGCGTCGAGGTGTGCCCGGCGAAGGACAAGGCGCGGCCTCGCCGTCGGGCCCTCGAGATGCAGCCGCTCGCGCCGCTCTTCGAGACGGCAAAGCAGGGTTACGACTTCTTCCTCGAGCTGCCGGAGGTGGAGCGCAAGCGGGTGCACCTCGACGTGAAGGGCTCGCAGCTGCTCGAGCCGCTGTTCGAGTATTCGGGCGCGTGCGCCGGCTGCGGCGAGACGCCTTATCTCAAGCTCTTGACCCAGCTCTTCGGCGATCGCCTGCTCGTGGCGAACGCCACCGGCTGTTCGTCGATTTACGGCGGCAACCTGCCGACCACGCCGTACGCCTCGAACGCCGACGGCCGCGGTCCGGCCTGGGCGAACTCGCTCTTCGAGGACAACGCCGAGTTCGGCTTCGGCATGCGCCTGGCGGTGGACGCTCACCGTCGCGCGGCGAGCGAGCTCGTGCGCGAGTTGTCGGCCGAGGTCGGCGCGTCGCTCGCCGAGGCCTTGCTCGGCGCGGAGCAAGCCACCGAAGCCGGCCTTGTGGCGCAGCGCCAGCGCGTCGCCGAGCTCAAACTGGCGCTCCGCGCGAGCTCCACGCCCGCGGCCGCCCGCTTGCTAGAGCTCGCCGACTACCTCGTCGAGAAGAGCCTCTGGATCGTGGGCGGCGACGGCTGGGCCTACGACATCGGGTTCGGCGGGCTCGACCACGTGCTCGCGTCGAACCTCGACGTGAACGTGCTCGTGCTCGACACCGAGGTGTACTCGAACACCGGCGGGCAAAAGTCGAAGTCCACGCCGCGCGGCGCGGTCGCGAAGTTTGCCGCGCTCGGCAAGGACAGCGAGAAGAAGGATCTCGGCCTCCACGCCATGAGCTACGGCCACGTCTACGTGGCGCGCGTCGCGTTCGGCGCCAAAGACGCGCAGACGGTACGGGCGTTCGTGGAAGCCGCGGCGCACCCGGGGCCGTCGCTCGTCATCGCGTACGCGCCGTGCATCGCGCACGGTTACGATCTCGCCTTCGGCGCGCGCCAGCAGAAGCTCGCGGTCGAATCCGGAGTGTGGCCGCTCTTTCGCTTCGATCCGGCGCGCCTCGAGCGGGGTGAACCGCCGCTCGAGCTCGACGCGACGCCGGGCAAAGCGAGCGTGCGTGACTACCTCGCGGACGAGCTCCGCTTCCAGCTCGTCGAACGGCGCGATCGGGCGCGCTACGAGCAACTGCTCGCGGCGACCGAGCGCGACGTGCGTCATCGCATCGAGCTCTACCAAGCGTTGTCGCACCTCAAACTGTCCGCATCGAAATAGGTACAGCGATGGATCTCACGACCCGCTATCTCGGTTTGACCCTGCCGCACCCGCTCGTGCTCGGTGCCTCGCCCCTGGTCGACGACCTCGGAGCCGTGCGGCGCGCGGAAGATCTCGGAGCCGCCGCGATCGTCATGCACTCGCTCTTCGAGGAGCAAATCAGCCACGAGCGGCACGCCCGCGCGGAGCTCGCCCGGCACGAGGAGTCGTTCGCCGAGGCTCTTTATTTCGCGCCGCACCGCGCCGAGTTCCACCTCGGCCCCCACGAGTACTTGGAGCAGATTCGCCGCATCAAGGACGCCGTCGCGATTCCGATCGTCGCGTCGCTGAACGGCACCACCAACACGGGTTGGCTCGAGTACGCGAAGCTCATCGATCAGGCCGGCGCCGACGCGCTCGAGCTCAACGCGTACCGCGTCGCGACGGATCCGGAAGAATCCGGCGACAGCGTCGAAAAGACGACCGCCGACATGCTCGCGACGGTCAAAGCCCAGACGCGTTTGCCCGTCGCGGTGAAGCTCTCGCCCTATCACACCTCGCTCGCCCACTTCGCGCGCCGCCTCGCGAGCGCGCACGCGGACGGCCTCGTCCTCTTCAATCGCTTCTATCAGCCCGATCTCGACCTCGAAGCGCTCGAAGTCGCCCATCGGCTCGAGCTCTCGACCTCGGCCGACCTCCTCTTGCGGCTCCGCTGGCTCGCGGTGCTGTCCGCGCAGGTCGATGTGAGCTTCGCCGTGAGCGGCGGCGTTCACTCGGTCGAGGACGTCGTGAAGGTGATCATGACGGGCGCCGACGCCGTGCAGCTCGTGTCGGAGATCCTCCAGCACGGCCTGCACCGTTTCACGGAGCTTCGCGGCGAGCTCGAGCGCTGGCTCGAGGCGCACGAGTATCACTCGCTCGCGCAGGCGCGGCGCAGCATGAATCTCGCCAATTGTCCGGATCCGAAGGTCTACGAACGCACGAGTTACCTGCGTATTCTCAACTCGTGGCCTCCGCCTGAGTCACGGGCGAGGTGAGCTCGCCGGAACGGCCACGAGCTCGTCGATGTTCGGCTGCAGCGTGATCTCGATGCGGCGATTCTTGGCTTTCCCCGCGGGCGTGTCGTTCGCGGCGATCGGGTCGAACTCGCCGTAACCCGCCGCGGAGAGCGTGTCCGCATGCATGCCGCTCTGAATCAAGAGGCCGACGACCGCGAGGGCGCGCTCGGCGGACAATTGCCAGTTCGAGGCGAAACCGGAGTAGTGAATCGGCTCGTCGTCGGTGTGTCCGGAGACCTGGAAGCGCCGGCCCTGAATCGTGCCGAGCGCGGCGGCGAGCTGGCCGAGCGTTTCCTTGCCGGCGGGCTTCAGGTTCGCGCGTCCGGAGTCGAAGAGCACGTCGTTCGGCAGCACGAGCACCATGCGCCCGCTCCGGAGCGCGATTTGGAGATCGCCCGCGTCGATCATGCGCTTGAGCTTCAGCGCGAGCTCGCGAAACAGCGCCGAGCGGGCTTCCGCCGACGCCTGAGCTTTCCTGAGCTCGTCGAGGCGCGCTCGCGCCTGATCGAGCGAGCTCGCGAGCGCGCCTTTCGCCGCGAGGAGTTGATCGGCGTCCTTGCCGAGTCGAGCGAGCTCGTCGTGGAGCTCCTGATTCACGGCCGTGGCGTCGTCGAGATCCTTCTGACAGCTGAAGACGCTCGCGCGCGCGTCGTCGCGGTCGCGCGCCATGACGACGGCGCGATCCTCCGCGCTGCGCTCGCTCGCCGCTTTCTCGGCGGCGATGCGGGCGGCTTCGCGTTGCTCGGCGGCGAGGGCCGCCTTGGTCTTGGTCGCGTCGGCGACGGCGGCGTCGTACTTGCCGGCCGAGACACAGCCGGTAGCGGCGATGACGAGAGCGTAGCTGATGAGGTGGCGCATGCGCGCACCCCTGCAGTGGACGTGCCAGCCGTGAACGAGCGGCAAACGTGCGGCGGAACGCCCGCCCTCGCGCAACTCCTGCGTTGCCGGCGCGCCTCGCGGCAACGCGTGCGGACCCTCAGCGCAGGCGATCGGCGATTGGCACCGCGAGCGACGCAGGCGCCGCGAGCCCCGCCGCGCGATACGCCTGACGCAGATGGAGTCGAAAGAGCTCGTCGATCTCGGCGTCCCAATCACTCCCCTGATCTTCGCCGAACCACCAGAACCAGTCGCTGCCCTCCGCCGCGTAGAGCGCCTCGAACGCCGCCGGATTGCTCGCCGGCGAGTGGCCCGCGGCGACGACGGCGTCGCGCGCCTCGCCGAGCAGATCCCAGGCGCGATTCTCCTCGGCGTGACCGAGCCAGGTGCCGAGGTCGACGCCCGGTGCCGAGCCGGCGGAGTCGATCCACGAGCCCGTGAAGAGCTCGTAGACGCGTTCTTGGTGGACGACGGGGTGCGGCGGACGACTGGTCGAGCCGCCGCCGTCGAGGTAGCGCGAGAACGTCGTCGGGGTGACGTCGGGGTCGCTCACGAGGCGCGCGTAGAGCGCCTGCAGGAAGCCGCGCCCTTCGTCCGCGTACGCGCCCCACGAGTTTTCGCCGTCGAGGATGACGCTGAGCACATGGTCTTCTCCGGACGGCAGTTTGCTCAGGATCGCATCGTGAACGTAAGCGACGAAGTCGTCGGCCGCGCGCTTCGGATCTTCGTAGCGATGATAGCTGAAACCGATCCGACTCGAGAGCTCGCGCTCGCGGAAGAAGATCGCGAGTTCACGCGGTGACGTCCCCGTTCGGTACGGGCGGCAGAGGACGTTGGCGTCGTCGGCGCGGTAACCGAAACGCCCGGACTTCGCGAGCACGCCTCCGTCCGTCGCGATCCAATCGAGCCCGTGCTCGGCGAAGATGCTCACCGCCGCTTGGCTCACGGCCGCTTCGGCGGGCCACATCCCGCGCGGTCGCCGGCCGAAGAGCGCCTCGTAGTAGCGCATGGAGTTTTCGACCTGCGCGTGGGCGTCTTCGGGGTGCGTGAAGCGCCGCGGACGGGCGGACTCCCCGTCGAGCGTGGCCGCGTCGCTGTCGATCAGGATCGGCAAAATCGGATGGTAGAACGGCGTCGTCGAGAGCTCGATGTGGCCGGCCAGCGCGAGCTCGCGGTGGAGCGGCACGATCGCGCGCATGATCTTGAGCTGTTCGGCGACGATCTCGTCGATGTCCGCGCGTGAAAAGCCCGCCGCTTTCTCGACGAAACGGCGCACCGACGCCGTTTCGCCCGTGACGAGGCGCACCGCATCGTTGCGAAATTCGGGCCCGAACCAGGCGAGATTGGTCCACGCCTGGAGGTCGCGAAAATCGCTCGGCGCGAACGCCTGGCGCGCGTCGCGCCGCGCGAGCAAGGCTTCGTAGCGCGCGTGGCGCCGAATCTGATGCTCCCTGTCGGCCCGGAAAAACGTGGCGAGGAGCTCCTGCTGTTCGTTCGCCGTGAGGGTCTCGGCGGGCTTCAGCGTGAGTTCGAGCGAGCGATCCGTGGCGCCGCGCTCCGTGTAGTCCGCGATTTGCCAGAGCAGGACCGGCGTCAGATTCACGACGAGCTCGAGCCCGGGCTGCGCGGCGGCCATCGTCGCCATGGAGTAGTAGTCGCGCAGGGCATGCAGGCGCACCCACGGCAGGCGGTACGCTCCCGCGGCGGACGGCGCGCCGAGATCGCGATAGAGCGGCTGATGTTGGTGCCAGAGGAGAGCGAGCCCGAGCTTCGACATGGCGCGCCGCAAGCTAGCGCGCTTCCCGGTGAACGCCGGCTTCGCCGCGATCGCCGCGGATTCGAGCCGGAGCCGCGCCGCTCGACGCCGACGGCGCTCGCGCGGGCGACATTCTTGCGGCCACGCTAGGCCGCGGCGCAAAAGCTGCGCGTGAACCCGGCGTGATGCGCTGCTCGACGGGCTCTTTCGGCATGGCACGCGAGCTGCACTCCGTGAGCTCGTCATGGCCATTCGTCAAATCCTGGTTCCGACCGATTTTTCGGCGCCGTCCCGCGCCGCGCTCGATTACGCGGCAGAGCTCGCGCGCCCGCTCGACGCGACCATCGACGTACTCCACGTGTGGGAGGCGCCCGTGTTCGTCCCGCCGTCGCTCTTGCCGGAAGCCGGCGTGGCCGACCTTTCGATCATCGAGATTTACCGGAAAAATGCCGAGGCTTCCCTCGAACAGTTCGTGACCGAAGCGAAGGGCCGGGGCGTGCCCGTGCGTGCGTCGTTCGCGGAGCTCGGGCCCGTCGCGAACACGATCGCCGAGTTTGCTCGCCGGCGCGCGTACGATCTCGTCGTGATCGGCACGCACGGTCGCACGGGGCTCGCGCACGTGGTCATCGGCAGCGTCGCGGAGCGCGTGGTGCGCTACGCGCCTTGTCCGGTGCTCGCCGTCCGTTCCGTCAAAGCCCCGCAAGCAGCGGCCTGAATTCGCCATGAACGGTTCGGCAACGCGGCTCGCGCGAAACCGTGACATCGAGTTACCGAAGCCCTCGCTCGCGAGCTACGGCACGGTCGCCGCGGCGTTCGCCGAGCGGCGGACGCTGCGTGAAATCGGCGCGCGGCGCTGCGGGCGACAAGTGCTCTCGAACCTCTTGTACGCCGCGTGCGGCGTGAATCGCCCGCAAGGTCCGTTCGGGGCGCTCGGCCTGACCGCCGCCTCCGCGAGCAATTCGCAAGAGATCGACGTGTACGTCGCGCTCGAGGGCGGGGCGTACCGCTTCGAGCCGGGCGAGCACGTCCTGCGTCACGTCTCGTCGCAAGACGTGCGGCGTCATGCGTTCAACCCGCGCCAACCGGCGCGCGCCCCCGCCGCCGCGGTCGAGCTCGTCTTCGTCGTCGATGTGTCGCGGCTCGAGCACACGCGGGGGTTCGAAGAGCCGGGCCTGCACGATCCGGAAGTGCAGAAGTCCTACTACTTCGTCGACACCGGCATCATCGCGGCCAACGTCTACCTATTCGCGGGAGCGGCCGGACTCGCGTGCTGGTTTCACAACTGCGATCGGCAAGCTCTCGCTCGCGTCCTCGACTTGAAAGCGAGCCAGCGCGTGCTCTTCGCCCAGACCGTCGGCTACCCTGCGACCTTGCCGAAGTGAGCGTGCGACTGGGTGAGCGTCTCGGACACGGCGTCGGCGAAGCGGTCGACGCTCGACCAATCCGTGAACTCGTAGTCGCGCGAGGTGTTTGTCGGGTGCCCGGCCCGGGCGCTGATGAACTTGATGACCGCGCGGGTCACCGGATCGTACCGGGTGTAGGGCAGGGCGCCGGCGAAGGACGCGACGTGCGCGGGCGACCAGTGCGTCTCGTGCAACAGCTCTCCGATTTTCGCGCGGAGCTTCGCCTCGACGCTCGGATCAGCCGATGCGGCCGACATGCTCACCGAAAAGAAGCCGGAGTGCCGCGCGGCGAGCGCGCTCCGATGCCGCTTCACGTAACGTTTGAGTGAGCGTGCGTAGTCGACGGCCAGACGCGAACCGAGGATGACCGCGTCGAAGCCGGCCGGCGAGGGCTCGGCCGGCCCGAACGGCTCGACTTCGACGGCGTGGCCTTGCTCGCGCCACCGCGAAGCGAGGTGCTCGGCGACTTTCGCCGTTTGACCGTAGGAGCTCGCGAAGAGAAGGAGAATTTTGGCCATGTTCAAGCGCCGTTCGCGTCTTGCTCGGCGGCTCGTTCGAGCAGGGCTGCTTCGGCGCTGCGGTGCGAGGCGACCCGCGCGAGCAGTCGTCGCACGCGGAGCGGCAGCTCGTCGCACCTGGCGTCGTCCGTCGCGCTCAGTCTGAGCTCGGCGAGCTCTTGCGTCAGCGCGGCGTGGTCGGCACGCAAATCGACGACGGCCGGCAGCAGATCGCGCCGGCTCGCGGCGACCGAGCGCAGAAAGCTTTCGGCCCTCGCCACGTGCTCGGCGAGGCTCTGCCCGAGCGCATCGATGAGCCGCGTGGGGGCGGGGGACGACGAGAGCGGACCGCCGCCGGCCTCGAGCCCGGCACCGAGCTCACGCAACCGCTCGAGCGCCAGCGCGAAGCGATCGTTTTGACGCGAAGCGGCGGAAGCACGATTGACGAGTGGGGTGACTCGAGCACTGGCGGGGGCGCTTTTCATGCTGCGCGACGTAGCAATCCGCGTGCCTTCGGAGCGCACCGACTCGCCTCCTCTCGAATTCGACTCGACTCGCGTCTTCGAGCAGCGCTTTTCGCGCAAGGCGTTCCGGCTCGGCGCGCAGGCGCGCAAAGGCTGCGCGGGCGAGGGCGCGAATACGCGTGTTAATGGGTCGGCACGATTGCTGCTGATCGGATCAGCGGAGACTGCCCATGTCATTCAACGTCGCTCCCATCGACCAGGCAATTCGCATCGGACTCGGTTTGTTCGTCGTCGCCACTCCGGTTTTGGACCTGCACACGTACCCCTACAGCCTGCTCGGCCTCGTGCTGATGGGCACCGGGCTCGTCGGCTTTTGTCCGATCTATGCCGCGCTCCGCGCGCTCGTCCCCCAGGGCATCACCCCCCAGCACTCGAAAGGTTAGTGCGCGGCCGGCCAAGTCGAGCTCCGCAGGCTGGTTGCTTGCGGAGCTCGAGAGGTCGTCGCGTTCGGCGTCTGCGCGTCGTCGGTGCCGCGCACGCGTTTCGGATCAGATTCGCTCGCGCACCGTGATGACCGGGCACGCCGCCGTCCGCACCACGCTCTCGGCCACGCTCCCGGCGAGCGACCGGGGGCGACCCGTGCGGCCGTGAGTGCCGAGCACGATGGCGTCGAAGTGGCCTTGATCGGCCGCCGTGACGATGCGCTCACGGGCGTCGCCG
Organism: Polyangiaceae bacterium; assembly: GCA_035499895.1. Classification (GTDB taxonomy): domain Bacteria; phylum Myxococcota_A; class Polyangia; order Polyangiales; family Polyangiaceae; genus PMG-095. Next base: position 10,382 of record DATJXW010000135.1, on the reverse strand, counting down.
GCCTCGATGCGTTCGGTGATGGCCGCGCCCTTCGCCTCCGGAATGCTCACGATGAAGCGATGGAGCTCTTCGGCCGCGGCGTTCGACGCGAGCTCGCCGCCCTCGGACTCGGCCGAGCCCTTCACGAGCAAGACCTCGATTTTGGCGCCCGCCGGCTCCGCCAGGCGACACGCGAACGCGAGCGCGGCGCGCGAACAATTGGAGAGGTCGACGGCGGCCAGGATGCGACGCAAAGGAAACGTGGGCATGATTGAGTTCTCCGTGGGGTGACTTCGGACGAAACATCGATGAGCAAAGCGCGTGCCGCGGCCCGACACTCGAGCTCGCGCAAAAGGAGCGCGAACGGCGCGACTCACGCGCTCGGGGGAACGCAACTCCTTCGCGAGGTCGCGTCCGGCGCGCAGAGTCTGCGCGTCGTTCACGGCGAGAGCACGCCGGCGAGCGTCTCGAGCGCGTCGACCGTCGTGAAGACGCCGATGACGTGCGTTCCGTCGACCACGACGGCCGAGCCGAGCCTGCGTCCCGCCATTTCGCGCACGACTTCCTTCAGCGGCGTCTTCGGCGTGACCGCGTACACGTCCTGACTCATCGCCTCTTCGACGCGGACCCGCGCCGGATCGACGTCGTGGAGCGTCTCGACCAAGTGGAGATCGCGCTCCGACACGACGCCGATGAGCTTGCCGCCGTGAAGCACCGGCAGGTGTCGAATGTGATGTTTGCGCATCAAGTCGTGCGCCGTCTTCAGTGACTGCTCGGCGCCGATGAGATGCGGCGTCTTCGTCATGCGTTCGGCAATCGTCACTTCTCTGGCCGTCATGGTTCTTCTTCCTTGCGTGGGGCTGGCGTTTTCGGGCTTTTCTCGGCGAGGTCGTCGCAGAGCAAGCGCACGGCGGGCGTGTCGAGGTCGTCGAATTGGCCGCGGCCCGTGGCCCAGACGAACGCCGCGGCGGCGAGTCCGGAGAGGAGCACGGCGAGCGGGAACACGACGAAGAGCACGGTCATGGCGAGGCCTTTCGCGGTTTCGGAGCGTCGAAGGTGCGCGCGCGGAGCGCCTGCGTGACCACGGTGAGCGAGGAGAGCGGCATCAGCACGGCCGCGAGGAGCGGCGAGATCCAACCGCCCATGCAGAGCACGACGCCGACGACGTTGTAGGCGAGCGAAAAGCCGATGCCGCGCCGGATCACGCCGAGCGTTCGCCGCGCTCCCACCACGGCTTCGAGCACTTTGCTCACGCCCGGTTCGGTGGTGAACGCGTCCGCCGCGACGAGGCTCGCCTCGGCCCCGCCGTGAACCGCGATCGCCACGTCGGCGGCCGACATCGCCGCCGCGTCGTTCACGCCGTCGCCGACCATCACGACCGGCCCCTCGCGCCGGGCCGCTTCGACCCAGGCGAGCTTGTCCTCCGGGCTCATGCCGCCCCGGGCGGTGACGAGCTCACCGAGCTCCGGCTCGAGGCTCCGTACGACGAGCTCGTGATCGCCCGAGAGGAGCGCGATGCGGTAGCCGAGCGAGCGAAGCGTGGCGAGGGAGCCGACGGCGTCGGCGCGCAGCGGATCGTCGAACGACGCGACCGCGCGCACGGCGCCGTCCACCGAGCAAGCCACCGCGGGTCGCCCGAGCGACACCTGGCGCGTGAGCTCGGCTTGCCAAAACCCGAGGGCGCTCTTCCGGCCGCCGAGGACGTGAGCGGCGGAACCGACGCGCACCTCGTGACCGGCGACGCGCGCCACGACTCCTGCGCCGGGGAGTTCGGTGACCTCGTCGGCCTCGAGCTCGGACGCGGCGGCGAGCCCGGCGTAGAGCGCCCGCCCGATCGGGTGCGGCGAACGGCGCTCGGCCGCGCGCAGCAGCGGAACGACCGAGTTTTCGCCCATGAACGACGCGAGCGCCAGGCGTCCCTCGGTGAGCGTGCCCGTCTTGTCGAAGGCGATCGTCCCCGGGTGCGCGAGCGCCTCGAGAAACTCGCCGCCTTTGAAGAAGACGCCGGCGCGCGCCGCGCGACGGAGCGCCGCGCTGACGGCGAGCGGCGTCGCCATGCCGAGCGCGCAGGGACAGGTGACGACGAGGAGCGCGACCGCGTTGTCGAGTGCGCGCGACGGATCGACGAAGCACCACGCCGCGAAGGTGAGCGCGCTCGCGGCGAGCACCGCGACGACGAAGCGCCCCGCGACGCGATCGGCGAGACGCACGATGGGAGCGCGGCGGGACTGCGCGGCTTCCACGCTCTGCATCAGCCGTCCGAGGCGGGTCTCGGCGCCGGCGACTTCGACGCGGAGCCGTATGGTGTGCGACGTGTTGTGCGTGCCCGCGTACACGCGGTCGCCGGGAGCGCGTTCTTCGGGCATCGATTCGCCCGTGAGCCAGGACGAATCCACGCTGGTTCGGCCGGCGACGATCACGCCGTCCACCGGGATGCGCTCGTCCGCCGCCACCTCGACGATGTCGCCCGTCGCGAGCGATTCGGCCGGAACCTCGACCAGCCGGTCGCCTTCGACCCGGCGCGCGGCCCGCGGCGCGAGCGCGGCGATGAGCTCGAGCGCGCGGGCGGCTCCACGCTGGTGGCGGAGCTGGAGCCAGCGTCCGACGAGCAAGAGGAAGATCAGGACGCTGATCGAATCGAAATAGATTTCGCCGCGCGAACTCAGGGTGTTCCAGGCACTCCGCGCGAACCCGGTCAGGATGCCGATGCTCACGGGCAAGTCCATGTGCGGCGTGCGCGTGCGGACGGCGGCCGCGGCGCCCCGCAGGAACACGGAGCCGCAGTAAAAGACGGACACGCTCGAGAGCAGGAAGCTTCCCCAGCGGAAGAGCGCGGCGTAGGTCGGATCGCTCGCCGCGCCGCTGTAGAGCGCGAGCGCCATCAGCATCACGTTGCCGGCGAGCGCGCCCGCGACGCCGAGACGCACCCACAGTTTTCGCTCGCCCTGCGCCTCGCCCGCGCGCCGGGCGGAGCCGCTCGGATGCGGCGGATAGCCGAGCCCGTCGAGCCCGCGCGCGATGGCGCTCGGCGTGACGCGCCCCGGGTCGAAGCGAACGTCGAGCGCGGCGCGTCCGAGATCGAGGCGCGCGCTCGCGACGCCCGGCACGACCCGGTCCAGCCGCTCGACGAGCCAGACGCACGCGGTGCAATGCAGCCCCTCGAGGAAGAGCTCGATGCGCGCGCAGTCCGGCGTCGTCTCGACGTGGCTCGCCTCGAAGACGGGGTCGTCGTACTCGGCGTAGCTGCGGCCGGTGGCGCGCGTCTTCGCGGCGCCGTCGGCCTGACCGGCGTCGCGATGCAGGTAATACGCGCCGAGGCCGGCTTCGTGGATGATGGAGTACGCGACGCCGCACGCCGAGCAACAGAAGCGAGGCCCCGAAGCGCGCGGCTCGGTCGGCGCCACCGGCAGCCCGCAGTGGGCGCACGCCACCGGTTCGCCGCTGCCGCAGGCGAGCTCGGGCGAGGCGGGTCGAAGCGCGGCGTCGCTCGCGCTCACGAGTCACCGTCCATGCGGTGCGTCAGGTCCGCGGCCGGATCGCGCGAAGGTTTCGCGGCATGGCCGCGATGGCAGGGGCAGTCGGCGCGCGTCGGCAGCGCGCGGCTCGCGGCCGCCGGGACGAGCTGCCCGGCGAAGGCGGGCAGCTGCAGCCGCGAAACGAGCGTCGCGACGCCCACGGCGAGAACCAGGAGCGACCGCGCGCGCGGTAAGTGACGCTCGAAGCGGCGTGCGGCGCCCTGCAGCGACACGCCGAGACCGACCAGCATCGGCAGGGAGCCGACCCAGAACGCGCTCATGAGCCACGCCCCCGAGCGCGCGCTGCCCGTGGCGGCCGCGAAGGCGGCGAAGGCGTAGAGCCAGCCGCACGGCAAGAGCGTCGAGCTCAGTCCGAGCACGCCCGCGCGGATCGGAGCCGGCTGCGAACGGAAGCGCGCGAGGAGCGCGCCGAAGCGACTCGCGAACGCGGACTTCGGGCGCGTCCCGAGGCGGAGCAGGCCCGGCCGCCGCGCGAGACTCACGCCGCCCATCACGACCAGCAGCACGGCCGTGACGAGCGCTGCCGCGTGAGCGAGCCCGGCGGCGCGACCCGCGAGATCCAGCGCGCGGCCGAGCGAACCCGCGAGCGCGCCGAGCGCCGTGTACGTCACGAGGCGCCCCGCGTTGTAGGCGAGGTGCGCGGCGGCGCGCCGGGCCGGGGATTGTCCGGGGCCCGTCGCGTACGCGGCGACGAAGCCGCCGCACATGGCGGCGCAATGGACGCTGCCGAGCAGGCTCGCCAAAGCCACGGACAGCCACGGCGCCGCGTTCACGGCGCGAGTCCCGCGGCGAGATCGGTGCGCAGGTTCGCCGTGAAGCGCTCGCCGTCGCGCTCGACACGCACGCGGATTTCCCAAAGGCCCGGCCGCGGCTGCGGGAGCACGACCGCGTAGCCTCCGTCGGTGCGCTCGGCGAGCACGAGCTCGTGACGGTCCGCCGAGCGTGCGTTGGCGAAGGCTTCGGCGTGCACCGTCGCGCCGCGGACGGGCGAGCCTTGGCGGTCGAGCACGCGAACGACGAGCTCGACACCGCCCGGCCAAGGCCTACTCTCGACGCTCGCCCGGTAGCCGAGGCGCGCGTTTTCCGCCCATTGAGCCTGTTCGCTGTCCCAGCGCACGGCCCGCTCGTAGTAGTCCTTCTCGGTGGCGAAGCCGGGGTCGTGGGTGGCGATCGAGCACATCGTCCCGACCCCGATGACGCTCGCCGCGAGGAGCGCCACCGGCACGAACGCCCACACGAGTCCGCGCGCCGTCGTTCGATCCTCGTGATTCAGATCCGTGGCTACGTTCATGGCTTCGTCTCCGCAGGGCCGAGCAGGCGATAGGGCACGTCGAGCGCGAATCCGTGCGTGTCCGTCACGTGGACCGTCACGGGCCGCGCGCCGCCGAGAAAGGACGCGCGCGGCGCGATCACGAAGACCGCCGTCGTGCGCTGCGCGCCGGCCGCCACCTCGAGCGGATTCTCGGGCGCGATCAGGCGAACCGGCGGTGACGCGACGACGCTCAGCGCATAGCGCTCCGCGTCGTCGCTGCGATTGCGCACCTTCACCCTGAGCTCGCCGGTCACGAGCTCCCCGTCGGTGGTGAAGGGCGCGCCGATGCCGCGGAGCACGGTCACTTCGGCGTTCTGGCGTTCCGCGCCGAGCACGGCGAGCGCGGCGAGCAGCACGCCGAGCAAGATCGGGTAAATCACGACGCGCGGGCGCAGGAGCTTCGGCGGCGCGTGGCTCTCGAGCGTCGCCTGCGAGCCGTAGCGAATCAGGCCGAGCGGCTTCTTGATCTTCGCCATGATGCCGTCGCACGCGTCGGCGCACTGCGCGCAGGCGATGCACTCGAGCTGCAGGCCGTCGCGGATGTCGATGCCGGTCGGACAGGCGGCGACGCAAGCGCCGCAGTCGATGCAATCACCGCGGCCCGGCTTGGGTTTGCCCTTGCCGCGCGGTTCGCCGCGCAACCGATCGTAGCCGACCAGGAGCGAGCGGCGATCGAGCAGCACCGATTGAATGCGCGCGTAGGGGCACACGACCGTGCACATCTGCTCGCGGAAGTACGCAAAGTCGAAGAACACGAGCCCCGTCGTGACCGCGACGATCAAAAACGGCGACCAATGCTCGAGCGGCGACTGCGTCATCCACCGGACGAGCGTGCTCGTGCCGACGAAGTAAGAGAGGAAGACGTTCGCCAGCACGAACGCCACGACGAAGAAGGTCGCGTTTTTCGCGACGCGGCGCAGGCCGCCGCCGCTCTTGTCGAGCCGGAGCTGATTCTCGCGGCTCCCCTCGAACAGTCGCTCGATCGGCCGAAACAGGAACTCCATGTAAACGGTCTGCGGGCAGGCCCAGCCGCACCAGGCGCGCCCGACGAGCGCCGTCGTCCAGATGATGCCGACGAAGATGGAGAGGAGGAGCAGCATGAGGAGCACGCCGTCCGTCGGCAGAAACGTGTGACCGCCGAGCGTGAACTCGCGGCGCGCGACGTCGAGCAAAATGAGGGGCTTGTGCCCGACACGAAGCCACGGCGCCGCGGCGAAGAGCACCATCAGCGCCCACGCCGTGCGGCGCCGCGCGTGCAGGCGCGGCCCCTGGTAAAGGCGCGGTCGGATGCGCCGGCGCGTGCCGTCGGCGTTCAACGTCGGCAGCACGCGGTAGGACGGGATCGGGGCGCTCATGGCTGTGCTCCGGGCTTCACGGTTGCGCTTGAACGAGCTCGCCTTGCGGCGCCTTGCCCGGCACGTTCGTGCCGCGCAGGGTGCCGACGAACGCGGCAAGCTCGCGCACCTGCGCCGCGGAAAGCTGCATCTTCCACGACGGCATGCCCTTGTCCGGCACGCCCTCGCTCACGGTGTGATGAATCGCCATGAGCGAGCCGTCGCCGTGAAGCCAATACGAGTCCGTCAGGTTCGGTCCGATGACGCCCTGCGCCCGGTCGCCGTGGCACGGCATGCAACGCTGCCCGAAGAGCGCTTTCGCGTCGGCCATGAGGGCGCCGTCGGCGGTGAGCTTCTTCAAGCCCTCTTCGCTCACGCTCTCGGCGAGCGCGCGCTTGGCTTGTTCGGCTCGCACCACGGCCATCTCCTGCTCGTAGGAGTCGTGCACCGAGACGCCGTTACCGACCCAGTAGTGGAAGCAGTAGCCGATGGCGAAGAAGAACGAGCCCCAGAAGATCGCCACCCACCAGCCGGGCAGCGGATTGTCGTACTCGCGGATGCCGTCGTACTCGTGGTCGAGCAGGTCGGCCGTGGGCTTGAGCTTCACGTCGCCGGGCGCGGCCGCGTCCGGCGCCGACGCCGGAAAGTCGCTCGTCGTCATGGGTGCTCCGAGCGGCGGCGCGGCCGCGTTTCGTCTTCGAGCGGCAAGAGGGCGAGTGAGCGCGACTTGTGCCGGGACGCGTAGAGGTCGAGCGCGACACCCAGGAAGACGCCGAAGAAGATGGTGAGCGAGACCTCGGCGTAGATGGAGAGCCCGGCGGCGGACATGATGTCTTGGAGTTTCATGGCTGATTCCTTCAGGGGGTGTTCTGGGCGACCTTGCCGGCGACCGGCGCAGCCGGACTCGTCGGGACCTTCTTGATGTCGGTCCCGAGCCGCTGGAGATAGGCGACGAGGGCGATGATCTTCTTGCTCTCGAGCCCGCTCGGACCGCCTTGCGCGACGATCTCCGCGGCAAGCTCGGCGGCTTGCTTTCTGGCCATCGCCTCGGCGTGGAGCACGGCGTCGCCGTAGGGCACGCCGAGCATCGCCATCGCGTCGACGCTCTTCTGGATCTTGTCGAACTCGAGGTCGTCCTTCAAAAGCCAGGCGTACGCGGGCATGATCGACTGCGGCGTGATCGAACGCGGATCCTCCATGTGCCGCACGTGCCAGAGGCTCGGGTATTTCCCGCCGATGCGGTGCAGGTCCGGCCCGATGCGGCGCGAGCCCCACTGAAACGGGTGATCGTAAACGAACTCACCGGGCTTCGAATACTCGCCGTAGCGCTCGGTCTCGGCCCGAATCGGCCGAATCATCTGCGAGTGGCAGTTGTAGCAACCCTCGCTCACGTAGATGTCGCGGCCGGCGAGCTCGAGCGGCGTGTACGGATGCACGGACGCGATGCTCGGCACGTTCGAGCGGATGAGGAACGTCGGCACGATCTCGAGCAACGACGCGACCGCCACCGCGACGACGACCCAGAGCGTGAAGCGCAACGGACGGCGCTCCCAGAAGCGGTGCCAGGCCGCGCGCGCGAAGAACTGCAGCTTGTAGCCGGTTTCGAGCATCGTCGCATGACGCGGGATGACGACCTCGGGTCGCGGCAGCGTGTCGGCTTCGAGCGCCGGCGCCTCGATCACGGGCTCGTCGTAGGTCGCCGGGCGCGTGCGCCAGGTCATGAACAGGTTCACGCACGCGAGAACGATGCCGGTCACGAACAGCGCGCCGCCGAGCGCGCGCACCCAGTACATCGGCAGAATGCGCACCACCGTCTCGACGAAATCCGGATAAGCGAGCCGCCCCGTCTCGTCGAAGGCGCGCCACATGAGACCTTGCGTGACGCCCGCCGTGTAAATCGCGACGATGTAGAGCAGGATGCCGAGCGTGCCGACCCAGAAGTGGACCTCGGCGAGCTTCTTCGACCAGAGCTTGGTCTGGAAGATGCGCGGCGCGAGCCAATACAGCATGCCGAACGTCATGAAGCCGTTCCAGCCGAGCGCGCCGCTGTGGACGTGAGCGATGGTCCAGTCGGTGTAATGGGAGAGCGCGTTGACGCTCTTGATCGAGAGCATCGGGCCCTCGAACGTCGCCATGCCGTAGAAGGTGACGCCGACGACGAAGAACTTGAGCACCGGATCGTCGGAGACGCGGTTCCACGCGCCGCGCAGCGTGAGCAAGCCGTTCAGCATGCCGCCCCACGACGGCATCCACAGCATCAAGCTGAACAGCATGCCGAGCGTGGAGGCCCACTCGGGCAGAGCCGTGTAGTGGAGGTGGTGGGGGCCCGCCCAGATGTAGATGAAGACGATGGACCAGAAGTGCAGAATCGAGAGTCGATACGAGAAGACCGGTCGATTCGCCGCCTTCGGTAGGAAGTAGTACATGAGCCCCAAAAATGGGGTCGTCAGGAAGAACGCGACGGCGTTGTGGCCGTACCACCACTGCATGAACGCGTCCTGCACGCCCGCGTAGATGCTGTAGCTCTTGAACAGACTCACCGGCACGACGAGGTTGTTGAAGATGTGCAGGATGGCGACCGTGACGATGGTCGCGATGTAAAACCAAATCGCGACGTAGAGATGCCGCTCGCGCCGCTTCGCGATCGTGCCGAAGAAGTTCACCGCGAACGCCACCCACACGACGGCGATCGCGATGTCGATCGGCCATTCGAGCTCCGCGTACTCCTTGCTCTGGGTGATGCCCATCGGGAGCGTGAGCGCGGCCGAGACGATGATGGCCTGCCAGCCCCAGAAGTGGAATTTGCTGAGAGCGTCGCTCCACATGCGCGCTTTGAGCAGGCGCTGACTCGAGTAGTAGATGGCCGCGAAAATCGCGTTGCCGGCGAACGCGAAGATCGCCGCGTTGGTGTGCAGGGGTCGCAGGCGCCCGAACGAGAGTTGCGGCAAGCCGAAGCTCAGACTCGGTTTCACGAGCATCAGCGCGAGCCAGAGGCCGATGAGCGTGGCGACGAGACCCCAGAGAATCGTCGCGATCGCGAATTTTCTCACCGTCGCATCGTCGTACTTGAAGCTTTCCACTTTGGCGGACATCGGGCGCTCCTTTCGCAAGAGGCATGCCGCGCTCGCGACGCAAGAAACGCGGCCGCAGAACGCCGATCGGGCGCGCGGGTCGCGAGGGCCTGCGCAGAACTTGCGCTTCGAGTGCGGCGCGACGCAGCCCCTGCGCGAAACTCCGCGCTCGAAGACCCGACGCTCGCGGAACGGCTCGGTCGTGCGTGCTTTTCGGGACTGGCACGCACGATGCACCGCAGCTGTGCGGAGGACACGCACATGGCCCAAACGAACAAGCACTACGTCATCGTCGTCGCCGTCGACTACTCGGAATCAGGCAAGCTCGCGCTCGAGCGCGCCTTCGAACTCGCCAGCGAAAAGGCGGGAGCCGAGCTGCACGTCGTGAACGTCCTGCCCGTCTATCAGTCGGGCGTCGCCGACACCGCCAATGGCGCCTGGGCGGGCGGCTTACCCACGATCGAGGAGGCGAGCGAACAACTCCGTTCCTACGTCGACAAGGCGCGTGACGTCTTCAAGGCCGCGCACCCCGGCGAGAACCTCGCGTTCCTCGAGAAGATGATCGCGCACCAGCGCGTCTCGGTCCCGTCCGAAGAGATCGCGCAGCTCGCAGCGGACGTCGAAGCCGACTTGATCGTGCTCGGAACGCACGGACGGCGCGGCGTCCCCCGCTTGATCCTGGGCTCGGTCGCCGAGTCGACGCTGCGTCTCGCGCCGTGTCCGGTGCTCGTGGTCCGGCCGAAGGCCGTCCCCGTGCCGGGGCCCGTCATCGAGCCGCCTTGTCCGCGCTGCCTCGAGGCGCGCAAGCAGTCGCACGGCAAGGAGTTCTGGTGCGCGCAGCACCGCGAACGGCACGGGCAGCGGCACACCTACCACCAGGGGGATCGCGCCGGAACTGAAACGAACATGCCGCTCGTCGTCCAAAGCTGACGCGTGTTCAACGCTTGCGATTGACGGTGACGACAAACGCATTAACTTCGGCGCCGGTAGATGGCGAATCCGGAGTCTCCTCTCGCGACGATCCTCGTCGTGGACGACAATGCCGAGAACCGCGCGCTCGCCCTCGCCACCCTCGAGGACGAGTACCGCGTGATCACCGCCGTGAACGGCGAAGAGGCGCTCCGCGCGGTCGCGGCGGAGCGCCCGGATT
>DATJXW010000134.1:0-3871 GCA_035499895.1 Polyangiaceae bacterium | reverse complement strand
GCGTTGCTGCTCGACGCCGTGGTGATCGTCGAGCAGCGCCGCGACGACGGGCCGGAGCGGCTCGGCGGCGTCGTTCGCAACCTGAACGACCTCGGGAAGGTCGGCGGCATCAGCCAACAGGATCTCGCGCACGGCAGCGTGGAACTCTTTTGAAGGATAGGGAACGATGGCGATTTCGACGGAACGCAACGCGCAGTGCTGGCGCATCGAGCTCAGCGGACGCTTCGACTTCTCCTGCCGCACCGACTTTCGCGCAAGCTACGTCGACGCGCCCGAGGGCACGCACTTTCAGGTGGATCTGTCGCGCGTCGATTACGTCGACAGCTCCGCTCTCGGCATGTTGTTGCTCCTCCGCGATCGCGCGGGCGACGGTTCGCGCGTCCGCATTTCGGGCTGTCGCGGACAGCCCGAGCAAGTGCTCAGAATCGCCAACTTTCAACGCTTGTTCCGCTTCGAGTGATGTCGACCGACGTGCACGCCCCCCTCGCTCTCGATATCCGCGCTTTCGGCGTCGAGCCGGACACGGAGCTCGGCGCGTTTCTCCGGCGTCGCGGCGCGCGCTGCGACGCCGCCCTCGATTTTGCGCCGAGTCTCGTCGAGGAGGGCGCGGACGTGCTCCTCTTTCGCGGCGATACGCTGCACGTTCTCTCCCTTCTGCTCGCGGCGAAGGAGAGCGTCGCGTGGCGCCGCGTTCCGGTCCTGCTCGTGCTCACGGACGACAGCGCGAAGCGGCGTGAGGCGTGCTCCCGGGCGGGGGCACACCAGTGTTTCGGGGAACCTCCGACCGTCGCCCGCGTCGAGAGTTGTCTCGCGGGGCTCGGCAGGCCCGAGGTCGCGGGCCCGGACACGCAAGCGGGCGGCCAGACGGGGGCGATCAGGATCCGCGAGCTCGTGCTCGCGGTGCGCAGCGTCGCGGACGCCGAGGCCGCCGCGCGATTTTTGGCCGGGTTTTGCCCGCATCCGATGCGTCAGGGTCTCGGCCTCGCCGAGCTCTTCATCAACGCGGTGGAGCACGGAAGTCTCGAGCTCGACGGCGCGGAGAAGCAAGAGCTCCTGCGTGCGGGGCGTTACGCGGAGGAAATCGCGCGCCGCGCTCGAGATCCGCGCTTTTCCGAGCGCGAAGTGACGGTGTGCCTGCGCCGCTTCCCGACGCACGTCGAAGTCGCTTGCGAGGATCAGGGGCCGGGCTTCGATTGGCGTGAGCTCGCCGCGGCTTCGGCGTCGTCGGCGGTGGGGCCGTCGGGTCGCGGCATCGCGCTCGCTCGGGACCTCGCGTTCGATTCGGTCGAGTACGTGGGCCGAGGGAACGTCGTCGTGGCACGCGCGCGCGCGGACGGGCACGGGGCTCCGAGCGGGGAACTCGAGGGCCTGTCGTCTTGGGAGCGCAGCGCACTCGAGCTCCGCGTCGAATGCCTCGAAGCGAGCGCGCTCGGCCCGGACTTCTTCGAGGCCGCGCTCGCGCTCGCCATGGACGTGACGGACGGCAGCGCGGGCTACTTCGTCGCGCTCGACGGCGAACAGCGCTTCACCATTCTCGCGGGTCGCGGGCCGGAGGGGGCGCGCGGCGTCGCGAACGAGGCGGGCGAGGCCAAGCATTGCCCCGATCCGACCTTCGGAAGCGTCCTCGAGACGGGTCGGCCCTTCATCGAGAACGCGCCGCACGCGCTGTGCGACGGTGGGGTCGAGCTCCGCCGCTCGTTGATGGTGCCGGTACTTTACGCCGGTCAACGACTCGGCGTGCTCCATGTCGCGGACAAGCATTCCGCGTTCACGTCCCGAGATGCCCTGCGTCTTCAGACGGTGTCGCAGCGCCTGGCGCCTCTCTTGGCCGCGAGGGTGAGCGCGGCGCTCGCGGCACGGCGGAGCGCGGAGCTCGAACGCGAGTGGTCGAAGTCGCGCGAGGAACAAGAGGTGGCCCGGCACCTCGTCGGTCGACTGCTGCAAGAGGGTTGTCTCGACGCTCCGGGCATTCGCAGTCTGGTCGCGGCCAAAGAGGTGTTCAGCGGCGATCTGGCCCTCGCCGCGCGGTTGCCGAGCGGCGGCTTGCGCTGGATGCTCGGTGACTTCGTCGGCCACGGGCTGCCGGCTGCGATCGGCGGGCTCCCGCTCGCGTCGGTGTTCTACGCGACCACGAAAAAGGGCGTCCCGCTCCACGAGGTCGTCGCGACGATGAACGAACGCCAGCTTGCAACCCTGCCGCGCGGGTTCTTCTGCGCGGCCATCTTGCTCGAGCTCGAAGGCGGGCGCTTGCGCTACTGGAACGGGGGCATGCCGACGGCGTGCTTGCGGCGCGCGACGCGGCGCGCGGTCGAGGAGCTACCGCCGCACGACGTCGCTCTCGGCGTCGTGGCGAGCAGTGAAATGGCTCTCGCGATCGGCGTGTTGGAGATGGGGCCGCAGGATTGTCTCTATTGCTATTCCGACGGACTCGTCGAAACCCGCTCGCCGAGCGGAGAGTTCTTCGGACAGGCGCGTGCCGCGCGAGTGATCGCCGAGGCTCCGCCCGAAGAGGCCTTCGACTCGCTGCTGGCTGCCTTGGCCGCATTCCGCGGCGCGGCGCAGACGGTGGACGACGTATCGCTGGTCGCAGTGACGGGAAAGGCGACGAGCGGGGTCCAAGCCATGAATCCAATGCACCCGTTCGAGCGGTCGTGATGGGCGAATTCGACGAAATCGTCGGTGAGTTCCTGGTCGAGAGCCAGGAGGCGCTAAACCAACTCGATCAGGACCTGATCGCGCTCGAGGAGCGCCCGGGCGACCGGGAGATCCTGGCCCGCATTTTTCGTGCGGTGCACACGATCAAGGGAACGTCGGGCTTCTTCGGTTTCACGAAGCTCGAAACGGTGACGCACGCGGGTGAAACGCTGCTCAGCAAGTTGCGCGACGGCGAGCTCGCGCTGACGCCGGACGCCACGACGCTGCTCTTGTCGATGGTGGACGTCGTGCGCGCCATGCTCGGCACCATCAAGGAGCGCGGGAACGACGGCGAGGGCGAGCACGGCGAGCTCGCCGAGGCGCTCAAGCGCGCCGCGCGCGGCGAGCCCATCGAACCGAGCACGAGCGCGCAGCCGGTCACGCCGGACGTCGCCGTCTCGGTCCCGCCCGCGCCCGCGGCCAAGAGCAAGCGGTCGAAACCGAGCGCGAAGAGCGACGCGACGCGGATCGCGGAAGCCGCCCCGCCGCCAGCGGCCGCGCCGGTCACGGCGAGCGCCGCTCCGAAACCGGCCGTACCCGCGCCGATCGCGGCGCCGCCCGCGGCGGCTCCGGCACCTCGCGCCGCCGCTCCCCGCACCGAGGCCGGCCAGCAGGAGGGCACCGACGTCCGCGCGCCGGCGTTCGACAGCGTGCGCGTCGACGTCGAGCTCCTCGACCATTTGGTCGACCTTGCCGGCGAGCTCGTCCTCACCCGCAACCAGATTCGTCAGCTGCAGGCGCTGCTCGGCGACGGCCAGCTGAGCAGCGCGTCGCAGCGCCTGAACCTCGTCACCCTCGGCTTGCAGGAAGGCATCATGCGCATGCGCATGCAGCCGATCGACAACGTGTTCAGCAAATTCCCGCGCATGGTGCGGGACCTCGCGCGCGCCTGCAAGAAGCTCGTGCGCGTCGAGATCGACGGCAAGAACACCGAGCTCGACAAGAGCCTGATCGAGTCGATCAAGGACCCGCTCACGCATCTCTTGCGCAACTCGGTCGACCACGGCATCGAGCCGCCCGACGAGCGGACGCGCCGCGACAAGCACCCCGAGGGTCGCATCCTCGTGCGCGCGGCCCACGCGGGCGGTCAGGTTTGCGTCGAAATCTCGGACGACGGCGCCGGCATCGATCTCGAACGGGTGCGCGACAAGGCCGTGAGTCAGGGGCTCGTGCTCGC
>DATJXW010000133.1:0-6772 GCA_035499895.1 Polyangiaceae bacterium | reverse complement strand
CGATGCCGCTCCTCGCCTGGCTCCTGACGGCCGCGGCGCTCGGCACCGGCGCGGCCATCGTGCACGGTTTTCGGCGGCCGCGGCACCAGGGGCGCGTGCTCATGGCGACGCTCACTCCCATCGCGCTCGTCGCGTTCGTCTGGCAGGCGGAGCCGAACCTGCGTTTTCAAACCTGGTACTTCGGGCGCGGCGCCCGCAACATCTACGACCAGCACGTCACGCTCGGCCGCATTCTGCGCGACGACTTCCAGAACCGCGCCACGGTGCTCGTCGGCGACGCGGGCGCAATCCCTTACGTGAGCGGCGGCCGCGCGCTCGATCTGATCGGGCTCGGCGGCTACAAAGGCATGCCGTTCGCGCGAGCGACGCGGGCGCACGTCGGTTCCGCGGTCGAGCTCATCGAGCACCTTGCGCCCGCCGAGCGCCCGCAACTGCTCGCGATCTACCCGTCGTGGTGGGACGAGCTGCCGCTCTGGTTCGGCAAGCGCCTGTTCGAGGTGCCCGCGCGCGGCAACGTGATGTGCGGCGCACCGAGCGTCGTCGTCTATGAAGCCGACTGGGATTCCCTCACGGGGAGCGCGCGCCCCGTTCACCTCGCGCCCGGCACGCACGTGACCGCCGAGTTCGATTGGGCCGACGTGACGAGCGAAAAGCGCGGGGGCTACGAACGCGTTCCGGCGAGCGGCGGGCGCGTCGCCATCAAAGTGCTGCCGAATCCCGCGGCGCCGGCGCGCGACCTCTTCGACGCGGGCCGCAACACGCCCGAGGGCACGCGCGAGCGCTTCACGCTCGACGGCATCGAGCCCGGCCGCTCGCTGAGTCTCGTGTTTCGCGCCGCGCCGGTCGCGAACGTCGACGTTCCGGTTTCGATCGACGGCGCGCTCGTCGGTCACCTCCGCTTGCCGCGCACGGACGGCTGGGTCGAGGTGGAGCTCGCCGTGCCGCCGGTCGAGCACTCGCGAATTCGCGTCGAGCTCGGCGAGTCGGGCGAGCGCGTGCTCTATCACGCCTGGGCCGTCCAAGGACGCTAGTCGTGGGGCCGCTGCTCGAGTTCGCACCGAGCGCGGAACCCGTCGGTCGCGTCGCGCTCGCGCTCGGCTTGCTCTGGCTCGTGCTCTGGTTCTTCGGGCGTGCGTGGCTCGAGCGCACCAGCGCGCGCGTTTCGAATCGCGCGTGGGTCGGCGCGTGCGCGCTCGGAGCGCTCCTCCTCTCGTGGGGTTACGTCGTTTATTTTTTGAGGGGTGGGCCGCGCATCATCGACGCGACGAGCTACTACCTCGAGGCGCGAGCCCTCGCGGAGGGGCACCTCGCCTTCGCCGTGCCCGAGCCGACCGCCGCTTTTCGCGGCCGCTTCACGCTGTTCGGCCCGAGCGGGCTGTCCGTCATCTTCCCGCCGGGTTACCCGCTCCTGCTGTCGCTCGGCTTTCGCTTCGGCGCGCCGCTCGCGGTCGGGCCGGTGCTCGCGGCGCTGCTCGTCGTCGTCACGTTCGTCGCCGCGCGCGAGCTCGAGCTCGGCGACGGCGTGGCGCGCACCGCTGCGCTCCTCTCCGCTCTCTGCGCGACGCTCCGGTACCACACCGCCGACACGATGTCGCACGGACTCGCCGCGCTCTTGTTGCTCGGCAGCGTCACCGCCGCGCTCCGACCGACGCGCGCCCGCGGCGTGCTCGCCGGCTTGCTCGTCGGCTGGCTCCTCGCCACCCGCCCCGTGACGGGCGTCGCGGGCGCGGCGCTCGTCTTCGGTCTCGTGTGGTACCGCGCTCCGCGCCGCGAGCGCGCGCTCTTCGTCGCGCTCGGTGTCGTCGCCACGTTGCCCGGCCTCGCGCTCCTCGCCGCGCATCAGCACGCCGCGACCGGCTCGTTCTTCGGCTCGACGCAGCTCGCGTATTACGCCCTCGCCGACGGCCCGCCCGGCTGCTTTCGCCTCGGGTTCGGCGCCGACATCGGGTGCCGCTTCGAGCACGGCGACTTCGTGCGCAAGCATCTCCCGCACGGCTACGGCCTGCTCCAGGCACTCTACGTCACCGGCGAGCGCCTGCTCTGGCACGCGTTCGACGTCGCGAACGTGGCGGTGCTCGCGTTGCTCGTCCCGTGGGTCGTCTGGCGGGAACGGGCGAGCTCGGGTGTCCGCGTCGCCGCCCTCGCGGCCGTGACGGTCGTCGTGGCTTACGCGCCGTTCTACTTTCCGGGCAGCTACCCGGGCGGCGGCGCGCGCTTGCTCGCCGCGGCGTTGCCGTTCGAGCACGTGCTCGTCGCGCTCGCGTTCGTGCGGCTCCGGATGAACGGCCTCGCACCCGCGCTCGTCGTGCTCGGGTTCGCGCTGAACGGCGTGCACGCGCACCTCGCCTTGAGGGACCGTGAAGGCGGTCACCCCATGTTCGAGCAACGGACGCTCGCGGCCCACGGCGTCTCGAACGGCCTCGTCTTCACGAACACCGACCACGGCTTCGCGCTCGGCCACGATCCGGCAGCGCGCGACGCTCGAACCTCTCTCGTCGTCGCTCGCGCCCACGGTGACGCTCACGACCTCGCCCTCTGGCGGACGCTCGGCCGGCCACCGGCCGTCGCCCTCACGTATCACCCCGCTACCGGCTCGAGCACCGTCTCGCCCCTTCCCTTAATAGAGTCGAGCGCGACCTCGACGTGGCGCTGGGAGGCGGAGGCTGAATGGCCGCCCCTCGCCGTCTCGGCCGGCTGGTCGCATCCGGACTTCGGGCCGTGCCTCTCGCGAGGACAAGGGCTTCACCTTCGACCTCGTCCGCTCGTCGCGGTCGACCTCGAGCTCGGTGCGCCGAAGCCAGGCCGGAACCTCGTTTCGATGGGCTGGCTAGCCGACCCAGGGACGCGCCTCGAAGTGAGCCTTGGCGGGCAAGAGGTCGAAGTCGTCCACGGTCCGGCCGGCTGTGAGGCCACACCGCTCGGCACCTTCACACTCGACGCGTTCGGGCCGGTGGGCCTGAAGACCGATCGTGATGTCATCGTCGACTACTTCGAGGTCAGGCCGGTCATCTAGAAATAGCGTTGACAGTTCACACGTTAGGTCTGACCATACTCACTCCGAGTGGGTCTTGAGGGCTCCGTCGGGAAGCAGAGCTGGATGACGAAGAGCGAACTCATCGAAGCCATCGCTGCCCGCGGGGAGCTCACGAAGGCGCGCGCCGAGCTCGTGGTCAACTGCGTGTTCGAGGCCATGACCGAAGCGCTCCAGAAGGGGGAAGGCATTGAAATCCGAGGGTATGGGAGCTTCACCGTTCGCCCCTACAAGCCTTACGCCGGCCGCAATCCACGCACGGGTCAACCCGTGCCCGTTCCAGCCAAGCGCCTGCCGTTCTTCAAAGTCGGTAAGGAACTGAAGGAGCTCGTGAACGGGAGCCGTCACATCCCGATCACCGGCGGCAGCGACAACGACGATTGACGCGCGCCGTCGCTTGGCAAAGTCCGGCCGAACGCGCGCGCTTTTAGCGGCACTGCTCGCAGCATGCGCTGCGTCACGACCGGCACCCGCGCCCGCTCCGCGCGTCGAGGACGCGACGCTCGACGAGCCGCTCGCATACGTCCCCGCCGCCGGGCTGCGCTGGCTCGTGGAGGCGCATCCGGCCCGAATTTTCGCCGACTCGACGTTGAAGACCACGCTCTCGGGCGTGCTCACCCCGGAGCGCGTCGCGGCCTTCGCACAAGTCACGGGCATCGACTTGCGAACGCTCGATGAAGTCGTCGTGGCCGGCTATGACCTCGGAACACTTTACGTTACTTCGCTGGCCTCACCCGACGGCGGCCGTGCGCGGGCTCGCTTCGAAGCGCGTCTCACTACGGGCGCCGTGGTCAAACATCCGCGGCCCGCGCTCTATCGCATCACGGGCACGCGCGGAGGCGAGCCGCGAGCGCTCGTCTCGGTCGACGATCGAGTGTTCGCCGCCGCGACCGGCGACCTCACGCTCGCTCGGATCGCTCAAGCGTATGCAGAGCGACGGCTGAAGTCGCCGACCGCGCTCCGCGGCGCCGCGCTTTCCGAACTCCCCGCTCGCCCGAACGACGTCTTCGCGGTGTTCTACGCGCCGGGGCCGTTCATGGGCGCGTGGGCGACGGCGGCGAAGGGACTCCTCGCCGAGGCGCTCGCCCTCGACGTGGTGGTCGAACCCCGCGACGGGGCCACTCTGTCGGCGACGCTCACCGCCGTGGGTGATTGGAACTCGGCGGACGTGGAGTCGCGCATGAATGAGGCTTGGCACGACTTAGCCGACAGTCCGACCGGCCGGCTATTCGGTCTTGATCGAGCGAAGAACGTGAGTAGTGTCGCACACCTACACCAGCTTACATGGTCAGCCGACCTGGACGTGCCCCAACTGATGGCCGGCCTGCGAGCGGCAACGGCGGCCAATGTATCCGAAATGTTTGATGATCAAGGCGCCGCTCCGACTGGCGCGCCGGCCAGTTCCGACCCGGCCACAGGGCCTGCGCCCTGAGCTCGACCGAAAGCCGAGCGATTTCCGATGACTGTGACGCCGAGGCAATGCGCAGCGCAATTGACCTTTGGCAGTGGAGAATGATACGAATCCCGCCGTGCTGCACTGCACAGGTCGGAACGGAGGCTAAGTCGGCCCAGGCGTCCGATCACCTGCAGCCAACATCGATCCGGGACGGATTGGCCGTCGCGGAGCAGCGGAATAACGCCCCGCGCCAGCGAACGGCTGGGGCTCGAGGAGGCGGAATGCAATCGTCGTCGTTGAATGCTTCGGTGACCCACCACACTTTCAAGGTTGGCGACATGGCGGTTCACCCCGCCCATGGCGTGGGGGAAGTGGAGAGGATGGAGGAGCGGGATTTCGGCGGCAGAAAAACCGCCTGTTATGTCATCAAGATCCGGGACACGGGCCTCAAGGTCATGATCCCGACGGAAGCCGTCGAGCGCGTCGGCCTCCGGCCCGTGATGAAGAAGAAGGAAGCCCAGAAGATCCTCGACATCCTCAAGGCTCCCGAAGTGGCGGTGGACGTGCAGCCGTGGAACCGCCGGTTCCGGGCCTACACCGAGATGTTGAAGAGCGGCTTGCCCTCGGAGATCGCTAAGGTTCTCCGCGACATGTACCGACTCAAGTTCGACAAGGACCTTTCGTTCGGCGAACGGCGCTTGCTCGATCAGGCGCGGAGCCTGCTCGTTCAGGAGCTGGCGCTCGCGCGCAAGGTCGCTCCCTCCGCCATGGAGGGGGAAATTCAGCAGATTTTCTCAGCGTAAGCGCCGCTTTTCGGCCGAACCTGGGATCGGCGCGCCCGCCATGGCAAGGTCCGCGGCGGGCGATCGCGATGAAGATCTACACGCGCACCGGTGATTCCGGCACGACCGGACTGTTCGGCGGCGCGCGCGTGGACAAGGACTCGCAGCGAGTCGAAGCGTACGGCTCCGTCGACGAGCTGAACGCATGCCTCGGGGCGGCGCGGTCCATCGCAGGCCCCGGCGAGCTCGGCAGCGTGCTCGAAGCCATTCAGTCGGATCTGTTCACGCTCGGGGCGGAGCTCGGGTGCGTGCCTGGGAAGGAGGCGCGGCTCGGGATGCGACTCGTCGGCACCGAAGACACCGCGCGCCTCGAAGGGCTGATCGACGGCGCCGAAGCGAAGCTGGATCCGCTCAAGACCTTCATTTTACCCGGCGGTTCGGCGCTCGCGGCGAGCCTGCACGTCGCCCGCACGGTGTGCCGGCGCGCCGAACGGCGTGTGATCGCGGCCCGCCACGCCGAGCCCGTCCGCGACGAGGTCGTCCACTACCTGAACCGCCTGAGCGATTTGCTCTTCGTGCTCGCGCGCGAGGCGAATCGGCACGCCGGCGTGTCCGATACGCCCTGGTCGGGGCGAAAGTGAACCGCGACGGATCTCGGCCGTTCGAGCCGTTCGAACGGCTGACGTGCTTCGCCGAGAGACCCCCGGCTACCGACGTGCCACTCTTTGGCGCGAGGCGACACTGATGGCCCCCCGTGCAGGCGACCTCATCGGCGGCAAGTACCGGCTCGTCCGGCTGATCGGCGACGGCGGCATGGGCAGCGTGTTCGAGGCGCGCCACGAGGGTCTCGGCATGTCCGTCGCTCTCAAATTCTTGCATGAGGATCTCGCCGAGCGCCCCGGGCTCACCGATCGTTTCTTACGCGAGGCCCGCGTGGCCGCGACGATCCAGAGCCCGCACGTCGCGCACGTGACCGACGTCGACGTCGGTCAGGGGGGCGTGCCCTACCTCGTGATGGAGCTTTTGGCCGGCGAATCGCTGCAGCATTTGCTCGACCGCGAGCACAAGCTGGCCCCGGCCGTCGCCATCGACTTCGCGCTGCAAATCGCGGCGGGGCTCGAAGCGGCGCACGCCGTCGGCGTGGTGCATCGCGATCTCAAGCCGGACAACGTGTTCGTGACGCCCGGCACCGGCGGCGCGCTCCTGAAGCTGCTCGACTTCGGCATCGCGAAATTGCTCGCCGGCCAGGATCAGCGCGGGCTCACGCGCGCGGGGGTCGTGATGGGCACGGCCGAGTACATGCCGCCGGAGCAGCTGTACGCGGCGAACGAGGTCGACGGGCGCGCGGACGTCTATGCCCTTGGGGTGATGCTGTTCGAGATGCTGAGCGGGCGCCGCCCGGCCGACGGCGACGACGCGCAGGTGATCGTCAACAAGGTGCTCGCGGGCGAGGTCTTGTCGCTCGCGGCGCTCGAGCCGTCGCTGCCGCCCCCGCTGCTCGAGCTCGTGCGGCGCGCGACCGCGGCGAACCGCGACGCGCGCGTGGCGAGCGCCCACGAGCTC
>DATJXW010000132.1:0-12000 GCA_035499895.1 Polyangiaceae bacterium | reverse complement strand
CGCCCGGGGTCTCGCGGTCGGGAAACAGCACGGCCCAACGGCTCGCGTCGATGTCCTCGTCACCGAGCGCGTGCCCGAGGTTCCGCCAGCTCAGGCCCACCACGATGCGCGCTGCCGGCAAGCTCGCTTCGAGAATTTGGGCGGACCCGAGCACCGCGTCGCGTTCTTGCGGATGTTGCAAGATCAGCACCCGCCGCGTGGTGGGGTACGACACGATGCGGTCGCAGACGCAGGCGGCCTTCGGACGGCGGCACGTTTCGCAAACACTGGCGACCACGGGAGCCGGCATCATAGCGCGGCGCGGCAGCGCGTGACGGACGGCACGAGCGCGCTCCGCACCTCGCCGCAGCGGCAGGGCGAGTAAATGGTGCCGACGAACGCGCTCAAGTCGCGGCGTGTTTCGAACTCGTCGCCGGACGCGAGCCGCACGCCGAGGCTCCGCGCGCCGAACCTCACCGTGAGCTCGTCGTTTGCATGGCGGCCCGTGAGCCCGGCGTGGTCGAACGCGCCGAGGAGCGCGAAGAGGCCCTGGTCGCGGAGTTTTTGACGCGCCGGCGAGCGCAAACCGCGCGTCACGGCGAGCAGCGGTTCGAGCTTCGGCGCGTCGCCGCGGCGAGGGAGCACGCCGAGCTCGGTGAGCGCGCGGTTGCGGTAGTAGTGGATGCCGGGCGCGCCGTAGCGGCGGAAGAAGTAGGGGACGTCGCCGCGCGCGAGCTGTTCGCGCTCGGCCTCGAGCAAGGGCGGCCACGGCGGGACGGAGGCGGCCCGCACGTATTCGTCCGTGCCGCGCAAGCACACGCGAATCGGCGTGTCGCCGAAGTGCGGCAAGCGGGCGAACACGTCGGCGATGGCGCGCGCGTGGCGCTCCAAGAGCTCGAGCGTCCCGCGGTAGGCGCCCGCCATCGCGAGCAAGTAATCGGCCCGGATCGGCTTGCCGAGGTACGGCAACACGCGGCGCAAACCGGCCGCGTGCCGATTCGTCGCCGCGTACTCGGGATCCGCGTCCGGGATGAGCTTCGTTTCCGTCGGGAGCGCCAAGTCGCCGAGGATCATTTCGACGTCGAGCGGGGAAAACACGAGCCGCCCGTATCGATCGGCGCCGAGCGCGAGATTCTCCCAGTGCAAATCCACGATGCCGAGCCAGCTCGTCAGCGCGAGCAAGCGTCCGGCGGCGCGCGCGAGGCCGGCTCGCCCGCGCGCCGACAGTCGACCGAGCGGTTCGAGCCGCACTCGCTCGACGGCGCCTCCCGCCCGCGCGGCGTGCCGTTCGAAACCGAGTGACGGTAGAAAATCGAACGCGTCCGACTCGACGCGCCCGTCGGCCGCGGCGCCGGACAGCACCCGTCTGAGCGGACTCTCCGCAGCGAGCAGGAGCCACTCCCACAGCACCGGCCGCGGTTTGGCGACGAAGCGGCCGCGCACGCGGACACGGCGGCCGAAGTTGTGTGCATCACCGAGCGAGCGCTGAGCGGGCATCGACGCGGCGAGAGTAGACGATGCCGCACGCGGGGGCGCACCTTGCAGCGCGGCGGTCGACTTTCGAGTGGACGCACGCGGCGAAACCCTGCACGAATGCGCCGTGACTCACCCGCCGACTTGCGGCATCTGCCAGAAGCTCACGGTCAAGGAGGGCGTTCTCTTCGAAAACGCGCTGTGGCAACTGCGCGTCATCGATCCGCCGACCGCGGTGCCCGGCTGGGTCTTGCTCGTGAGCCGGCGCCATCTGGCCGGTCCGGCCGAGTTCGACGAGCGCGAAGCGGCGAGCTTCGGGCCGACGCTCGCGCATCTCCAGCGCGTGCTGCTCGAGGTCACGGGCGCGCTCCGCGTCTACCTGGCCGCGATGGGCGAGAGCTCGCCGCACCTGCACGCTCACTTCGTCCCGCGCTACGCCACGATGCCGAAAGACGCGAAGGCGTGGGGCGTCTTCGATCTGCAGCGCGCCGCCGCGGCCGGCGAAATTCCGGTCGACGAAGCCGAAGCGGCGCGTGTCGCGGCGAAGTATCGCGCTGCGCTCGTCGAAAAGCCGCCGCCCGCGCCGCGCTGACGCTCGTCAGAAGCGGTTCGGCCCGCGCCGTTCACTTCTTCTTCGCGAGGGCGCGCATGCGATTGTTGCGCGCCTGATGCTCGACCTCGGCGAGACCGAGCGCCTCGAGGACGGGCGGCACGTACACGCCGAACCGGCCGCGTAAGCCCTTCTTCAACCCGTACCAACCCTTCACGGGGTTCTTGCCCGAGCGCGCCCACGCTTCGACGCTGCCTTCGGCCGCCGGCTTCTGTTCGTCCGCGCCGCCGAGCGGAACCCAGTCGCCGTTCTTCGTCAGCATCGCATAGAGGTCGTCGATCGCCGCGAGGTGATAGCGGAGCTCGGTTTTGCCGACGTTGACGACGAGAGCCGGTGGGTCGGCGTGTTCGTCGCGGTACGCGGTGAATTCGGAGGTGCCCGGGGGTGTCTTCAGCTGCCAAGGGTTTTCACGGGTGCCGGCGGTCGCTTTCATGGTTCTTCGACGAAGACGAGTGAGCCGCTCGAAAGGATGCGCGCTCGCAAAAAATTGCCCATGCCGTCCCGGGGCGAACGGCGATAGTGCGGTCGGGTGATGCGCCGATTCAGTCGAAGGGGTCCGTGGTGGCTCGCGCCGGTTCTGCCGATCTCGTTCGTGGGGCGGTTCGCCGCTGCGGCGGAGCCGCCCGCCCCGTCGGCGTCGCCCGCATTCGGGGACAAAGGCGAAGTCGTCGTGACGAGCGCCTTCGGTCTTTCGCTGAACTATTTTCATCAAACCACGCCAGCAGGCACGGTCAACTGGGACTTCGCTCCGAGCGCTCACTACTTCATCTCTCGGGAGCTCTCCGTCGGATTGGGGGTGACGGTGCGTCGCAGCTCCATCAGCGCGCTGATGCTCGACCCCGATGGGGCCCGACTCACCTACTTCCCTGAAGAACAGACCACTCTCGGGGTCGATGCGACCGTCGGGTACAACGTCGTTCTCGGTAAGCTGGTGTCCTTCTGGATGCGCGCGGAGCTCGGCTACGCCGAGAACCAACTCCCGCAAATCATGTTGTCGCCGGGTGTCGAGGTGTCGGGCTCGAGTCACGCCGCGTGGGTCGAGCTCTTCGCGCCGTTTCTGGTCCACCCCGCTCCCCACTTTTTCGTCGGTTTCGGTCCGGACATCTGGGGCGACATCGTCAACAAATCGGGCCGTCGCTTGTCGGCGGGTACCGGCTCGACCGTCGGCGGCTGGTTCTAGACCGGCCCCTCGTTCACGCCGCGCGCGAGCTCGTCGCGGTCGCCGCAATCTCGCGCGGCAATCGGGTCGTCAAACACGTGATGGTGCTCGGCGCGTCCGGCCGCGACGCCTGCGCGAGAAGAGGACGCTCCGGGCTACCTTGCAGAAGCCCCTCGCGCGCATCCCACGCGGGTTCCGCCCCGGGCGCGAGCGCGTGAAGTCCGCTCTGAAAAAAGCCGATCTCGAACGTGTGCCCCGCGACCGTCGCACCCGTGAAATCGGCGAGGGATCGTGCGAAGTCTCGTCCCGGGAGCGCGCCGAACGTCTCGCAGGTCCGAAACCAAATCAGCGCTCCCGGCGCGAGCCGTTCGCGCAGCGCATCGAGCCCGCGCCGCAACGGGTGCGTCACGCCGAGCGCGCCGCGATCCCAACTCTGCCTGTCGACGAGCGCTCGACCCCACTTGCCGTGGCCCCAGAACTGAAGCTCGCCGATGGGACGCTGCATGCGTTCGAGCCATGCGAACGCCGCCTCGAACGTCCCCGCGCCGAAGCTGTCGTCGATGCCGCGCAGCCGGTAGAGGCGCGCGCCGACGCGCCAGCTGTGACCGAGCAAGCGCGGCTCGCGCGTCAGCTGCGTCGCGTCGTAGACGACCAGGCGGAGCGGCGCGGTCACGTCGTCAAGCGTGACGGGCGTGTGTGCGCGGTCAACCGTCGCGCGCAGTGACGTGAGGCATCGAGTCACGCTGTCGCGCGAAGGGCGCGCTCGTGCGACGCGGCGAGCGCACGAAATGCCGCCGAAAAGTTGGCCCACCTGATGCTTGATGATCCCGAGAAAGGAGTCCTCATGGCGAACACGACGCATCACGTCAAATCGGACCTCAAGCACCGCAAGCATCAGCCGGAACAACCGAAGGCGCGGCCCGCCGAGCAGCAGACTCAGCCTGAGCGCAAGAATCCACCGGACAAGACCACTCGCCCGCTGCCGGAAGCGGAGGAGGGCTTCGACGCCCCCGGTAGCCAGCGCCCGCCGGCTGATTCGTGAGCGTGCGGACGGCCGCGCAAGGGTTTCGCGAGCGGGTCCGGGCCCGCGCAAAACTTGGTGCTTCGCGAGGAGCTATGGCAGCCCATCGTTTCGATGCGTGCGCTCCTTCGCGTCTCCACCCCGCTCGCGTTTCTCCTCTTCTCCGCAGTGACGGCGGCGCGCCCCGCGCCTACGGCGGCGCGCGGCGCGAAGGAAAACGCCCCGCGCCGAGCGCGCCTCGCGCCCCCGGCCGAAGTGCCGCGGCGCCGGAGCGCGGCCGAAGCCTCCGGGGCGGCCATTTGCGAACGTTACGGCGAGCAGCTCGGCAACGGCGGCAACAGCGTCGTCATGCGCACGCACCGCATCGTGCGCGGCGATTCATTAAGTGGCATCGCCGTCCAATACGGAACCTCGGTGCGGGCGCTCGCGGCGGCGAACGGCCTCAAATCCGACGATGTCATTCGCACCGGCCAGGACCTCGTGATCCCCGAGCAGGCGCGACCCGGCGGCGGCAGCGACTGGATCAAATTCGCCCACAAGCCGGAGCGGCCGGGACAGCTCGACCTCGTCGGCTATAACGCGCACTTTCGCGGGCAGGTCATGGAGAAGGGGCATCTCTCGGCCGCGGCGCGCACCGAGGTCTCGGAGATCCTCGGCGTGCACGGCTCGCGTCCGCCCGTCCCCGAGCGGCTGATTCGGCTGCTCGTGCGCGTGAGCGACACCTTCGGCGGGCGGCCGATCCGCGTCGTGAGCGGCTACCGCACGAGCTCGTTCTTCTCGGACTCGCGTCACAAGCAGAGCGCCGCCGTGGACTTCAGCATCCCGGGCATTCCGAACTCCGTCGTCCGCGAATACCTTCTCTTGTTCGACAACGCGGGGGTCGGCTACTACCCGAACTCGTCGTTCGTGCATCTCGACGTGCGCGGCTGCGCGATGCAGTGGGTGGATTACGCCGGACCGGGCGAGGCGCCGCGGCTCCGCCCCGACGCGCCGCGGTTCGCCGGCGTGGGGACCGGCAAAGAGCACAACGGCGTGCGCAAGGTCGGCGGCGGTCCGAGCGTCGCGGATCTCGACGAGATCGCCGAAGGCGTCGCCGCGGCGATGGACGAAGCGGCGCTGCCGAGCGCCAAGACGTCGCGAGACGTGAAGGAGCGCGACGGGGACGAGCCGAGCGGCGCCGACGCGACGGACCCCGCGGGCGACTCGAACGGCAACGCCGAGGACCCGGCGCCGCGGCGCCCGCCGCGTCTCGACGACACGTCGCCGCCTTGACCGGGCGTAGGGTCGCGCTCAGTTCGACGCGTAGACGCCCGCGTTGACGCGGAACCAGAGCGAGCGCGCCTCCCCGCAAGCGCGACACTTCACCTTCGCTTCACGCAGCCGCGCGTGGCCGTCGGCGTGGGCTTCGTGACTTTCGACTTCGAACGGCTCGTCACAACGGGGGCAATGGATGCTCGTCGCCATCGGCTCGATGACGGCGGGCGTCCCCACTTCGATCGGCCGCGCCGGGGCGCCCCCGGCCTCGAGGTCGAGGAGCTTGCGCCGCGCCTCGGCGAGCTTGTCGCTCAGGACGCGCTGCTTGCGCTCGAGGGTGCGCGGACGCGGGGGACGTTTCTGGCGTGCCACTCGGGATCTTTTGCGCATTCGCGGCCGCTCGCGCAAGGGTGCGCCCTTCACCCACCCCCGCTTGGCGCCGCGGCCCCGACGTGGGAGGCAGCTTTCGATGCGTATCGCGACGTGGAACGTCAATTCGCTGAAGGCGCGCCTCGAAAGGGTTTTCGGCTGGCTCGAGCGCGCCGAACCCGACGTTCTCCTGATGCAAGAGACGAAGCTCACGGACGAGGACGCCCCGCGCGAGGAGTTCGCGCGGTTGGGCTACGAGCTCGCACACCACGGCCAGGGCCGATGGAACGGCGTCGCCATCGCCAGCCGCGTCGGGGTGCGCGAGGTGATCCAAAACTTCGGGGAGCCCGTCGTGCTCGCCCGCAACGAGGAAGAAGGCGACGAGCAACCGTCGGCCGAAGCGCGCATGATCTCGGCGGTGTGCGGCGGCGTTCGGGTCGTGAGCCTGTACGCGCCGAACGGCCGCACCCTCGACTCGGTGTTTTATGCGGGCAAGCTCGTGTGGTTCGAGCGACTCGCCCGCTGGTGCGCGGAGCAGCGGCCGGCCGAGACGCCGCTCGTGCTCGGCGGCGACTTCAACGTCGCGCCGGCGGATGTCGACGTTTGGGATGCGGAGGCATGCCACGGCGGCACGCACGTGTCGGCGCGCGAGCGCGCGGCGTTCCACACGCTCGTCGGGCTCGGTTTGGTCGATGCCTATCGTTCGAAGCACCCGGAGCCGAACCGCTATTCGTGGTGGGACTATCGCGCGGGGGCGTTTCACAAGAACTTCGGCATGCGCATCGACCACGTGCTCGTGAGCGCGCCGCTCGCCCCCCGCGTCGTCGGCGCCGAGATCGATCGTGAAGCGCGCAAGGGCAAGCCGACGCCGTCCGATCACGCTCCCGTCGTCGTCGACCTCGACGAGCCGGGGCGCGTGTTCGACGCCGGTTGGCGCGGCGCGGAAGCACGCATCGCCGCCCGGCGAACCTAATTTTCTCGAGCTCGCAAGGCGGCCACCAATCACCTGCCCGCGACCCCCTCCACGGGGGACGAGCGTCGCGACTAATTTTCGAGCAGAGGCGAGCACGGGCAAGTTGGACGAGCGCGAGGTAGTTGCGGGCAGTCTTCTCGTCGGGTAGCCACGGCTCGGAAGCGCTTGAGGTCGTGGAAAAACGAGTGCAGCGTGCGACTCAGTTGCTCGTGCTCGGCGGCTCGACCGTCGAAGGATCGAGCGGCGCCGGCGCCGAGGCACTCGCCGCATCCGACGTGAACAGGAGCTCGCCCGCCTTGATTGCGACCGTCTTCAGGTACGCGTCGAGCGTCTCGACGTAATTCGGCGTAGCCGCGTCATAAGCCGGATCCTTCAGCGTCTCGGTGGGGATGGCGTAGAGCGCGAACGTGTACGTGTCGGTCACTTCGTCCGCGGCGGCGACGGTCGGATCGCTGTTCGGACACGGCGGAAAGTAGCCGAACTGATCCCGGATCGCCCATTGCCGCGCGCCTGCGACCTCCGGCGGAAATTCGGCGTCGCTCAAGTCGTGCGGGACGGCCGTCGTCGTGGACGGGATGTTCCAGATGGCCCAGTGGTAGCCGTGACTGAGCGTCGTCGCGTCCATCCTCGCCGTGATGGAGATGTCCTTCAGCACGAGCGCGTAGCTTTTCGTGCCGTCGGGGCCCGGCTTCCAGTCGAGCTCGGGGTTCGCGCCGGAGCCGAAATCGCCGCCGTCGCAGGTGAACTCGAGCGGCATCGCCTCGCCGGCGCCGAAGTCGGGTGAGGACAGCGACAACGAGCTCGTATCGATGACCGGAATCGACGTCGCGCTCGAGTCGCTCTTGCCCACGCAGGCGGACAGACCGACGGCGAACGACGCACCGAGGAGCGCGAGTGAGAAGCGATGCATGCCGCGTACAGTACAACACCGCGCCAGGCCGCGAGCGCGTGCGTCAGTCGTCGTCGACCAAAAGGAGGCTCACCGCCGCGTCCGCTTCCTTGCCGTCGTCGTAGAAAGACGCGTTGTAAGTCACGGTGTGTCCGAGAATTTGCGACTCGTCGCTCGCGAGGAAGAGCGGGAGCGTCCCGAAGTACCAGAACGCGTCGCTCGGCGACGAATTCGGCAGCTTGATGTCGAAGTTGTGCGGATCCGAGCCGTCGTCGACGGTCGCAATCACCTTCAGGTAGGTGCAAAATCCGTCCGTCCCGAGCAGCGTCGCGTCGACTCGAAAGACCGGAATCGCCATGTAGCCGCCCTGGCTGCCGACCACGATCTGCGCGCGGTCACCGTCGACGTACGGCCGATAATAGCTCGCGTCTCCGGTTCCAATCGCGAGCGCCCCGTCAATCGGCGTGCCGCGGGTCGGGGTCGGTCCGCTGCAGACCGGCTTCGGCGCCGGCTCCGGGGGCTCGTCTCCGCCCCCGCACGCCACGACCGCTCCGGCGAACAACGTCGCCGCCGCGCTCGCCGTTCGGCCTCGACCCATCCCGTGCGTTTAGCACGTCGCCGCGCGCTCACCGAGCCGGACGGGGCGCCGCCGCAACAAAGCTTCGTGTCCGCGTTCGCCGAGCCGCGCGGGATTGGGCTCTTGTTCCGACACGCGCGCGAGCTTGGGTGTAGCCTCCGCCGCGGTGGAACCGAGTCTCGTCCGTGAAGGCGCCGTTCCGGCGCAAGCGCGCTCCCGCGCGCGCGTGGAGCGTTGGTGCGCGAGCCCGGTGACGCCGCGATTCATCTGGACCTCGCTCTCCTTGGTGTGGAGTTCTCACGCGCTCCTCTGGCTCGTCGTGACGCACGCGCGCCACGTGCCGCTCGAGAAGATGCTGCGGAACTACGACGCCGGCTGGTATTGGCTCATCGCGCAGCACGGCTATTTCCAGCCGACGGCGTGGGCCTTCTACCCGCTCTGGCCGCTCCTCGTGCACGTGTGTTCGCCCGCTCCCGGCCCGACGACGACGTTCGTCCAGCTCGCGCTCGCGGTCGCGCTCTTTGCAGCGAGCGTCGGGCTCTACTTCACGCACCCCGAGCGCCACGAGCTCCTCGCACCGAAGACGCGCCTCGGCTGGCTTTTCTTCGTGCTCGCTCCGGCGGCGTACATCTTTCACACCGGGCACACCGAATCGCTGTTTTTGTTTCTGTCGCTCTCGGCGTTCGCGCTCGCCGCGCGCGGGCGCTGGGTGCTTGCCGCGTGCGTCGCCGGCCTCTGCGCGCTCACGCGCAATCAGGGCGTGTTCGTCGCCGTCGCCGTCGCGATCTGGGCCGGCCGTGACGCGCCCGCGCGCCGAGCCGCCTGGTTTGCGGCCACCGGCTGCATCGCCGCGGCCTTCTTCGCGCTCTATCCCCTCTATCAATACCTGACGGCGGGGGACCCTTTCATGTTCCTGCACGCGCAGTCGGCCTGGGCGCACGCAAACGGCTTCGGCGACGCGCTCAAGACGCTCGTGCTCGGTAACGCCGTCAAACCGTGGGAGTACGCCACGCGCGTGCATCACCCGTGGTTCCTCGGCGCGCTCGTCGGGAGCGCGTTCTATTATCGCGAGCGCCGGCAGCTGCCGCTCACCGTCTACTTCGTCCTGAGCGCGCTCGTGATGCTCGCGCAGGGGAACGTTTCGAACTTCTTCCGCTTCAGCGTGGTGCTCGCGCCGCTCGTCTTTTACATCGGGGACGCGGTCGCGAAGCGCCGCGCCCTTTGGCACGGCCTCTTACTTTTGCCGGCGATCGTGTGGCACGTCGAGCTCACGTTCAATTACGCGAGCCACCACTGGCCGTACTGAACCGGCGCATCAGCGCGTGACGACGACGTTCTGAATCGTCTCGCCGTCGGAAAGTTTGCACTCGCCGCTCCCGCCGCGCGCAAGTCCTGCGGACGGCGCGTTCAGGTTGAATCGGCAGCGGATCGTCGGACCATCCGTGTTCGGGCTCAGCGTCGCAATCACGCGCCCCGTGTACGTTGCGGCGAAGGTGTCCCAGTTCGCTTTGTCGGCGCGCCGCGGGCTCGTCACCGGCCAGTCCGGCCAGTACGGCTCGGAGCCGCCCCAAGCGCCCGCGTACACCTGTTCCGGCACGTTCTCTGCGACTTCATAGTAACGGCCGGCGTAGTGCTTACCGTCCGGCAGGTTGCCCGCAATCGAACCGCGCTCCG
This sequence comes from Polyangiaceae bacterium, assembly GCA_035499895.1. GTDB lineage: Bacteria > Myxococcota_A > Polyangia > Polyangiales > Polyangiaceae > PMG-095. The sequence continues at coordinate 2,022 of DATJXW010000132.1, read as the reverse complement.
GAGTCTCCGCGTCCGCCTTCCACACGAAGGTGACCGGTTCGGGCTTCGGGCTGTTGGCCGTGTGGAGCTCGCCCATCGCGGTGCCGGTGGTCGAACAAGCGAGCGCGAGGGAAGCACCGAGCAATGTGGAAAAAATTAGCTTCGTCATGGCGTCCTCATGGGGGTTCGAGCTCTGGCGAGTCGCCTGGACCCATACTTGTGGACGGAGGGACGAAGTTGCAAGGTCTGGGCCGCGCACGCGATCGTCACGCCGTGCCACGGCGCCACGGCAGTACGGCTGCGTAGGTGACGCATTTTTCCGCCGCTGTTGCGCGCCAGCGGGAGAAAAGTGCCTGATTGAGCGCGCTCGAGTCGCGCGGACCGTCGACGGCTCTCGAACTCGGAGCTACTCAGATGAATCGGTGCACGCGGAGTCGGCGCTCGCGGGCATCAGCAAGAGGACATGAACGGATCCACCCGCTCACTCCGATCGCTCGGCTTCCTGCCGAGCTCGGCGCTCGTCCTTGCGGTCGCGTCACTCCTTGCTTGCTCGAGCAGCGACGACCACGGCGCGGGCTCGGCGGGCAGGAGCGCGAGCGGTGGCGCGACCCCGCTCGGCTCCGGCGGCTCGGCGGGTGGGACGAGCGCGTCCGGCGCGTCGAACGCGAGCGCTACGGGCGGCTCACCGGGACACGCGGGCGGCGCGGACGGCGCCGTGGCCGCGGGCGGCACCGGTGGTTCAGCGGGTTCCGCCGGCGCGCCCGGCGTGACGCCCGGCTCGGGCGGCTCGACCGCTAGCGCGGCGGGCGGAGTGTCCGGCGGCGCCTCGCCGGGTGCAGGCGGCAGTGCGCCGGCTGCGGGCACGGGCGGAGGCAACGGCGCCGCAGGCTCCTCGACGAGCGGAGGCGCGGGCCAACCGGGCGCGGGCGGTGCGGCCCCGACCGGCACGCCGACGCTCTTTTGGCTCGACGTCTCCGGCAAAGTCGAGCGCTCCGACGTCGCGAACTTCTCCGCGAAGACAATCGTGCCGTCCGCGGGGCAAGGGTCCGACGGCATCGCGGTCGACGTCGCCGCCGGCTACATTTACTGGACGGACATGGGCGTGCCGGCGGACAACGACGGCTCCGTCATGCGTTCGAACCTCGACGGCTCGAACGTGACGACGCTCGTCCCGAAGGGCGGCACGTACACGCCGAAGCAACTCAAGCTCGTGCCCGAGCAGGCCAAGCTCTACTGGTCCGACCGCGAGGGCATGCGCGTGATGCGCTCGAACCTCGACGGCAGTCAAGTCGAGACGATTTACCAATCGGGCTCCACCGACGCCGATCGCATGGACGACTCGCGCTGGTGCGTGGGCGTCGCGGTGGACGTCGCGGGCGGCTACTTCTATTGGAGCCAAAAGGGCACCGACACCGGTCACGAGGGCTCGGTCCGTCGCGCGCACCTCACGCTGCCCGACGGCGATACTCCCGACAAGCGGAGCGACGTCGAGGTGCTCTTCGACGGCGAAGCGGCCACGTGCGACATCGATCTCGATCTCACCGCGGGCTTCATTTACTGGGCGAATCGCGGCGACAACACGATCAACCGCGGTCCCATCGCGATGCCGAGCGGCGCCACCGCCCAAACGCGGACCGACAAGCAGGCCATCGTGCCGAACGTGACCCAGGCGATCGGCGTCGCGCTCGATCACGACCGCGGCATCGCCTACTACACGGACGCCGTCGGTGACGTGGGGCGCGCCAACTTCGACGGCAGCGATTCGAAGTTCTTGTTGACGAACAGCGGCGCCTTCACGGGCATCGTCATCGTCAACTTGCCGAACTGAGGGCCGCGCCGTCAGGCGCCCCAGCGCTCGATCAGCGCCGGCAGCTCGACGAGCGAACCCAGCACGACCTCCGGGTCGGCGGCGAGCAGCCGTTCGTCCGAGGCCATGCCGCCGCGCACCGCCACGCTGCGGGCTCCGGCGGCGTGAGCCGCGAGCACGTCTTGCGGGCCGTCGCCCACCATCACGAGCTCGTTCGGCTCGATGCCGAGGCGTTC
>DATJXW010000131.1:0-2350 GCA_035499895.1 Polyangiaceae bacterium | reverse complement strand
GTCGATATCGGCGCGCACGTCCAGGCGGACGAGCTGCTCGCCGAGATCGACACGCCCGAGCTCGATCAGGAGCTCGCCCAGGCGCGCGCGTCGCTCGCGCAGGCGCAGGCGAACGTGCTCCAGGCGCAGGCGAACAAGGGCCTCGCGGTGACGCAGCTCGATCGCACGACGAAGCTCGTCGACGCCGGGCTCTCGCCGCAGCAGGACCTCGACTCCACGCGGTCGCAATCCGACGTGCGCGAGGCGGATCTCAAGGTCGCTTTCGCGAACGTCAACGCCCAGCAGGCGAACATCCGCCGCATCAACGATTTGAAGGCATTTTCCCGCGTGACGGCGCCGTTTGCGGGCACCATCACCGAGCGCACGATCGACCGCGGCAGTCTCGTCGCGGCCGGCACCACGGCGACGCCCCTCTTTCACCTCGCGTCGACGAACGTGGTGCGCGTCTTCGTGAGCGTGCCGCAAGACGCCGCGCCGAACATCGTGCTCGAGGCTCCGGCCGAGCTCCACATCCGCGAGTTCCCGAACGATACCTTCCACGGCACGGTCGCGCGCACGAGCGGCGCGCTCGATCAGGCGACGCGCACGCTCAGCACCGAAGTGCGGGTCCCGAACGACGACGGCCGGCTGCTCGCGGGCATGTACGCCGAGGTTCGTCTCAAGCTGCCGTCGGAGCGCCGCGTCTACGAGCTGCCGGCCACCGCGCTCCTGAACGACGCGGCCGGCTTGCGCATCGCCGTGGTCGGCAAAGACGACAAGGTCGAGCTCCGCCGCGTCTCGCTCGAACGCGACCTCGGCGCGACGGTGCAGATCGCGACCGGGCTCGAGGGCGGCGAACGGGTGATTCAAGTCGCGTCCGCCGAGCTCGCCGACGGCGAAAAAGTCGAGCCCATCGCGGTCCCGGTGCCACCCGCGTCCCCGAGCGCCGCGAGCGGTCCCGGCGCGCCCGTGCTGCCCTCGGCCGCGCCCTCCGCCGCGGCGTCGGCGCACTAGGGGTGTCCAGGGAGAGCCCCTAGACGCGAGGCGCGTGCCCGCGCTAGAGGCGGGGCGTGCCCACGCCGCAACGGCCGACGCTGCTTTCGTCGCCCGTCTCGCTCGCGGATTTTCTACTGCGCATCGCCTTTTTCGCGCTCGCGCCGGGCGGCATCGTGCTCGTGGCGGAGCTGTTTCCGGTGCGCGGCGCGCTCATCGACGTGGCTCTCGCGCTCGGCGTGTTCGTCGCCGGCGAGTACGCGCGCAACGTCGCCGCGCGCTCGAAGCTGCTCGGCGTCGTCCTGAAAGAAGCGCTCGCGTTCGAGGGCTACTACCGCGAGCGACCGCCGCGTCCGTTCCTCTACTACTTTTTTTACCCGCTCCTCTTTCCGTATTGGCTCACGAACCGCGAGGCGCGCCGCGAGTTCTTGATGTTCCGCGGCTACACGCTCGGAAGCTTCGCCGTTCTCGTGCTGCAGCTCGCCTGGCAGTACCACCGCGATTGGCTGCCGGAGCTCGGGATGCGCCGGTTCTTGCCCGCCGTCGCGTTCGCGCTCGCGGTGGAGACGCTGCTCGTGCTCGCGCTCTTGATGCCGATCGCGACGACCGTCGTCTGGTATCACGCGAGCTTTCGCCGTCGCCGCCTGGTGGCGCTGCTCCTCACGGGCCTCGTCGCGAGCGGCATCGCCGGCTACCGGCTCTCGAATCATCGCGATCCCGTCGTCTCGTACTTCGCGCGCAAGCGCGTCGCTTGGCGCACGGCTGCGGCGAAGAAGAAGGCGCACACGGTCCTGCTCGACGGCGTGATGCAGGCCTGGCGCGAGATGTACCGCGAGCGCGCGTCGGGCTCCGACGTCGAAGGCGACGGCAAGGTCGAGGGCAAGCCGCTCGCGGACGCGCGCGCCGAGCTCGAGAAGTTCTATAAGCCGGACGAGGCGTTCGCGTTCGACCTCTGGGCCAGTCCGAAGAGCCGCCCGCGCATCATCGTGCTCTACAGCGAGGCGCGATCGGGCAGGCCGCCGATCTGGGTCGCGCTCAAGGACGGCGCCGAGGTGCGCGGCAAAAAGGCGCTGCCCGCGAAGGCGCTCGACGCGATGAAAGAAGCGGCCGACACGAGTGACTCGCTCGGCATGCTGTGGGACGAAGAAGAGCCCCCGTGACGGCGGTCGCGGCGCGCCCCATTTCAGCGTAGCTGCTCCGACCGGCGGTGGGTGCGGGTGGGAGACGGCTTGACCCCGCGCGCGCCGGCCCCAAAAAACCCCCTCGGGACAAGGTTCAGGTGCTTGACGTGGGTTCAAATAGTTCTATCCTCTTCTACGAAGTGAACGAGGATTCAGAAAATCAACGCGGGCGCCAACGCCTGAGGGACCGGCTCAAG
>DATJXW010000130.1:0-5176 GCA_035499895.1 Polyangiaceae bacterium | reverse complement strand
CGGGTGCATATTTCAGCGTCGCAAGAGCGCCATCTATCTTTGCTTGGTATTCTTTAGTATCGATCTGATTCGGGTCTCGGCCCTGCTCAAAAGCTTCGAGCTGTTTGATTAGGAGCTCCGCGCTAGGAGGAAAGGTCGCATTGTGGAATGCCTCCATATCCATTCCGCCCCAGCCAATTGATGGCAGCGTCGGCGTGTTCGCGTCGGGGCACATATCCGTAAAGAACCGATGGCCGTTTCCGTGCGCGCCACCCTTTCGATACCTCCAAACCACGATGCACGAACGACCTACTGTCGGAGGTTCTTCTTCACGGGCTGCCTTCACGTGCACCTCATAGTTAAGTTTGGCAAACTCCTGTGCCATCCTCTCAGGCGTCATCCGCCCTCGGTCCGTCGCTTTCAGCAGTCGAAAAAGCCAACGAGCGTGACTCTGCTCTTTCGGCAAATACTTCATGCCCGATCCGGCGGCAAATACCCTTAGCGGAACGAGCGCCCCAGTAGGTATTTTATAGACGTTTAGCTTGCGTTGTACGGTGCACTCTTTCTTAGATCGATCGAAGTTCAACTCGATAGAATAAATGCGAACCTTGCGGCCCACGATTGCTGGCACAACGATGGTATGTCGGGGGTCGCGGAGATGAGAAAGGTAGAACGGCAACTCTCGGACGGCCGCGTCTGCGATTGCCTTCAAATACGCGTCGAGAGTCAGGTTACGTCCTCGAATCACGCGACTCATCCAATCGGCTGGCTCTGTGTCAGCGTTCGTCGCCCCTAGCCCCGAGTAACCCAGAATGGCGACGCCATCGGTAGCCTGTAAGACCATAACCTTGTGCGCCTTGTCTGTTGGCGGCTTGACTTTGCCGTAAGAAAGTCGGCGGTCCGTAAGCATCCAGATCGAGTCTCTGCTCGAGGCCGCGACGACTAAGGTCATGGGTACACGACGAGCACTAGCACCTTTGAAAGCCATGTACCGGCCTTTGTGCGCGCCCTCGGCCCTACAATTCGCTGCGTGCACGGAGGTCCCGCTCGATTGGCGCCGGCTCGTGACGCTCGCGACGTATCTCGGTGCGCGAGCAGGGGAGCTCGAAGCGCTCGAGTGGGACGACATCGATCTCGCCCACGGAAAGGTCACGATTCACCGTGCCGTGGATCGGGATCGCACCGGCACCAAGTCGGTTAACAACAAGGAGCCGCGCACGTTCGGCGTCGAGTCTGAGCTGTTGCCGCTGCTGGGCGCTATGCACAAGGAAGCCGGCGGCTCCGGGCGGGTCGTGATGATGCCGCGCGTCCGCGACCTCGCCGAGCTCTTGCGCTACTTCGTCGCGGCCGCGGGCGTGACGCGCGCCGAGCTCTTCGCCTCGGACGCGACGCGCATCGGGCTCCGCTTTCACGATCTACGCGCGACAGCGGTCACGTGGTGGGCGGTCCGCGGCGACGGCGCCGAACGCATCTGGGCGCGCACCGGGCACGAGGACTGGCCGACCATGCGGAAGTACATGCGTGTCGCGGAGTCTCTCGGCGCCGGATTCGGCTCCGTGTTCCCACCGCTGCCGACTCAGCTTCTAGCGCGGCTGCCTCGAATCGATCCGCAATCGATCCGCGGAATTACTCGGAACTCTCTAGGTATTCGTAAGGACTACGGAAACTCTAGCGGGGCGGACGGGACTCGAACCCGCGGCCTCCGGCGTGACAGGCCGGCGTTATAACCAACTTAACTACCGCCCCGTAAGCGGTGGGGCGCCTTCTTACCACAGCGACCCGTCTTCACAAGGGTTTGATGACGGTTCCGAGCTCGTTCCGACACGGCGCCGGTCGGTGGGCCGTTCGCTCCTGCGGTTGCCCTTCGCTCCGCCTACCCCCCCGCCCGCAGCGACGCCCCGTTCGTCCGAATGACCTCGGCGTACCACTTCGAGGAGTCCTTCGGGGTGCGGGTGCCCGTGGCGTAGTCGCAGTGGACGAGGCCGAAGCGCTGTTTGTAGCCGTCGGCCCATTCGAAGTTGTCGATGAAGGACCAGTGGAAGTAGCCCTCGACGGGGACGCCGGCGTCGATGGCGCGCTCGAGCTGGAGCAGGTAGCGGCGCGTGAAGTCGATGCGCAAGGGGTCGCGCACGCGGCCGTCGAGGTCGACGCTGTCGGTGCACGAGATGCCGTTTTCCGTGATGACGATCGGCTTCTTGTAGCGGTCGTGGCAGAAGCGCGTCGTGTGGTACATGGCTTCGGGGACGATGGGCCAGTTGAACGCGGTGCGCGGATGGCCCGGCGGGAAGGGGACGCGCTCGAAGCCGCCGCCCGGCGTCGCGCGGATGCGATCGCCCGCGTAGATGTTGACGCCGAAAAAGTCGACCGGCTGGCTGATGAGCTCGAGATCGCCCGCGAGCACGTGCGGCACGTCGCGGCCGAAGTAGGACCACGCGTCCTCCGGGTATTTGCCGAGAAAAACCGGATCGAGCCACCACGACATGGTCGCGAGGTGCTTGCCGGTCGTCGCGAAGAAGGCGCGGCGCGCGGCTTCGACGTCGGCGGGTGCGTCGCTCGCCGGGACTTTCGGATGGCTCGCCGGCGCGTAACCGACGCGGCACGGTCCGGGCGACATCGCGCGCAGCGCTTGCACGCCGCGGCCGTGGGCGCGGAGCGTGTTGTGCGCCGCGCGCAGCACCTCGTGGAACGCGAGCTTGTCGCCCGGCGCGTGCCGGCCTTCGAGGTGGCCGGCGTTGATGTAGACCTGCGGCTCGTTGAGCGTCATCCAGTGCGTGACGCGATCGCCGAGCCGGCGCGCGACGACGGTCGCGTATTCGGCGAACCAGTCGGCGCTGTCGCGGTTCAGCCAGCCGCCCTGGTAGTAGAGCTCGAGCGGGAAATCCCAGTGAAAGAGCGTCACCCAGGGGGTGATGCCGGCGGCGAGGAGCGCGTCGATCAGCCGATCGTAGAAGTCGAGGCCGGCCTCGTTACTGGGACCGGTTCCAGTCGGGAGCACACGAGGCCAGGAAATGCTCAGCCGGTACGCCTTCACGTTCATGCTCTTCAGGAGCCCGACGTCTTCCGCGTAGCGGTGATAGTGGTCGCAGGCGACCTCGCCCGTGTTGCCGTCGTACACGGCGCCCTCCTTGCGGCACAGCATGTCCCACACGCTCGGACCCTTGCCGTCAACGGCTGCGGCGCCTTCGATCTGGTAGGAGGCGGCGGCGGTGCCCCACACGAAATTCTCGGGAAAGCTCATGTTCGTCCTCGCCGTGCGCGCACGGCTTCACTCATCATTGAAAGCAGCGGTTCGGTGCCGTCCCAGCTCAGGCATCCGTCGGTGATGCTCTGACCGTAGACGAGCGTCTCGTCCGGCTTCGGATCTTGCCGGCCCTCGACCAAAAAACTCTCGAGCATGAGACCGAAGATGCGGCGCTCGCCCGCGGCGACGCGCTTGGCCACGTCGGCGAACACCTCGGGCTGGCGGCGCGGATCCTTGCCGCTGTTCGCGTGGCTGCAATCGACCATCACGCTGCCGCGGAGGCCCGCCTTTTCGAGCGCCGAGACGGCCTCGGCGATGTGGGTGTCCGAGTAGTTCGGCCCGTTCGAGCCGCCGCGCAAAATCACGTGGCAGAGCGGATTGCCGCGCGTGCTCACGATCGCGGCGAGGCCCTGCTTCGTCACGGACAGGAAATGGTGCGGGGAGGCGGCCGAGCGCACGGCGTCCACCGCGATCTGCACGGCGCCGCTCGTGCCGTTCTTGAAGCCGACGGGCATCGACAAACCGGACGCGAGCTCGCGATGCACCTGGCTCTCGGTCGTGCGCGCGCCGATGGCGCCCCAGGCGACGAGGTCGGCCACGAACTGCGGCGTGATCGGATCGAGAAATTCCGTGGCCGTCGGCAGCCCGAGCGCCACCACGTCGCGCAGGAAGCCGCGCGCCACCCGGAGGCCCCGGTTGATCGCGAAGCTGCCGTCGAGGTCCGGGTCGTTGATGAGCCCCTTCCACCCGACGGTCGTCCGCGGCTTCTCGAAGTAGGTCCGCATCACGACCACGAGCTCGCCGCGGTAGCGGTCGGCGGCTTGCTTGAGTCGGGCGGCGTAGTCGAGCGCCGCCTTGGTGTCGTGGACGGAGCACGGGCCGACCACGATGACCATCCGGTCGTCCTTCCCCGTCAGAACGTCGCCGACCTCGGAGCGCGCCGTCGCAATCTGTCGCGCCTGGTCCTCGTCGAGGGGGAGCTCCTCCATCAATATAGCCGGCGGCAAGAGGGGCCGCAGCCGGTCGATTCGAACGTCGTCCGTGGCGAACATCGCGGGGTGGTGGACTCTAGTGCAGCGGCCCTAGCCGTGCACTAGCCCACGATGGGTAACCTCGGGTATCGTTCCGGCCATGGAGGCCCGCCCCGGATCGTCGGCTGCGCTCTTTGCGTCCCTAGGTCAGCTCAGGAAGAGCTGGATCAAGGGAGGCTGGAGCTGGGACAGCCGCTACTCGTGTGTCGCCTCGTCGTTCAACGTCGAGATGGAAGGAGAGGCGCGCGCGGTGGTGCTCGCCTACCTGCCGCACGAGTGGACCTCGAAGAGCATTGCCAGCGCACCCGCGCAAGCGCGCGAAATCGCCGACACCACCGGCGGGGTGCGCCCCGACCAGCGCCTTTACACCATGGACCAGCTCGGCCGCCTGGTCGCGTTCGGTCTCTGGTGGCCCTGGGGCGACGAGATCACGATCTCGCTTCGCATCGGTCTCGGCGGCTACGTCGGCGAACCGGATCTCGCGCGCCTCAAAGAGACGTTCGGCGCGCTCGACTGAGCTCCGGCGCGGACGTGCCGGCTCCCGGACGAAAACGAGCGCTGACGGCGGTGCTCCCCGTGCAGGCGGGGTTCGGCGAGCCGCTCGCGCTGCTGCTCGCCGCGAGCGCCGCGACGGTGCGCGGCAAGCTCCGGAGCGTGCCGTCGCTTCACTTCGCGCGCTGCGCGCTCCTCGGCCCGCCCGGCGCACCGAGCGAGCTCCTTTTCGCGACGACGTTCGACGACGAGGCGGCGGCGCACCTCGCCGAGCTCTGGCAGCACGCGGGGCCGGAGCTTGCCGCGATTTTCTCGCACTGTTCCGGCTGGCGGGCGCCCGCCACGCTCGACGACTTCACGCGCTTCCTCGAACGCGGCGCGTGCCCGAGCGCCGCGCTCTTCACGGCTTTCGACGCGCTCGGCGTCGAGCGTG
>DATJXW010000129.1:0-17937 GCA_035499895.1 Polyangiaceae bacterium | reverse complement strand
GACCATGATCGACGCGGCGAGCTCGACGGGAACGTCCGCGCCTGCTTTCTTCGCCGCCCGCACGAGTGAGACGAGCGACTCACCGTGCACGTAATCCATCACGATCAGGATCTCGTCGTTCTCCGCGAGCACGTCCAGAATCGGCACGACGTTCGGGTGGCGGACGCGCGCGGCGACGCGAGCCTCGGCGACGAACATCGACTTGAACGCCGGATCGACGAGGAAGTGCGGGTGCATGCGCTTGACCGCGACCAAGCGCGAAAATCCCTCCGCTCCGCTCAAGCGCGCGAGGTGCACGCTCGCCATGCCCCCGGCCGCAATGCGATCGAAGATTTCGTACCGGCCGACGCGCTGGTGCGCTCGCTTGGCTTCGCCCGCGGGTTCGGTCATGGCCCTCACGACTGTCCCGAGTTCGAGCGTACCACGCCGAAAGAGCCCTCCCGCTCCATAACGCCTCGGAGTAGTGAGGTATGTGGGTGTCTCTCCGCGCGTGTGTGGAGCGCGCGCAGCTTCTCGGTCGAGGTGAGTCGGCGAAGCGCGTAACGCGGAAACACGACCCCGTGCGCGAAGGCGCGAGTCTCCACGAAACGAAGCTCGAGATGGTGAAAGGTCGGGGAATCGAGTCCGCTCACCGCGTTCGTCAGTCCGTGAACGCGAAGAGTCCGTAAAAGTCGCCGACGTAGCTGCCCGCGGGCGCGAGCTGGGCCTTCGCCGAAACGACCGCCGGACGTTGGTAGAAGTCGCCGAGGCAGTGCAGGCGTGCTTCACGGAGCGCTTCCGAGAGCGCGGCCCAGGCGCGCGGATCTTTGTTGTTGAACGTCACGACGACGCGCGCGTCGCTCCGGAGCCGCGCGCGGAGCAGCGTGAGGATGCGCGCGAGCGACTCGGCGTAGCGCTGCCACGTGGCGTCGCCGCGCGCGCGATTGCTCACGGCGATGTCGAGCGCCGGATCGGGCAGCTCGCCGAGAAAGCCGTTCCAGAGCGCCGAAAATTCGAGATAAGGCACCGAATCACCGTAAGGCGGATCGAAAAACGCGAGGCTCGCCGGCTCGGCGTCGAACGATTCGGCGAGGAGCGTGCGCGCGTCGCCCTCGAGGATGCGGTGCTTGCCGCCGCGCCCGCCGAGGCGCGCCAGGGCTCCGAGGCCGGCGCACACCTTGTCGAGCCGCGTTGCGAGGTGCGTGAGCGGGTTCGTCTCGAGGTGCAACGGGGGAACCCAGAAGCCCGGCACCGTCCACGCCGGGCCGCCCGTGCGGAGGTCGTTACGGTAGGGGACGAGCCGCGAGCATTGCGCCGCGGAGGCGGTGAGCGTGAGCCGCGCCGCCCCGCGGAGGCCGAGCGGCAACGCTGCGACGCGCTCGGCGTAGCGTGCGAGCACGCGAAAATTGCGCGCTGTGAAGAGGTCGCGCGTGTGCATGCCCGCGAACGCGAGGATGCGCGAGTTCGGAGTGAGCTCACGGTCGCACGCCGCGGCCGCCGCGCCGCCGCGCGGTTCTTCGCGTTCGTCGAGGAGCTCGGAGCCGTCGCTGAAAACGCTGCGGAGCCGTCGTGTCGCCACCAGGTTTTCGAGATTGAAGTAGAGCCTGGTGCGACAGCGCGGACAGACGTGCATGCGGCCGCGCCGCGCCGCGCGATCGGCCGAGACCTCGAGCGCGCACGCGCCGCAGCGGACCACGGTCGCGTGCACCGCGTAACGCAGCGACCGGCCGCCCTCGGCGTAGTCGGCGCCGAATTCGGCGCCGAGCTCGGCGAGGAGCGCGCCGACGGCGTGCCGCACGGCGTCGGGATCCGGCGGATCGAGCGTGACGCGCGTGAGCTCGACGGCGACCGGATTCACGTCGCAGCCGACGGCGCGCGCGCCGAGCTCGGCCGCTTCGCTCAGCGGGACGCCGCTGCCGCAAAACGGGTCGAGCACGACGTCACCCGGCCGCACTCCCGCCGCCGCGAGCGCGGAACGCACGACGTTGTGGGGCTTGCGCGCCCAATACTTGTGAAAGGCGTAGGCGCGCGGGTGCGTGGCCGCGGCGAGGCGCAGGCTCGAGAAATCGTCGCCGCTCACGCCGAGCCCCCGCGGCCGAAGACGAGAATGAAGTCGGAGAGCGCGATGCCCACCTGCTCCTTGCGGCGGCGCTGACTCGCGACCCACGACGCTTCCGTGTACTTGGGCACGCGCAGGATCACGCGCTCGAGACGGAGCCGTGAGCCGCCTGCTTCGAGGGCGGCGAGCAAGCGGCGGGTCACGGCCACGTATTCGTTGCGGATGCGCGTGTCACCGAGCATGACGCACAAGGTACCTTCGCCGTCGAGCTCGCGTTCGACGGCGAGGAGCGCCGCTCCGAGGTCGGCGACGTACTCGGCCGCGCGCTCGACCTTGCCGACCTTGAACGCTTCGCGTATCTCGCGCGACCGCACGAGCTTCGGCGGCACGCCGAGCCAGGCGAGCTCGAGCGCGTTGATCGCCGAGTATTTGTAGTTGTTGAAATACGGCGGGTGCACGATGGCGAGCCGAAACCGCCGCGGGCTCCGCGCAGCGACCTTCACGTCGTGTTCCTCCACCACCACCTCGCACGGGCGCGAGCAGGGCAGGGCCGCGACGCGCGCCGCGTAATTCTCGAAACGCTCGAGGAACGTCGGCAGCGCGTCGGCGCGCGCCGTCTCGCGATCGAGGAACAAGCGCCCCTGTTCGGTCGTCGCGCGCGACACGCGCCGCACGCTGGACACGAACGCTGCGAGCAAGAGCTCCCGGAGCACCGGTTCCGCTTCCGCGTCGATGACGCGGCGCAAGCGCCCGAGGCTCGCGAGAGTATCGGGCAAAAACCAATGTTCGGGGTGCTTGAGCCCCGTCGGAAAGGCGACGTCGGAGGGCGACAGGTCCACCAAGCGCGCCCGGGCGCGCTCGAGCGCGGCGCGCGACCGATCGAGGGGCACGTGCGTGGTCTTGGTGCGACAGAGTAAGAGCGAGAGCGGCGAGACGTCGCGCGCGACGACGTGCCGACCGAGCGCGAGCGCTTCGACTGCGGTCGTGCCGGAGCCGGCCATCGGATCGAGCACCCAAGCCCCCGGAGCGGAAAACGCGCGCAAAAGCTCGCGCGCGATGGGCGGCGGGAACTTGCCGAAGTACCGAAAAATACCGTGCGTTCCGGCGGCGAGAGCGCGACTCGTCCCGTGGACGGTCCAGGCTTCGGTGGGCGCGAGCTCGATGAGTCCGGCCGCGCGAAGGAGCGCCGATTCGCCCGGCAAAAGCGCGGTCCTGATTTCGACGCTCGGCGGAGCCGTTGCGGACACGATGGTCAAAGGATACTCTCGGGAGTCCATGAGGCGTGAGTGGCGGCTTCCGAGCTGATCGGCGAAGCAATGCTCGGGCTCGCCAGCGACGCGTTGTTCGTCGTCGAGCCGGCGTCGCTCCGCCTGGTCGGGACGAACCGCGCTTTCAGCGGATTGCTGGGTTACTCGGCTGCCGAAGCCGCCGTGCTCGAGCTCCGCGCGCTCGTCGTCGACCGCCGCATCGACGACATTCTGAAGCTACTCGGCGCGAGCGGTCAGGCGACGCTCGGAGTCGGTTCGTTTCGACACAAGGACGGTCACGTCGTCGAGCTCGAGGCGCACGCCGGCGCGACCGAGGCGCGCGGCCAGCCGCTCTATTGCTTTCTCGCTCGCGACCTCGATGCCCGCGGGCGTGCGGAGGCGGACGAACGCGCGAGCGCGCGCCGGTTGCGCATCCTGGCCGAGGCGACGTTCGAGGCGATCGGCGTGAGCGAGGGCGGCCGGCTCGTCGACGGCAATTCGCAGCTCGAGGCGCTGCTCGGCGCGCCGCTTTCGGCCCTGCTCGGACGACCCGTCCTCGACTTCATTCCGGGCGAGTACCGGAGCGAGATGGTCGAGCGGCTCCGGGCGGGCGTCACCGTGCCCTACGAGCACGAGCTCCTGTGCGTCGACGGCACGCGCCGGCCCGTGGAGGCTCTCGCGAAGACGGTGACCATCGACGGGCGCAGCGTCCGCGTCACCGCGCTCCGCGACATCGCCGACCGCAAGAAGCTCGAAGAAGAAGTGCGGCGCGCGATGCGCATGGAGTCCATCGGACGGCTCGCCGGAGGCGTCGCGCACGACTTCAACAACCTTCTCACCGTGATTCTCTCCGTCGTGAAGGTGATGGAGCAGGGGCGGCGCGACGCGGCGGACGCGGGTGACCTGAAGCAGATCACGGCCGCGGCGGAGCGCGCCGCCCAGCTCACGTCGCGCCTGCTCGCGTTCGCGCGCAAGCAAATCACCGAACCCAAGGTCATCGATCTGAACGCGCTCGTGCTCGGCATCGACGAGCTCTTGCGCCGGCTGATCGGCGAGCACATCACGCTGAAGACGGTGTGCCAGCCCGGTCTCGGCGCCGTGCGCGTCGACCCGACGCAGATCGAGCAAGTCGTCGTGAATCTGGCGGTGAACGCGCGCGACGCGATGGAAGCCGGCGGCACCCTCACGATCGAGACGCAAAACGTCGAGCTCGGCGCCGATTACGCGGCGATGCACCCCGAAGTGAAGCCCGGCGAGTACGTGATGATCGGCGTGAGCGACACCGGCGCGGGCATGGATCAGACGACGCTTGCCCGCGTTTTCGAGCCGTTTTTCACGACCAAGGCGCACGGCAAGGGCAGCGGACTCGGGCTTGCGACTTCCTACGGCATCGTGAAGCAGAGCGGCGGCTCGATCTGGGCGTACAGCGAGCTCGGGCACGGCACGACGTTCAAGGTCTACCTGCCGCGCGTCCGTGAAGCGCTGTCGGTGCCCGAGCGAAAGCCCGACAGCGTTCCCGCAACCGGCAACGAGACGCTGCTCCTGGTCGAGGACGACGAGCTCGTCCGCCGCATCGCGGTCCGCATCCTCACGAACCACGGGTACCGCGTGCATGCGGCGGCCGACGGGGCGGAGGCGCTCAGGCGTTTCACCGAGCTCGAGGGGCGCATCGACGCCGTCATCACGGACGTGATCCTGCCCAGCCTGAACGCGAAGGAGCTCGTGGCCGAGCTCTCGCGCCGGAAACCGGGCCTCCGCGTGCTCTACACCTCGGGGTATACGGAGAACACCGTGGTGCACCAGGGCGTCGTCGATGCGGGCGTGAATTTCCTCGCAAAGCCGTATTTGCCCGTCGATCTCGCGCGTGCCGTGCGCGACCTGCTCGACGGCAAGTGACCTCACGCGCGCGGAGCGCTCATTCCTCTTCGCCGGGCCGATCGCGCAGGCGATATCCGACGCTCGGCTCGGTCGCGAGGTAGACCGGTCGCGCCGGGTTCGTTTCGATCTTCTTCCGGAGCTCGGCCATGTGCACGCGCACGTAATGCGTGTGCTCCGATTGATTGGGCCCCCACACCTCTTTCAAAATCTGCCGGTGGGTGAGCACCTTGCCCGCGTGCTTCGCGAGCAGGACCAGGAGCTTGTATTCGATGGGCGTGAGATGAACCTCGCGCCCGTCCACGAACACCTCGCGGCGCTCGAGGTCGAGCTTCAGCCCGCCGATCTCGAGCACCGGCGACGACGGCCCGGTCGCTCCGTGCGCGTGCCTGAGCGCGACGCGGATGCGGGCGAGGAGCTCGTTCACGCCGAAGGGCTTCGTGAGGTAATCGTCCGCGCCGGCGTCGAGCGCGCGCACCTTGTCCTCCTCCTGCCCGCGCGCCGAGATCACGATGATGGGCATTTTCGCCCATTCGCGCAGGCGCGCCGTCACGTCGATGCCGTCCTGATCGGGCAACCCGAGGTCGAGCAGCACGAGGTCCGGGTTGCGCGCGGCGGCTTGCGTGAGCCCCTCGCGCGCCGACTCCGCCTCCACCCAGCGGTAGCCGCTGCTCTCGAGCGACACGCGCAGGAACCGCCGCATCGCCGCCTCGTCCTCGATCACCAAGATGGTGGGCCCGAGGTCGCTCACGCGTTCGCGCTCCTTTCGACGGAACGCGACGGAGCGAGCGAGCCGCGCGGGTTGAGCGGCAGGTACAGCCGAAAAGCCGCGCCCCCGCCGTCGCGCTGATCGGCGCGGATGCGCCCGCCGTGGGCCGTCGCGATGGCGCGGCAAATCGCGAGCCCGAGTCCGACGCCGCCGGGGCTGCCTTCGCGGCCGCCGCGGTGAAATTTCTCGAAAATTCGCTCGGCTTCGGCGGCCGGAATGCCGGCGCCGCGGTCGGCCACTTCGATCATCACTTCGTCAGGATAGCGCGTCGCGCTGAGCTCGAGGGGGTCTTTCCCGTACTTCACGGCGTTCTCGAGCAGGTTGATGAGCGCCTGCTCGACCAGCATCGGATCGCACGGCACGAGCGGCAGATCCGGCGGCAACTCGACGCGCACCTCGTGACCCGCGAGCCGTGTCTCGAGTCGGTTCAGCGCCGCGCCGACGATTTCCTCGAGCGGCAAGAGCTCGCGCTTGAGTGTGACGGCGCCGGACTCGAGCCGTGTCATGTCGAGCAGGTTTCTGATCAGGCGATTCAGACGCTCGGCCTCGTCGAGGATGGTTTGGATCAGATCGCGTCGCGTGCCTTCCGGGATCTCGCTCGGCTTGTCGAGCAACGTCCCGGCCGCGCCCGTGATCACGGCGAGCGGCGTGCGCAAATCGTGCGACACCGAGCTCAAGAGCGAGCTCCGGAGCTGCTCTGCCTCGACCTCGCGCCGGGCACGCTCCGTCTCCTCGGCGAGCTCCGCGCGCTCGAGCGCCATGGCGAGCTGCGCGGCGAAGGCGTCGACCTGGCGCCGCTGCTCGAGCGCGGAGAAGCGGCCCTTGTCGCGCGGCCGGAGGCCGAGCACGCCCACGATCTCACCCGACGTGACGAGCGGCACGTAGAGCGCCTCCCCGCCGGGGAGCGTCGCCGTGCCGAGCCCGGCTTCCTGCCGGTGCGACCACACCCACTGCGCCATGCTGACGTCGCGCTCGGCGGGTACTCCGAGGCCGTGGCTCGCGTGCAGGCGCGTGAGCGTCGGCGCGCCTTTCGGCGCGAAAATCTCGATGCTGCTCTCGAACACGCGCTCGAGGTGGTCGGCCGCGACGTGCACGACCTGTTCTTCGTCACGCGCGCCGGAAAGCTCGCGGCTCAGGGCGTAGAGCGTCGAGGTGCGGCGCTCGCGCTCCTGCCACGCGGCGGCTTGATTGCGCACCCGCTGCGTGAGGCCGCTGATGACGACGGCGACGAGGAACATGACCGCGAACGTCACCGCGTGGCGCAAGTCGGCGACGGCCAGCGTGAAGTACGGCGGAATGAACACGAGGTCGAACGCCGCCACGCTCGAGAGCGCGGCGAGAACCGACGGCCACAACCCGACACGGCTCGAGACGAGCACGACGCCGAGCAGGTACGTCATCACGACGTCCGCGAGCTCGCTGCGGCCGAACAAGAGCCACGCGACGCACGTCGCGATGCCCGTCGAAGTGAGCGCGAGGAGGTAGCTCGGGACGTGAAGCGGTTCGCGCGGCGTCTGCTCGGGCGCGGCCTCGCCGTCCGCGGGATCGCCCGCGGTGACGTAGAGATCGATGTCGCCGCTCTCGCGCGCCATGCGATCGACGAGCGAGCCGCGCAGCTTGTCCCACGGGCGGACGACGAGCGGCTTGCCGACGATCATCTTCGTGACGTTGTGCTCGCGCGCGAAGTGAATCAGCGCCTGGCCGAGGTTTTCGCCCGACAGCGTCACGACCTCGGCGCCGAGTTGCTCCGCGAGCCGCAAGTTCTGCGAGAGCCGCGCCTGCGCCGCCTTGGGCAGCGGCCGCGCGCTCACGGGCTCGACGTAGACCGCGTACCAGCGCGCGTGCAGGGCCGCCGCCATGCGCCGCGCCGCGCGTGCGAGCCGCGCGGAATACGGGCTCGGGCTCACGGCGACGAGAATTTGCTCGGTCGTCGCCCAGGTTTGCTCGATGCCCTGCGCCTTGCGGTAAGCGAGCATCTGCGCGTCGACGCGCTCGGCCGTGTGGCGGAGGGCGAGCTCGCGCAGGGCGATGAGATTGCCCTTGCGGAAAAAATTCTCGATCGCCCGCTGCGCCTGTGCCGAGACGTAGACCTTGCCCTCGCGCAGGCGTTCGAGGAGGTCCTCCGGCGGCAGATCGACGAGCTTGATCGCGTGCGCTTCCTCGAGAATCGAGTCGGGCACGGTTTCGCGCACGACGACTCCCGTGATCTTGGCGATCACGTCGTTCAGGCTCTCGACGTGCTGCACGTTCAGCGTGCTGAACACGTCGATGCCCGCGTCGAGCAGCTCCTCCACGTCTTGCCAGCGCTTCGGATGGCGCGAGCCCTCGGCGTTCGTGTGCGCGAGCTCGTCGACCAAAATCACGTCGGGGTGCCGCGCGAGCGCCGCGTCGATGTCGAACTCCTCGAGGACGACGCCCTTGTAGTTCACCTTGCGGCGCGGCAGGAGCTCGAGCCCGAGCGTGAGCGCTCCGGTTTCGTAGCGGCCGTGCGTCTCGACGACGCCGACCACCACGTCGCGCTTTTCCCGCTCCATCTCGGCGCGCGCGACCTCGAGCATGGTGTACGTCTTGCCGACGCCGGGCGCGGCGCCGAAGAAGACGGTCAGCTTGCCGCGCTGCTTCGTGCTCTCTTCCGCGACCACGCGCTTCAAGAGCACGTCGGGATCGGGTCGCTCGATTTCAGCGGAACGGGCCACGCGCTTGGATGTCGTGCGCGGGAAGACCGCGCTCGCCTTTCACAGCTTATCGAGCGCGAGGTTCAGCAGCAACACGTTGACGACGGGTTCGCCGAGCACGCCGAGGGCGCGGCCCTCGATGCGCGCATCGACGAGCGCCTTCACGCGTGCGGCATCGACGCCGCGCGCCTTGGCGACGCGCGCGACCTGAAAGTACGCCGCGGCGGGCGAAATGTGCGGATCGAGGCCGCTCGCGGAAGAGGTCACGAGGTCGACCGGAATCGGCGCGGTGTTGCCCGGGTCGGCGGCGCGCAGCGCGTCGACGCGGCCCTTCACTTCGGCGACGAGCGCCGGATTCAGCGGACCGAGGTTCGAGCCGCTCGACGACGCGGGGTTGTACGCGGGCGTCGTCGCCGACAGGCGACCCCAAAAATACTTCGGATCCTCGAACTCTTGTCCTATGAGCGACGAGCCGACGACCTTGTTGCCCTGCTCGAGCAAGCTGCCGTTCGCTTGGGCCGGAAACGCCGCCTGGGCGACGCCGGTCACGAGCAGCGGATACGCGACGCCGGTGAGCAGGGTGAGGAGAGCGAGCACGACCAGGGCTGGACGAAGTTCTGACATGGCTTTCACGCGAGGTGGAAGAGGACGAGCAAGACGTCGATGGCTTTGATCCCGACGAAGGGGAGGATCACGCCGCCGACGCCGTACACGAGCAGGTTGTTGCGGAGGAGCGTGGCCGCGTTGACGGCCTTGTAGCGGACGCCCCGGAGCGCGAGCGGGATGAGCGCGACGATGATGAGCGCGTTGAAGATCACCGCCGAGAGGATGGCGCTCGTCGGCGAGTGCAGGCCCATCACGTTGAGCGTGTTCAGCACGGGGTAGGTGGTCGCGAACGCCGCGGGAATGATCGCGAAGTATTTCGCGACGTCGTTCGCGATGCTGAACGTGGTGAGCGAGCCGCGCGTGATCAGCATCTGTTTGCCGATCTGCACGATCTCGATGAGCTTCGTCGGGTTCGAGTCGAGGTCGACCATGTTGCCGGCCTCTTTGGCGGCTTGCGTGCCGGTGTTCATCGCGACCGCGACGTCGGCCTGGGCGAGCGCCGGGGCGTCGTTCGTGCCGTCGCCGGTCATCGCGACCAAGCGTCCGCCCGCCTGGTGCTCGCGGATGAGCGCGAGTTTGTTCTCCGGCGTGGCCTCGGCGAGAAAGTCGTCGACGCCCGCCTCGGCGGCGATGGCGGCGGCCGTGAGCGGGTTGTCGCCCGTGATCATGACGGTCTTGATGCCCATCGAGCGGAGCTCGCGGAAGCGCTCGTTGATGCCGCCCTTCACGATGTCCTTCAGTTGAATCACGCCGAGCACGCGCTGGCCCTCGGCGACGACGAGCGGCGTGCCGCCTTCTTTGGCGATGCTCTCGACGCCGCCGCGCACCTCGCGCGGGAACGAGCCGCCGTGCGCCGTGACGTAGGCTTCGATGGCGTCGGCGGCGCCCTTGCGGATCTGGCGCCCGCCGGGCAAATCGACGCCGCTCATGCGCGTCTGCGCGGTGAAGGGCACGAAGGTCGCGCCGAGCGCGTGCACGTCGCGTTCGCGGATGCCGTAGCGATCCTTGGCGAGCACGACGACGCTCCGGCCCTCGGGTGTTTCGTCCGCGAGGGACGCGAGCTGGGCCACGTCCGCGAGCTGAGCCGGCGCGACGCCGGGCGCCGGGATGAACGCCGTCGCCTGGCGGTTACCGAGCGTGATGGTGCCCGTCTTGTCGAGCAGGAGCACGTCCACGTCGCCGGCCGCTTCGACCGCGCGCCCCGACATGGCGATCACGTTCGCTTGAATCATGCGATCCATGCCCGCGATGCCGATCGCCGACAAAAGGCCGCCAATCGTGGTCGGAATCAGGCACACGAGCAGGGCGACGAGCACCGTGAGCGTCACGGGCATGCCGTGCCCGGCCGCGTTCACGCTGAAAATCGAATAGGGGAGCAGCGTCGCCGTCGCGAGCAAAAACACGATGGTGAGCGCGGCGAGCAGGATGTCGAGCGCGATTTCGTTCGGCGTCTTCTGGCGTTTGGCGCCTTCGACCATCGAAATCATGCGATCGAGGAAGGTCTCACCCGGGTTCGCGCTGATGCGCACGACGATCCAGTCGGAGAGCACGACGGTGCCGCCCGTGACGGCGCTGCGATCGCCGCCGCTCTCGCGGATGACGGGCGCGCTTTCGCCCGTGATGGCGCTTTCGTTCACGCTCGCGACGCCCTCGATCACCTCGCCGTCGCCCGGGATCTGGTCGCCCGCCTCGACCAGCACGACGTCACCCTTGCGGAGCTGCGCGGCCGAGACGGTCGTGACCTCCGACTGACGCGAGGTGGTGGCGAGGCGTTTCGCGTTCACGTCCTTGCGCGCGGCGCGCAGCGTGTCGGCCTGGGCTTTGCCGCGGCCTTCGGCCATGGCTTCGGCGAAATTGGCGAAAATCACCGTGAACCAGAGCCACGAGCTCACGCCCAGGATGAAGCCCGGGCTTTCGGGCAGCTTGCCCATCAGCGCGAGCACGAAGAGAGCGCTCGTGAGGAGGCTTCCGACCTCGACCACGAACATCACCGGGTTTCGCAGCTGGTGACGCGGGTCGAGCTTCGTGAAGGAGTCGCGGATCGCGCGTTTGACGATCTGGGGCTCGAACAGCGGGCGTGCCTGCGGCCGCCCGAACGTGGAGCTCGTTTCGGGCGTGGTGGAAGGAATCACGGAGCTCGTTGCCGAGCGCGGAGCGGCTTCAGTGGAGGTGGTCATGGGTTTTCCCGAGGCAGGCGAAGATCAGGAGTGCAGGAGCAGGTGCTCGACGATGGGGCCGAGCGCGAGCGCGGGGATGAAGGTGAGCGCGCCGACGAGGACGACGGTCGCCGTCAGCCAGCCGACGAAGAGCGGGGTGTGCGTCGGCAGCGTGCCGGCCGTCGCCGGGACCATCTTCTTGGCCGCGAGCGAGCCGGCGAGCGCGATCACCGCGAGCTTCACGAAGTAGCGCCCGAAAAACATGCAGAGTCCGAGTGTCAGGTTGTAAAAGGGCGTGTTCGCGCCGAGTCCGGCAAAGGCACTCCCGTTGTTGTTGGCCGCCGACGAAAAGGCGTAGAGCACCTCACTGAAGCCGTGCGCGCCCGGATTGAAGATGGTGGCCTTGCCGCCCGTGGCGACGACACCGATTGCGGTGAAGACGAGGACGCAAGTCGCGGGGACGAGAATGACGAGCGACGCCATCTTCATCTCGTAAGCCTCGATCTTCTTGCCGAGGTACTCGGGAGTGCGGCCGACCATGAGCCCCGCGACGAACACCGCCACGATGGCGAACATGAGCATGCCGTAGAGGCCCGAGCCCACGCCGCCGAACACGATTTCACCGAGTTGAATCAGCCAGAGCGGCACGAGGCCGCCGAGCGGCGTGAAGGAGTCGTGCATGGAGTTGACGGAGCCGTTCGAGGCGGCCGTCGTCGTCGCGGCCCACAGCGTCGAGTTGGCGATGCCGTAGCGGGCCTCTTTGCCCTCCATGTTGCCGCCCGAGTGCAGGGCGCTCGCCACCTGATCGACGCCGAGCGAGGTGAGCGCCGGGTTGCCCCGCTGTTCCGCCGAGGCGCAGAGGATCACGAGCGGGACGAGGATGATCAACATCGCCGCGAGTAACGCCCAACCCTGGCGCATGTCCTTCACCATCTTGCCGAAGGTGAAGCAGAGCGCGCCCGCGACGAGCAGAATCGAGAGCATCTCCACGAAGTTCGAGAGCGCGTTCGGGTTCTCGAACGGGTGCGCCGAATTCACGTTGAAAAAGCCGCCGCCGTTCGTGCCAATCTGCTTGATCGCGATTTGGGACGCGGCCGGTCCGAGGGCGATGAGCTGACTCGCGACCTCCTTGCCGTCGGCGCCCTTGAACGGATGGAGCAGCGTGGCAGTCGGGTACGCCGAGAACGTCTGCACGACGCCTTGCGACACCAAGAACAGCGCCACGACCAGCGAGAGCGGCAAGAGCACGTAGAGCGTCCCGCGCACGAGATCGACCCAAAAATTGCCGATCGTCTTCGATTGCTTGCGCGTAAATCCGCGGATCACCGCGATGAGAATCGCCATGCCGGACGCCGCCGACACGAAGTTCTGCACCGTGAGCCCCAGCATCTGGGTGAGGTAGCTCATGGTCGATTCGCCGCCGTAGCCCTGCCAGTTCGTGTTGGTCGCGAAGCTCACCGCCGTGTTGAACGACGAATCGGGCGTGACGGCGGGCATCGCTTGTGGATTGAGCGGCAACGTCGCCTGCAAGCGCTGCAGGGCGTAGAGGAACAGGAGCCCGGCTGCGTTGAAGAGCAGCATGGCGACGGCGTACGTCTGCCAGCTCTGCTCGGCGTCTTCGCGCGTGCCCGCGAGCCGATAAATCAGGCGTTCGAGCGGGCCGAAGACGCGGGTGAGCCAAACGCGTTCACCCTCGTAGACGCGCGCCATGTAGGTCCCGAGCGGATAGCCGAGCCCGACGAGGACCACGAAGTAGATCAGGAATTGGACGGTGGTATTCGAGGTCATTGGAATGTCTCGGGCTTGAGCAACGCGACCAGCAGGTAGCCGAGCAGGGCGAGCGAGACGAGCCCCGCGATCCAATAAAGAGTGATCATGTTCGAATTCCTAGACGCGCTCGCACAGCCGAATGAAGGCGAACGAGGACGCGAACAGTGCGAGTGTGACGAGAACGTAGAAGGCGTCCATGGGGTGATTCCGATGCAGTGAGTGCCATTGATGTAGCCGTCGCCACATCAAGAGGGCGTCAAGACCCGGGACCCGACGATCAAGATGCAGTCGTGCGCGGCAAGCCCGCGAGGAATCGTCCGCGGCGCGTCAGCCGATCGGGGAAGCGCCGGTCGAGCAGTCCGAGCAGGGTGAAAATCACCAGAATCGGCACCAGGCAGGCGAAAACGGCGACCATGACTCCTGCTTTCTCGCGGCGACGGCGACCCTCCGAGTTTGGCGCCCGCCCGGTCAAGCCGCCGTCAAGTTGCGCGCGAGCGAGCTCAACAAACCGTCCCGGAAACGCGGCGGACGCGAGCGTCACTTCGGGAGTTCGGCGAACGAGTCCACGCGCACCCGATAGCCGACGGCCGGCTCGGTCACGAGGTATTCGGGTCGCGCCGGATCGCGCTCGAGCTTCTGGCGCAGCTGGCTCACGTACACGCGCAGGTAGTCGACGCGGTCGGCGAACTCCGGACCCCAAACTTCTTCGAGCAAGTCACGGGTGGGCACGACGGCGCCGGCTCTCCGCGCGAGCGCCACGAGCAGCTTGTAT
Organism: Polyangiaceae bacterium; assembly: GCA_035499895.1. Taxonomy (GTDB): domain Bacteria; phylum Myxococcota_A; class Polyangia; order Polyangiales; family Polyangiaceae; genus PMG-095. The sequence continues at coordinate 4,029 of DATJXW010000129.1, read as the reverse complement.
TCGATGGGCGTGAGGTGCAGCTCCGTCCCGCGCAGCGTCACCAGCCGCCGCTCGAGGTCGACGTGGAGTTGTCGTACGTCGATGACCGAAGTGCCTTCGTGACTCGAGCCGTTCGCGCGCCGAATTGCCGCCCGGACGCGGGCGACGAGCTCCTCGCTGCCGAAGGGTTTGGTGATGTAGTCGTCGGCGCCCGCCTCGAACGCGGCCACTTTGTCCCGTTCGCGCTCGCGGTGGGACACGACGAGGATGGGCGCGAGCGTCCGCGTCCTCAGGTATTCGACGACGCGCGGGCCGCTTTCGTCGGGGAGAGAAAACTCCGAGAGCACCGCATCCGGACGGTAGAGGCGCGCCGCGTCCGCGCCGTCGGCCGCGCTCGTGGCTTCACGCAGTCTGAAATCTCGCGATTCGAGGATCACCCGCGCGAGCCGCCGAGCTCGGGCGTCGTCGTCGATGAGGAGCAAGAGAGGCGCGCGTTGGGTCACGGTGGGGCGCGGAAACAAACTGAAGCGCGTGCGATCAAGAAACCTTCAAGACGGCGCGGACTTGCATCAAGATTGTTCGGACGCGCTCCCTCGGCCGGCGGTGCGCTCGAATTGACGGAATCTTGATGTTGGCGGCGCGAAGCTACTCCTGAGGGCTCTTGTCGAGACTTCGACCAGACATCGAATCAGCCGCCGCGCGCCGCGAGCGGACGCTGCGCGCCTGGCAGCATCTCACGCACGATCGGAGCGACCCGGTCGAGCGCTGGAAGCGCGTCGCGCTCGGGCGTGCGGTCGACGCCGGGGGCGTCGCGGTCGACCGGCGCGTGGAGCTCCGCGTGGGGCTCGGCTTCACGCTGACGGCGGCGCTCGCGGGCCTGCCGTTCGGTCGCGGAGGGCCGGTGTTGACGCTCATCGGTCTCACGCTCGTCGTGCTCGTCGACGAACTGCCTCGCGTGCTCCTGCTGCGCGCGTGGGGACGTTCGTCGTCGGTCGTCCTCGGATCGGGCGGCGCGGTCACGGAGTCGTTCGGGCGTCGGCTCGACGCCGGGCGCGCGGCGCTCGCTTCGCTCTCCGGACCTCCCGCGAACGTCCTGTTGAGCCTCGGTCTCGTCGCGCTCTCGCGCCGCCTACCGGCGTCGCTCGCAGGCTACGTGTGGACGCTCGCGCTCTGGCACGGCGTCTGGGGCGCCGCGCAAGCTCTCCCGTTCCCGCCGTTTCGCGTCGGGAACGCGTTGGCCGCCCGCGTGCGCGCGCCGTTTCCGGCGGTGCTCACGGTTTTTTCCGCGAAGTTCTTGCTGCTCGGAGGGCTCGTGCTCTCGAAAATATTTCCGAGCGCGTTCCCGCTCGCGATCCTCGGGGCTGCACGCGCCCTGCACGACTTTTTCGCGATCTACGTGACCGCCCTCGACGCCAAGCGCGGTCTGCCCGGGGAGGCGCGCCTCGCCGAACGACTCCTCGACACGGGCGAGCCGGCGCGCGCCATGGCCCTCGCGCGCCGCGCACTCGGCCGCTGTCGTTCCCCGGAGCTTCGCGCGAGACTCTGGCGCACCGTCGCGTGGGGCGCCATCGGTGAGGGCGACGCGCTCGTCGCGCACGGCGCGGTCGGGGCGCTCCCCGCGCGCGAGCTCGACGTTCACCTCGTGGCCGCCTACCTCGCGGCCTGCAACCGCGCCGACGAAGCGGTCGCGCTGCTCGAGCAGGCTCGTGAACGCGGCCAGCGGGCGCCGCAAACGACGAAGCTCCTGCTCGAGCTCCTGTTGCGCCGCGGTGAGCTCGCGCGGGGGCGCGCCGTGGCGCGCGAAGACGCCGCGCTCCTTTCGCACGACGAACTCCGCGCGATCGCGGCGTCCGCGCTCGGTCCCGCAAGCGCGGGCTGACGCAGGCCCTCACTCGTCGGCGGCCGGGCAGTGCAGCCGGTAGCCGACGGCGGGTTCGGTCAACAGGTATTCGGGCGCGCCCGGCCGCGATTCGAGCTTCGAGCGCAGCTGCTTCATGAAGACACGCAGGTACTCGACGCGATCGACCGACCCCGGCCCCCACACCTCGTGCAAGAGCTGGCGGTGCGTCACCACCTTGCCGGCCGACGCGATCAAGACGCCGAGCAGCTTGTACTCGGTGGGCGTCAAATGCACCTCGCGCCGACCCACGCGAACCCGGCGCGCGTCGAAATCGACCGCGAGCTCGCCGACGCAAAACGCTCCCGCGGGCAGCACGTGATCGTGCCGAATCGAGCGTCGGATCGCGACCCGCATGCGCGCGAGGAGCTCGCCCGGCGCGAAGGGCTTCGTGATGTAGTCGTCGGCGCCGGCGTCGAGCGCCGAGATTTTCTGATCCTCCGCGTCCCGCGCCGAAATGACGATGATCGGCACTTCGCTCGTGCGCCGGATGGTGTCGGTCACCTCGACGCCGCTCGCGTCCGGCAAGCCGAGGTCGAGTAGGACGAGGTCCGGCTGGCGGCGTTGCGCGATGTAGGTGCCTTCGCGCGCCGTGGTCGCTTCGAGCAGACGGTAGCCGTGGTGGCTCAGCGTCACCTGGAGCAGGCGTCGCATCGCGACCTCGTCTTCGATGACGAGCACGCTGAGCGGGGAATTCACGCGACCCCCTCGGGCAGCGAGAGCTCGAACGCCGCGTCGCACGAGCCCGCGAAGGCGCAGGGCAGGGTCGTGGTCACGCAAAAGCCGCCGCCTTCGCGGTTCGCGGCGACGATGCTGCCGCCGTGAGCCTCCGCCACGGCGCGGCAGATGGTGAGGCCGAGCCCCATGCCGCCGTCGTTCGGCTTCGAGGACGCGCCGCGATAAAACTTCTCGAAGAGGCGTGCTTCGTCCCCCGGCGCAACCCCGCGCCCGTGATCGGCGATCGTGAGCTCGACGTTCCCGTCGCGGGCGCGCGCGGCGATCTCTATCGGTGTTTCGGCGCCCGCATAGCGGAGGGCATTTTCGACCACGTTCACGACGAGCTGCTCGAGCAGCACCGCGTCGGCGTCGACGAGCGGTAGCTCGAACGGAAGCGAAACGTCCACGTGGCGACGCCCGACGGCCTCGCCCAAATGCCGGAGCGCGCTCTCGACGATCTCGTCGATGGAGCAGGGCGACTTCTCGAGCTCGAGCTCGCCTCCGTCGAGGCGCGTCGCGCTGAGGACGTTCGTGAGGAGGCGGTGGAGTCGCTGACCCTGCTCGACAATGGTGCCTTCGAGCATGCTGCGCGCCGCGGGTTCGAGCGCGGAGCCGTAGTCCTTGAGCGAGAGTCCGGCGCCCAGGATGGCGGCGAGCGGCGTCCGAAAGTCGTGGGAAATGGAGCGGAGCAGCGCGTTTCTCACCTGCTCGCGTTCTGCGGCGCGCTCCGCGGCGGCGGCCTTCTGCGCCAGATCGGCGCGTTCGAGCGCGAGCGCCGCCTGATGCGCGCACGCCTCGAAGAACTCCCGCTCGGTCGCGTCGGCGAAGAGATTCCGCGCGCCGCGGACCGCGACGAGGCCGAACGGCGAGCCGCTCCCGGTCAAAAGCGAGAAATAGGTTCCGAGCTCGCGCGTGTCGCCGCGGGCGTGCTCGCCGCTCGAGCTCGCTCCTCGCTCGACCCCGGCGCGGAACACGTCCGCCGCCCGGCCGAGCTCGGCCTGCGTGAGCCAAATCGGGCCGAAAGCGTCGACGGCCGCGAACGTCCCGTCGCTTCCCGGCGCGAGCACGGCGACGCGACGGCCGAGCAGCGCCTCGAGGTGCCGCACCGCGACCGCCACGACCTCCTCGAAGTTCGCGGCCTCGACGAGCTCGCGCGACAGCTCGTAGAGGAGCGCCGTCCGCGCTTCACGCAGGCGCGAGCTCGCCTCGAAGCGGCGCGCGCGCGTCGTGAGCGCGCTGATCACGACCGCCACGCCGAGCATCCCCGCGCAGGTGATGGCGCTCCGCACGTCCGGTAAGGAAAGGGTGAACTCGGGAGGTACGAAAACGAAATCGAACGTCAACACGGCCGCCACGGCGGCGAATACGGACACCGTGATATCGAAGCGGGTCGCGATGACGACCACGCCGACGAGGTAGATCATGATGACGTCGGC
>DATJXW010000128.1:0-9505 GCA_035499895.1 Polyangiaceae bacterium | reverse complement strand
AGTGACGCGTCAGTAGGTGCCCTTCTCGGTCGGTGACGGCAAGAGGCCGTAGGTCGAGTCGGTGAGCCACAGGAAATCAGGCACCGATTTGTAACTCTGGAGCTCGTAGGCCCAGTGGTTGTCCGTCGCCTGGAGCGGCGTGCACGTCGGATCCTGGTTCTGGTCGCACGCGACGTTCGGCACGAGCTGCCCCTGTTCGTTCACTTTTCGGATCGCCGGATCGAGCGCGACGACGGGCGTGCCGTCCGGTTGGCGCAGCACGACCGCATGCCCGAACGGCTTGTAACCGGCCGGGTGCGGCGGGTTGCCGTCGCTGCCGTCGCTCGCCGGGTAATTCGCCGTGTCGAGCACGTAGCCTTGAGCGGTGAGCTCGTTCGCGTACTCGAGGACGCGGGCCGCGATGCCCTTCTCCACGAGCTTGCCGCCCGTGCAGTTGGCGTCCGTGCCGTAGAAGCACTCCTCGCCGTACGAGGACGCGTGATAAACCTCGCCGGAAACCGGGTCTTCCCACTCGATCTGTTGGCCGAGGCCCGGATCGGGGTTCGCGCCGTCACGATAGATGCGGAGCATGTCGAGCCATTGGCTCTTTTCGTTCGCCTTGATGTAGCTCACCGTCCACGCGATCAAAAACTTCTGCACTTCCCAGCCGATCTGCGGGTCGACCGCCGCGCTGTTCGTCGGCGGGATTGGCGCGAGCGAATTGTTGCCGAGCGGGTTCGTGCACGCGTTGCGCCCGAGGCTCGCGAAGCAGATTTCCGGACCCGACGCCGGCCACAAGCTCGGCCAGCCGAGCGATTGAGCGGGGTAGAGGTTCGCGTTCGGATCGAGCGCGGTGTTGCCGTTCTGATCGAGCAGCGGGTTGCCTCGCGAGTCGGTCGCGACGCGCGGCGCGAGGATCGAGCGGTCGCCGGTCAGGCCGTTGGCGATGGCGCGCCGGAACGCGTCGGGCACGATGTCCGCCATGCCGACCGCGCGGAAGCGGGCGTCGTAGAAATCGCGGCGCGACTGGCTCACGAAGCGATCCTCCGACTCGGCGAGGAGCAGCGCGACGTTGACCTTGTCGTAATACGAGCCCGCGTTCTCCGTGTAATCCACGTCGAAGTCGCCGTTGCTGTCGGAGAGCGCGTTTTCGAGCGGATGGCCGCCGAACCCCACGTCCTTCAGGTAGCCGGTCGCGCCGTTCGGGATCATCAAGATGGGCTGTCCGGTGGGCCCGTAGTCGTCCGGGTCGCTCGCCGAATGCAGCACCGGATCCTGAAACGCGGCGGCCCGGTAGTAGTGCTGGCCCGGCTCCGGCCGGGAGAGCTCGCGCGTGAAGTGATCCATGATCACGGTCGCGGCGAGCATGTTGTCGGGCGCCTGACTCGCGACGATCTGCGGCCAGAGCGTCTGGAAGCTGTAGCCCTGATTCGTGGCTAGATCTTCGTAGATCGAGCTCAAGAAGCCGAGCGCGGCGCCCGTGTGCATGAGCTTCTCGTTGTAGCGGGTGAAGGAGCGATCGGCGGCCGACAGGATGCTGAAGGTCGTGCGGTCGCGCCGGAAGTTGTCGAGGATGTGGCGCGTCTCCTGCGTCGTGATGAGGAAGTTCGCCATCTCGTAGGGGTCGCCGCCGTTGTCGTGGCGGTAGACCGAGACGTTGCCGAGGTCGGCCCACGTATCCGTCGCGAACGCGTAGGGCACGCGCGTGCGGCCCGACGGATCGACGCTCGGCGCCCCGCGATAAAACGCGTTGTTGAGCTCCGTCGTCGTCGGCAGGCGTAGGCTCGTGTACGGCATGTAGTCCACCTGCTGCTCGCGGCACTTGGTCGGCTGTCCGTCGATCGACACGACGTGACCGTCGAGCACCGGATCCCAATTGCCGTCCACGTCCGCGTTCCAGGTCGCGGGCGGCGCGGGCGACACCGAGTAGCAATTGCCGATCAGCTGATACGCCTTCTGCAGGTTCGAGTAGTGAAACTCGCTCACGCCGGTCGAGCCGATGCCCGCCGCGCGCACGCCGTAACGGATGCCGATGAGCCCGCCGAACGTGTCCGTGGCCGCGGAAATGCCCGTTCCGACGGCCGTGCCCGCGTTGAAGCGCGGATCGGCGTAAACGGAAGTCGTGTCGCCGTAGAAGAAACGCGCGGCCGCGAAATCGGTCACGCCGAGCCCGAGCGTGTCCTGCGACGTCTCACCCGGGTAGTCCATCACGGTGGACTGCATGAACATCCAGATGAGCTGCGACTGCTCCTCGTCCGTCACCGGGTCGTAGTAACGCGGGCCGACGCAGGTCGAGCCGTCGCTCACCGCGTCCGTGCACTGCGTGGTGACCTGGCCGTTCTTGGTTCGAAGTTGCCAGTATTGCGGCCGGTAGAAGAGGGGCGCCGCGCTGCTCACGAAGTTGTGCCTGAGGCCCACGGAGTGGCCCATCTCGTGGGCGAGCACGCCGTAGTGATAGCGACGCCGGATGTAATCGAACATCCGCGTGTTGCGGTTGCTCGTGTCCTCCGGCGTTTCGTTCGCGCCGGGCGGGAACTTCTTCGCCATGATGTCGGCGAGGCCGGACAACGACGACGGCTCGGGCGCTTCGTCGATGATGCAGGCGCCGCGCGAGGCGAGCGCATTTTCGCGCATCTCCGCCAGACGCGCGCGCATCTGCGGGTTGTTGAAGGCGAGCGGTGAGGCCGCTTTCAGGAGATCGCCGCCGACGGGCGCCGTGCCGGCGATGCCCGCGATCTGCAGCATCGGCGTGTTGAGCAGCGCCGATTCGACCGGCGTGCCGCGGCCGATCGCGAGCGTCGTCGCCTCCTTGGCGAGCGCGGGCGAGGCCACGACCGAGCTCGCCGCGACGTCGAGCACGCGCGCCTTGGTCGAGTTCAGGAGCGCCGCCACGTCGTCCGAGGGCGTCGCCGCCGCGATCTTCGCGAACGTGTTCACGTCGAGGTTCGTGGCCGCGGCGAGGCGCTCGTTGATTTGCGCCTTGGTCATCGTCGGCAGGCCGCCCGCGCCGGCGAGCTTGGCGGCGGTCGCGAAATTCTCCACGTACTGCCCGTTCGTGATCTGCGCCGTGGTGAGCTCGCCGTTCACGTAGCGCACGAGATCCACGAGCGTCTGCGACGCGAGATCGGTGACGTGCGTCCAGATGTTCATCGAGCCCGCCACCTTCTCACCGGTGAGCGGATCGTCGGCGTCGACCATGATGCCCCACGGGCTCGGCGTCTGCGGGTTCTCGATCGCGTCGACCAGGTGATAGCGAATGTCGCCGAGGCGCGGCGCGAGACCGCGCGGGCCGCACACGGGGTGGTCGCTGTCGATGACCGGGTCGTGGCAGAGCGTCAGCACCGGGGGCATCGACACGACGTCGCCGATCGCGAGCGTGCTCGCGTCATTTTCGTTGCCGCGCGTGGCGGCGAGCGCCGCGGCCGCGTTCTTCGCGTCGTCGGCGCAACTCTGGGCGCCCCAGCCGCGCGAGCGCTGGCAGGCGTTGAAATCCCGCGAGATGGCGACGGCCTCTTCGTTGTCGTCCTCCTGCCCGCGCCACATCGGGTACATGTTGTCGCAGTTCGTGCCGCCGACCTTGCGGCACTCGGTGAGGCGCGACGTTTGGACGGCCGTCTTCAGCGCGAGGTCCCACTCCTGCACCGCCCAGTCGGTCGGCTCGAAGTAGCTCGTGTCCCCCGTGAGATACCAGGGGATGGTGACCGCCTGCCGCTCCATGTACGGCAGCGTGCATTTTTGCGTGAACACGTCGCACTGCGAGCCGGGCCCGGCGGCTTCGCACTCGTCCGCCGTGCCGTTGCCGTCGACGTCGCGGTTCGGATCGGCGTTCGGATCCGACGTCGGCGTCTCCGTCGTCTCCTCCGTGTCGCACGCGATGGGTCCCGTCATGTTGGCGGGATCGGCGTAGAAATGGCTGCGCTCCCAGATGTTGTAACGCGATTGGAAGCGGTGCCAATTCGTGTCGATCTGGCCGTAGCTGCGATCGTAACCCTGCCGCTCGACGTTGAACGAGCCGAGCGCCTGGAAGCGGTAGCCGTCCTCGTCGAACGCTTGGTAATCGGTATCGACCACCTTGCGGAAGGACTCGCGGATCGTGAGCTCGACCGGGTTGCAGTTGCCCGCCGGAGCCGTGCCGCCCTGGAACGCGCCGTCGAGCCAGCACGCCGGCAACGTGTCGACGCCGATGCCGAGGCTCGAAACGTCGACGCTCTGCGGCGTCGCGTACACCTTGTTCGTCACGTCGAAGTAGCCCGCGTCGGTGTCGAACACGGGCGCGTCCGGATCCGACGGATCGAGCACGGTGTAGCTCGTGGGCTCGTAGGTGACGCCGCCGAAGATGCCGGTCTGCGCGAGCGTGTCGTAGTCGTAAACGTCGGTGATGAGGTTCTTCGACCAGTCGACGCGCATGTACTGGCGTTCGTACCAGGGTCGATCCGTGGTGTTCTCGACCACGATGTTGAGCGGCTCGCCGGTCGTCGGGTTGTAATCGCGCTTGATGTCGAAGTGGCTCGTGATCGCGTAGCTTGCGACGATCTGGCCGGCGGTGGTCGGCAGCCCCGCGCCGTTCACGCTGAGGCCCGTCGAGTCCGTGCCGGCGACGCGCTCGTAAGAGAGACGCGCGTTCAACGTGTCTTCGGTGATCTCCCAGCGAATGCGCGAAAGCGGCTGACCGTACGTGGCGGTGAAGAGGCCGTCTTGGGACGCGCCGTAGTCCACGTTGATGACCGTCCCGCGCTTGTAAAATTCGGGGTCGTCGCTGTCGTCGTCGAGCTTGCCCACGAAAAACGCCTTGTCGAGCGCGTCGGGCTGGACCCGGTTGATGGGAGCGCGCTCCTCGGCGCAACTCCCGAGCAGCGTGACGGCGAGCACCGACAAAGCAAAGGACGAGACGAGACGAGAGGGAAGCTTCATGGCTCCTCCGAGAGGGGTGTCGAACGATAATCTGCCGCAGCCCCGGTCGCTACCCGGGACTCGCCTCGCGCGACGACGCGGATTTTTCCTTCAGGTCTTCGTGCGCACTTCGACCGCGCGAGCGTGTGCTTCGAGACCCTCGGCGCGCGCGAACGCGGCGATCGCTTCACCGTGCGCGGCGAGCGCCTCGCGTGTGTATTCAATTATCGAGCTACGCGCGACGAAGTCGTAGACGCCGAGCGGAGAGGCGTGACGAGCTGCACCCCCTGTCGGCAGCACGTGCGACGGACCGGCGACGTAATCGCCCGCCGCCTCGGGCGTGCTCGAACCCACGAACAGCGCGCCGGCGGCCCGAATCGCCCCCGCGAGCGCCCGCGCGTCGCGCGTCTGAACGGCGACGTGTTCGGCGGCAAGCTCGTTCGCGACGCTCGCGAGCCGCTCGCTCGAGCCGACGACGAGCGCCGCGCCGTGCTCCCGCAACGACGTTTCAGCGATGCTTCGTCGGGGCTGGGTCGCGAGTTGCGCGGCGAGCTCGCGCCGCACCGCGTCCACGAGCGCGCGGCTCGTCGTGAGGAGCAACGGGTAGGCGGCCTCGTCGTGCTCCGCTTGCGACAACAAATCGGCGGCGATGACGGCGGGCTCGGCGCCGTCGTCGGCGACCACGAGGATTTCGCTCGGACCGGCGATGCTGTCGATCGACACTTCGCCGAACACGAGACGCTTGGCGGCCGCGACGTAGATGTTCCCGGGCCCGACGATCTTGTCGACGCGCGGCACGCTGGCGGTTCCGTACGCGAGCGCGGCGACCGCTTGCGCCCCGCCCGCGTCGAGCAACGCGTGAACGCCGGCCAAGTGACACGCCGCGCGGACGTCGGCGCTCGTGTCCGGCGACGCGACGATGATTTCTTTAACCCCCGCGACGGCGGCGGGAATCGCCGCCATGAGCACGCTCGACGGGTAACGCGCCTTGCCGCCCGGCACGTACACGCCGACGCGCGCGAGCGGCAGCACGCGGCTTCCGAGTCGTACGCCGCCCTCTTCGTATTCGAAGCCGAAGAGACCTTCGCGCTGACGCTCGTGGTAGCGGCGAATGCGCTCCGCCGCGAGCTCGAGCGCCGCGCGCACTTCTTTGCCGAGTCCGGCGAGCGCCGCCGCGCCTCCGTAGTCGCGGACGAAAAAGCGCTCCGGACGGCGCCCTTCGAAGCGTTCGACCAGGCGAGCGAGCGCGCGATCGCCGTCGGCCTTCACCGCGTCGAGGATCTCGCGGACGGCGGGCTCGACGCGCCCGAGGTCGGCTTCACCCCGGCGCCGGAGCGCCTCGAGCAACGCGTCGAACTCGGCGGTGCCTTCGACGACCGCCTTGAAGAGCTCACCCTGCGCGCTCACGTCCAGTGCCCTGCTTTGGCCGCCGCCGGATCGTATTCGCGGATGCGCGGTCCGAGCGCCTCACGGAACACCTGCTCGTCGTCCATGTCGACGTCGCGGTCCGGGAAATTCTTCGCGACTTCCATTCCGATGGCGAGGATGCGCAGGAACGTCGCGAAGCTCGACGCGCACAAGCGCGGCTTCCACGTCTCCGTGCCGCTCATCGCGGTGAACACCGGACAGTCGCCTTCGGCGTCGGGGCTCGCCACGTCGAGGAAGTAGGGGTCGCCGAGGAGCGCGCTGTGCGCGATGACGACCCACCCGGGACGCCAGCCGGACGGCGCCGGTCCGGAGCGCGTCGAGCCGTCTTCCGCGAGCGCGAAGCCGCGCTGCTCCTCGAGCAAGCGTTCGGACGGGACCAGCCGCACCCGCTCCGCCGGCGTCCGCGTCTCCACGTCGAGCGGATCGGCCGCGAGCAGGAACTCGCGAAATCGGCGCGGGACGCGCAGCGTCGAGCGGAGCGCGTCCACGCGCGCTTGCTCGGCCTTGCCGAACTGGGCCGGCAGCACACGGCGCTCGAACGAGGCTTTGAGGGCTTGTAACGATTCGGCGAGATCGCTATCCACGTCGCCGGGACCTTCAGGCGTGCGGCGCGGCGAGCGCCGGGGAACGCTTTAGAGCAAGAAGCCCCCTTTTTACTGCCGTTCTTTCCGGACGCAAGCCGTTCCGCGTTCCGGCCCGCGAGACGGCCGTCAAAAGGCGTAACGGAGCGCCGCACTCCCGACGAGCGCGATCGGCGCCTGCCCGCCGCGATCGCGGGTGAGGCCCTTGCCGTAGTCCCGGATACCGCCGTGCACGGCGAGCGCGAGGTGGGGATTCACCTGGTACCACTCGAAGCCGAGCTCGCCGTCGAGGTAGAGATTGAGCGCGTCGGCATTCGGAAAGCCGTAGACCGAGAGCACGTTTTGCTCGGAGACGCGGGCGAAGCCGGCGCTCCCTTGCGCAAGAATGGCGAAGATACGGCCGATCGGCACGGTGAACCTCAGGCCCGCGCCGGCGCCGTAATGAAAATACGAACGCGGCGGCGGCGGCTCGCTCGCGTACGCGGTGGAGGCGAACGCGACGTCCGCCTCCACGAACGGCATGAGCCAGTGCAGCACCTCGTAACCGAAGTGCAGCTGAAAATCCGGTGCCGTGGGCGCGATGTGTTCGAGCGCGCCGATTTGGCTCACGAAGCCGAGGCCGCTCTCGACCACGAAGCCGTGGCGGCGCGGCGCGACGAGCGGCACTTCCGAGCCGGGAGCCGCGCCCTTGTCGGCGGGCGTCGCGCCCGGTTCGGCCTCGAGCCAGCCCTCGATCTCGCTCGTCGTGAGGGGGCGCTCTTTGTTGTCGGGCGCCGCGTGCGCCGCCGTCGCGCCCGCGAGCAAGCACGCCCCCGCGCCGATGAGTGCGACCGCGACCCGAACACCGCGCATCGCCCCTCAACCTATCACGGGCGGCTCAATCCTCGCGCTTCTTCTTTTTTGCTTTCGCGCCCTTCGCCAGGGCTGGAACGACCGGCGGCGGAGGCGCTTCGCGGGCCGCTTTCGGCTCTTTCATGGGCGGCGGCGCGTCCGACTCGGACTCCTCGCGCGGCTCGGCGCGTTCGGCCGGTTTCGGCGCGGGTGCCGCGGGCCGGGCCGGGAACGCCATGGGCCGGGCGCCGCCCGTCGCCGCGCGGCGAGGCGCGCCGAGCGCCGGCTCGCCGTCCGTTCGGACGAGGCCCTTCACGAGCGCTCCCGTCGCGACGCCGATGCGCGGCGCCGTGAGGTCGCCGACGACGCGCGCGCCGCGCTCGAGCAGCACCGCTTCGCTCCCGCGCACGTCGCCTTGCACGGCGCCCGAGACGGTGATGTGCGAGCCCGAGACGCTGCCTTTCACGGCGCTCTCCTCGCCGAGCACGAGCTCTCCGCTCACGCTCACGTCGCCCTCGACGCGTCCGAAAATTTCGAGACTGCCCGTGCCGCGCACGTTGCCGCGCACGACCGTTCCACGTCCGATGACCGAGCCGTTCATCGTCGCTCCGTCACACGTCCATGTCGACGTTGCCCTTGAACGAGGCACCGTCCGCGATCGTGAGACGCGACGCCTTCACGTCGCCGATGAGGCGTCCGCCGGCCTGCAAATCGACGCGTTCGGCGGCCGTCACGTCGCCGGTCACCTGGCCCGCGATGGTGAGGCTCTGCGCGCTCACGTCGGCTTCGATCACGGCCGAGCTCCCGACCGAGACGGCGTCCGTGGTCGTGAGCTTGCCGCGCAGGTTGCCTTGCACGACGACCTCTTCTTCGCTGCTCACGTCGCCTTCGATGCTGAGCCCTTCACCAATCACCGTGCCTGCCATCGTCAAATCCTCTTCCGTTGGTTCTTAGCGCCGACGCGGCGCCCCGAGGTCGAGCTCGACCTGGGTGTCGAGCCGCACGGAGACGCGCGAGCCCGGTTCGATCGAAATTTCGCTGCCGCGGAGGTCGCCGCGCACGACGGCGCCCGCGCGCACCGCGATGGGCCCGCGCGTGACCGCGTCGCCGAGCAGAGAGCCCGCGATCTCGAGGCTTTCGGCGTGCACGCTGCCCTCCACGCTCGCGCCCTCGGCGATTTCCGCCGGGCCGCTCACCGAGACGTCGCCCTTCAAGCCGCCCTCGACGCGGATGGCGCCCTCGCCGCTGATCCTGCCCGTGATGCGGGTGGACGGGCCGAGCACGCTGCCTTCGGAACTGTGTCTCATCATCGCGATTCGGCGGGCGAAGCTAGCACTAGCCGCCGAATAGCCCCAGCCAAAAAGAAGCGTGCGTCTTGCCGCGAAAATTCGCTCGATTCCCTCAGCACGCCGCGAGCGCCGCGAGTATTTCGTCCGCGCGCGGCACCGAGCGGAAGAGTCCGACCGCGTAAAGGCGACGCTCTTCCGCCGGCGTCAGGTCGCCGGTTCGCCCGGCGAGCGCGGCAGCGAGGAGTACCGCGGCGGCGACGCTCAGGTTCAGGCTCTCGACGTAGCCGCGCATCGGGATGCGCACGCTGTCGTCGGCTGCGGCCGTGAGCGCCTCGCTGATGCCGTCGTGTTCGTTGCCGAGCACGAGACACAGCCGTTCGATCGACGCGAGGTCCGAAGGGACGAGCGCGCCTTGCGGGTGCGTCGCGACGAGGCGAAACCCTCGACGCCGGAGCGCGCTCACCGCGTCTTCCGCCGCGCGATGCTGCACCACCTCGACCCAGCGCT
>DATJXW010000127.1:0-27532 GCA_035499895.1 Polyangiaceae bacterium | reverse complement strand
GCGGCTACGCCGTTCGCGCGCTCCTCGAACAGGAGCAAAGCGGTCGTATGGCTACCGTTCGACTCACCCATCCGTCGGAGCCGGCGGTCTACGTAGACCTGCTATTCGCTTCGTCCGGAATCGAAAACGAGATCGTTGCCGAGTCCGAGGCCATCGCCATTCTCGAGGACCTCACGCTGAACGTGGCGATCCGTGCTCATCTGATAGCGCTGAAGGTTCTTGCGCGGGACGATCGGAACCGACCCCAGGATTGGGACGATCTGCGCGCGCTGCTCCGAGACGCCTCCGAGGAGGACGTTCGGCGAGCCCGTGCCGCGCTCGAGCTCATCGAGCGCCGTGGGTATAACCGCGGCCGAAGCCTTGGTGATGATCTCGACCGAGCCGTCGCTGGGCGCTAGTTGCTGAAGGGGCCTAAGCGAGCAAAACCGCCGGCGCCGCACGCGCATGGCAACGGCGCGCGCAGTCGCGTGCCGAGGGTGCAAGCAAAAACACCCTGGAAGATGTCGCGGTACTCGACGAGCGCGGCCGCTTCGACACGCAGGAACGCGCCGAACTCGACGCCGTCGCCGATGGCCATCGCCGCGGCCCCGGTGAGCGCCGCGTAAGGCCCCCAATCGTTGTTGGAACCCGAAGAAGAAGACGTGCAATCAACGTCTCCAGGGTCGCAGTCGTGGTTCTCGTCGAAGTGAGCTCGCATGACGCCGCCGGCGAGGCGCAACATCGGAAACGACCCGCGATCGCGGCCGCGGACGGTGACCGCGGGCGCGAAGGTTACCCAGGTCGCCGTTACGTGGTCACCGTCCCCGAAGTCGACCGTGCCGAATGCCGCAACCCCGAGCTCTGCTCCAACGCCGACGTGCTTCGAAAACCAGTACTCGCCGTCGAGGCCGGCTCGAGCGCCGAGAGCAAGGTCCCTCGCGTCTCGAAGTTGGGCGAGACCGGCCCCGGCGTCGATCCTGAGACGCAACTTTCCGGTCAAGACGAAGCGGAAGCGCGAAGGAATCGCGTGCAGCGTGGCCGCCGTCTTGGTCCGGAAGTTCTTCGCCCGCTGCGCCTCGTCGAGCACGATAACGTCAGCGTCCAAGCTCTTGGTGCGGCGTCCGCACCAAACCGCGCGACCTCCTCGAGGGCTGCACGTCGACCCGCGCACGAGCGGAACTGCGCGGAATACTTGCGCGCATCCGTCGAACTCTGGTGGCCCGCGCACAGTGGCCCGTCACATAGGGATTCGAGCGGTCGACCGGATTTGCGCCAAGCTGCGCCCCATCGTTCAGATGGATCCGCACGTTTCGCGGGAATTTGGTTGCGCGCCCGAAGGGATTCGAACCCCTGACCAGTGGATTAGAAATTCATAGTGAAGGCGGTCTCGTGCCGTCATGTGCCGTGAAGTGCCGTCATTCTTCGAGATCGCAGACGTCGAGGCGGCACTTGGCGGCACCAGGTATTCGATACTTAGGGGTCCGCACCAAGCCGCACCAAGGGCTTAGTGCGGGGCCGCACCAAGCTCGGTCGCTCGTAGCGTGGCTAGGTGCTGCAGTTGCTCGGCCTCGTCCTCGCTGGGGAGTTTCCCTTCGGCGCCGATCAGTTACGTAGAAGGCGAGCAGCGCGCGCATGGCCTCGTTGCGTTGCCCGTGGCCATGGCCGATAGCTTGCGCGTGAATCTCGAGGTTTGGCGGCCTCCTCTACCGACGTCGCAAGCGTCTAGCTGATGTCGGCGCTTCGACCTACGAGCCTCCAGGCTGCTCGGGCGAGGCGCCGCCGGTTCCAGGGCGACCACCAAACCAGGGGCATTTACCGCGAATCGATGGGCAGAGACAATTTACCTACAAATATTATTATTTGCTGGTATCTTGTCTCGCGTGACCAAGGCGACTCGCTCCCCCGAAAGCGTCTTCCGCAAACGCGGCGGAGTCCTGCGCATGTCGGAGGCGCTGGCGGCCGGTCTCAATCGTCGCAGCCTGTACGCGCTCCGCGACGCGGGCACCATCACGCAGCTCAGCCGTGGTGTCTACCGGCTCGCCTCCCTGCCGGACCTAGAAGCGCCAGATCTCTTCACCGTCGCTGCGCGCGTCCCCGGCGGCGTGGTCTGTCTGATCTCAGCACTCGCCTACCACGAGCTGACGACCCAGATCCCGCACGCCGTCGACATTGCGCTGCCCCGTGGTGCCGAGAAACCGCGCATCGAATACCCGCCGGTGAACTTTCATTGGTTTTCGGGGGCGGCGCTCACGAGTGGGATCGAGACGCACACGGTCGATGGCCAACCGCTCCGCATCTACAGCGCGGAGAAGAGCGTTGCTGATGCGTTCAAATACCGCAGCAAGCTCGGCCTGGACGTAGCCCTCGAAGCGCTGAGAACCTGGCGAGCGCGACGTGGTGCCGCCATTGAACGCCTCCTCGAGCAGGCCCGTGCCTGCAGGGTCGAGCGCGTGATGCGCCCCTACCTGGAGGCGGTAACGTGACGGGCAACACGGCCGCCTCGGTGCGCGCACGGCTGACGAATCGGGCGAGGTCCAGCCAGCGCCCGTTCCAGGAGATCCTACAACACTACGGACTCGAGCGCCTGCTCTATCGCCTGGCGCAATCACCGCATCGCAGCCGGTTTCTCCTCAAAGGTGCGCTTCTTTTGAACGCGTGGAACGCCCCCGTCTCGCGTCCCACGCGCGACATCGATCTACTCGGCTACGCGGAGAACGACGTTGCCGTGATGGAGGTGATGTTTCGCGAAGTCTGCGACGTTACCGTGGTGGACGATGGTCTGCGCTTCGATTCGACGACGCTGGTTGGTCGCCGCATCAAGGAGGACGCCGACTACCAGGGCGTGAGGCTCACCTTCGTGGCCTTCTTGGAAAGGCCCGCATCCCAATGCAGATCGACATCGGCTTCGGCGACGTTGTTCACCCGGGAGCGGAGGAGCGAGACTACCCGACGCTGCTCGACCAGCCGGCACCACACCTCCGCATGTACCCGCGCGAGACGGCCATCGCGGAAAAGTTCGAAGCGATGGTGAACCTTGGAACGCTGAATTCTCGGATGAAGGACTTCTTCGATATTTGGCTGCTCGCCAGCCAGTTCAATTTCACTGGCCCTGAGGTTGCCCAGGCGATTGAGAAGACCTTCGAGAACCGAGGCACCGCCCTCGACCCCGAGCCAGTCGCCCTGACGCCAAGCTTCACCGTCGCCGAGGGCACGCAGAAGCAGTGGGCCGCGTTCGTGAGGCGGTCGCAGCTCGACACAGCGCCCAAGACCTTGGATGAAGCGCGAGAGCTGCTGCGGCGATTCCTGCTGCCGGTGGCGACGGCGATCGTCGGCAAGCGGAGCTTTCCGGCCAGCTGGGCCGCGCCGGGCCCTTGGCAGGGGGCCGCGTAGTGCTCTCCAGGGGACTAGAAGTAGCTATGTCGTCGCCTCGGCATGGAGCAACGAATTGAACAGGGCCGTCGGGAGACGCATCTGACGCCGTAGGGCCGCCCATGCCGGTTTGCAGCCGACGGGCCCACTGGTGCGATTCGCGCGCGGCGCCTCGACGGGACGGCTCCAGCGGCTATGCTCTCGGTCATGCAGGGGTGGTGGCTCACACTAGGTTGGATAGGTGCGGTTCTCGCGAGCTGCGGCGGGACGACCGCCGAAGACGGCGCGGCCGGAGCGAGCGCGCGGGGTGGCGGCGCCGGGAAGGCAGCTGATGCAGGCGCGCCGGCAGGGAGCGGTCGAGCAGGTCGCAACGCGGGCGGGAGTGCAGGCACAGCCGGCGGCAGTGGAGGCACCGCGGCAGGTGCGGCTCCGATGGGTTCCGCGGGGGAGGCGGGTGCGCTTGAGGTTGGTGTCGGCGGAAGCAACGAGGGTGGCGGTCCAGACCAGGCGGGCGGCGCAGCCGGCGAAGCGGCGGGCGTCGGCGGTTCGGCGCCGAGTTGTGGCGGTGTGTTCGACGGATCACTCACCGTGGTAACGCAAGCGCAAGCGAGCATGTTGCGTGGTGTCACCAGCGTGACGGGCGATCTCACCATCACGGGGGACATCACCGATCTCGGCGACCTCGGCTGTTTGAGCGACATCGGCGGCAGTCTGAGGATCACGGCCACTACCGAACTGACCGACGTGGATGGGCTCGCGGCGCTCCGCACCATCGGCGGGACCGTGACGGTGGACCCCACTTGCGACACCACCTGTGCCGAGAATGCGCGGCTCGAAAACCTCAATGGACTCGCAGGGGTTGTCTCGGTCGATGCGATCCAGATCGACGGCAACCCGGTGCTCTCCGACGTCTCCGCTTTCCGCGGGGTAGCGCGCGTGACGAGCATCATGTTCGAGGGCAATCCGGCACTGATGAGCCTCGGCGGTTTCGACGCGTTGACCAGCATCGTCGATCTCTCCTTCCTCAGAAACCCCTCGCTAGTCGATATCTCCGGGCTCCGCAGGTTGCGACACGTTGATGACGCGCTCCAGTTCCAGGACGACGGCATCACGAGCCTCGCGTCGCTCAGCGCGCTTCGGACCGTTCTCTACATACAACTGATGGACCTGCCGTCGTTGACCAGCTTGAGCGGCCTCGGTGCCCTCACATCGATCGATCACCTAGACATCATCAATACGGGCGTCACGAGCCTGGTCGGCCTCGACGCCCTGAAGTCCGAGGCCGGCCTCTCTATTACGGACGCCCCCGCCTTCACGAGCCTGCGCGGGATGCCGCACGTAACGTTCGCCAGCGTCTACTTGGCGCGCCTGCCGAACCTGGTCAGTCTCGATGGTTTGTCGGGGCTAACGCGGGCCGGAGTCAGGGTCGAAGACTTGCCCCAGCTCACCGACCTGAGCGCGCTCGGTGGCGTGACCATGTGTGACGGTCTCGAGCTCATCAACGTTGACGCATTGCAGAGCCTGCACGGCGTGGAGAACGTGACTTGGCTGTCCGACCTCAGCCTCGTCTCGAACGACGCGCTGACGGACCTGAGCGCCCTTGCGAACGTGTCCGAGCTCGAATCGCTCGAGATCAGAGAAAATGCGGCACTCGAGAGCTTGGTCGGGCTCGAAGGTATTCCGTCCGTCTACACTTTCGAAGTCGTCGACAACCCGGTCCTCCCCACCTGTGAAATCGAGCGGCTGAGCGCGACGAATTCCAACGAGTACGCGACCATCTACGGCAACGACGACGCCGCAGTATGCACGCCCGATGCCAATTGAGTGAGATTGCATCTAGGTTCTCTGCTTCTCGGCGTAATGGTGCGGGCAGCATGCAGCCGGACCACGCCGCCACACGCTCCCAGCATCCCCAGATGCCTGCGAGGACGAGGTGGCCCGGACTGTCCCCGCAACCGAACGCACGTCCGCGGTGACTATCTGTACACTTGCCGCCTCGAGCAGGCGTACCGCGAATACGTCGAGCCGCGTCGTGATTGCGAGCGTGACAGTGACTGTGTGGTCGAGCCCGCAGGGGGTCCGTTGTACGGTGCCGCAGTGAATCGCAAACACGAGGCTGAAGTCGCTGGCCCTGTGGGGCATGGAACGGCTTGGATTCACCACCCTCTTCAAAGGTCTCGAGCAGTTGAGGACAGTTGGAGCCAACTTTGTACTTCACGTGTGGGCGGAGCGCGACCTTGGGCACGGACATCGCCAGCAGCAGCTCGTCAAGCTTGTCGAGACATTGCATCTGAAGGAGAAGCTAGATTTTAACTGGCTTGTGGTAACCGAAACGGTCGCAGACGTGAGCGTCCGAGGCCGATTCGACTTTCAGGAGCACGCGTCTTGGATGCCCGGAAGATACCGTCGCGGCGAGCGTCCGGCGGTCACTTCCGTTTTCATGGGTCCCGAGGACGATCGAGGGCCCGGGGAGTAGGGCATCGGCATGGTCCTGCCGCCGATTGATGACGAGTTTTGAGGTTCGATGGTCTGGGTTTCCGTTCGGCCCGGCGCCGATGCAGGCGCGGGGAGCGGGCGAACACCCAGATCGCCCGATCAGACCGGGCTGCCCGACGCCGCTGATGACGAGCGCGCCGGTTAGCTCCGGAGTTTTGGGTGCGGACCTTGGTGCGGCCCCGAGTTTTGGTGCGGAGTGGCTGTTTGTAACCCCGCGAGATGATTAGCGCGCCCGAAGGGATTCGAACCCCTGACCAGTGGATTAGAAATCCACCGCTCTTCCACTGAGCTACGGGCGCAAGTGCGTGAAGTTGCGGGAGATCTGGCACATTTTGCGGGGTCGCACAAGACTCGCTCGCGCGGCGGCGGCGAGCTGCGATCCGTGCCGCCGCGTTCGGTGGCCGTCCTCGGACGGCGCGCGCGACGGGGGGCGAAGAACCTGCCGAACTCGCGCGGCCTGCCCTTTGGAGTGGTTGGTCTCGGTGTAGTGACGACGCTCATGGAAGACGAACCCGTTTCCTGAGTTGGATCGTCAGCATGACGTTGAGGGACTCGAAAGGCCGTTGTCCGGCTTTGTCGGATGTCTTCCGTGTGCATCGTCTTTCGGTGCTCGTCGCGGCTCGGCGGCTCGAGGCGAGGGGAGACGTTTTCTCCATGAGAACAAGCGAAGTTCGGCCGCCGAACTCAGATGGCGCTAGAAGGGGATGACGACCATGCAGCTGCGGTTCAAGGATCCCCAATTCGCGTTCCAGTTTTTGCGCGTGCTCGGCAGCACCGCCACGCGCCAATGCGACGTCGGTGAGGCGTGGCAGACTGCGGAGCGCATCGTGGACGGCGACTTCGAGAGCTGGGCGCGCGAATGGAGCCGAACGGCGGCGCGGCTCGAAGCGACGGCCGACGCGTGTCTCGCGGCCGGCCATCGTGTGAGCGCCTCCGATACGTACCTGCGCGCGACGAACTATTACCGAGCGGCGGAGTTCTATTTGCACGGCAACTCGGGCGATCCGCGCATCCTCGAGTTCTCGAGCAAGAGCGCGCGTTGCTTCGAGGCGGCCCTCGCAAACGGTGATCAGCCGCACGAGTTCGTCGCGATCCCTTACGAGGGAACGACACTCCCGGGCGTGTTCTATCCCGCCGCGAACGAGCGACGCCGCACGCTGATCGTGAACACGGGTTTCGACGGCACGGTCGACGGCCTGTTGCCCTGGGCCAAGGCCGCGACGCGCCGCGGCTGGCATTGCTTGACCTTCGAAGGGCCCGGTCAGGGTCGCGTCATTCGCCGTCAGGGGCTCCCGTTTCGGCCGGATTGGGAGCGCGTGATTGCATCCGTGATCGACCACCTCGTCGCCCGCCCGATCGTGGATTCGGAACGCATCGCGCTCCTCGGCGCGAGCTTCGGCGGGTATCTCGCGCCGCGCGCGGCCGCGTTCGAGCACCGCATCGCGGCTTGCGTCGCGAACGGCGGCGTCATGTCGTTCCTCGGGGCGCGCATCCCGAAGGGCGTCACGCGCGAGCAGTTCGTGCATGCCATCCTGCACCAGCCGGAGCAGGTGAACGCGGCGATGCGCGAGGCGGCGACTCGCAGTCCCGAGGCACGCTGGGGTCAAGAGAACGGGATGTACACGTTCGGCGCGTCGACGCCGGCGGAGTGGTTGAAGAAGGCGCTCGACTACGATCTCACGGACGTCGCGGCGCAGATCCGTTGTCCGATGCTCGTCGTCGACGTCGAGAAGGAGAACGGCTTTTCGGGCGAAGCGCGGAAACTTTTCGACGCGCTCACCTGCCCGAAGACGTGGTGCTACTTCAGCGACGAAGAGGGCGCGGGCGACCACTGTCAAACCGGTTCGCCGTCGCTCGGCCAGCAACGCATCTTCGATTGGCTCGAGGAAACGCTGCGGCCGGGGCTCCCGTGCTAGGGATGGTTCTCGCTTTGCCCGAGTGAACCCGATGGAGCGTCAACCTGCGATCTTCGTGCCGCACGGCGGTGGCCCTTGGCCGTTCGTGGACCTCGGCGGCTTCGTGGCACCGGCCGACGTCGCCAAGCTGCGCGCCTTCTTCGCTGGGTTGCCGGCAACGTTGCCCGCGGCTCCGAAGGCGCTGCTCGTCGTGTCCGCGCATTGGGAAGAGGATGCGCCGACGGTGATGACGTCGCCGCGCCCGCCGATTCTCTACGACTATTACGGCTTCCCCGCGGACGCGTACGCCATCGAGTGGCCGGCGCCGGGCAATCCGGCGCTCGCCGAGCGCGTCGTCGGGTTGCTCGAAGCAGCGGGGATCCCGGCGCGGACGAACGCAACGCGCGGCTTCGATCACGGCACGTTCATCCCGTTCAAGCTCGCCTGGCCCGCAGCCGACGTGCCCGCGATTCAGCTTTCGCTCAAGGCCGGCCTCGATCCGCAGGAACACCTCGCGATCGGGCGAGCCCTGGCGCCCCTACGCGACGAGGGCGTGCTCGTCTTGGGCAGCGGCATGAGCTACCACAACTTGCGCGACATCCGCTCGGCGTCGGCGCGCGACGCCTCGCTCACGTTCGACACGTGGCTCCGCGCCGCGGCGACGGCGAACGCGGACGAACGAGCGCGCTTGCTCGCCGCATGGTCGAGCGCGCCCGCCGCACGGCGCGCCCACCCTCGTGAAGAGCACCTCTTGCCCTTGATGGTCGTCGCAGGAGCCGCCGGCAACGACAACGGCCAAGTCACGTTCAACGACGACTTCATGTGCGTGCGCCTCTCCGCCGTGCGCTACGGCTGACGGCGCCCGGGCGTCGTGCGATAGGCTGCGCCCCATGGCGCAGGACGCCGACCGAGCGGCTCGAGCGCGCCCGAAACCGGACGTGGGCCTCGGGATTTTCCTCGTGGGGCTCCTCTGCCTGATGGTGGAGCTCTTGGAGACGCGCATGCTGGGGTTTTTCCTCGGCAGCATCTCGAACTTTCTCGCCATCCCGGTGGCGCTGTTCGGGCTCGCGCTCGGCTCGCTGCTCGTGCGCGGCGAACGAGAGCGGGACGCGCGCCGCTCGATCACGATCCTGCAGGCGCTCGTGTTGCCGGTGGTCGGGGCGACGTTCGTGAGTTTCTTCGTCGTCGCGAACGCGTTCTTCTCGGTCATCCACGTTTCGCTCGAGAACCCGTACGGCGACGCGACGCGCGTGCTCGTCTACTCGGGGATCTTCTTGCCGTCGTACGCGATTTTCGGCGCGCTCCTCGCCCTTTACTTCGAGCAGGGCAGCGAGCGCATCGGGCACTCGTACGCTTTCGATCTCGCGGGCGCCGCGGCGGGCTGCTTGCTCGCGCCCTTGGTGCTCACGTGGGCGGGCCTCTCGCCGGCCATCATGACGGTGCTCTTCGGCGCGCTCGTGCTGCTCGCCGTCACGCCGCTCGTCGAGCGGCGCCTGGCGCTCGGTGCCGGCGCGGCGGCGTACTGCGCGCTCGCGTTTTTGGCGAGTCGCGGCGTCGTGTTCGAGGAACATCCGGATGCCGCGCGGCTGTCGCGCTACGTGCTCGGTCACGCCCGCGGCGGCGTCGAAGAGATGCGCGTGCGCTGGAACGACCTCGCGCGCACGAGCCTCTTGCGGGCGAACACCGACAATCCGCACCCGGGTCCGGACGCGTGGGGCATCGTGCAGGACGACGGGGTCAGCAACGTCAGAGTCGCGCGCTGGGATCCGGCGGCGAAACCCGCGGAGCTTTTGCCGTACAGCCTCCACCACGCGCTGCCGTTCGTCATGGGGCACGCGCCGAAGCGTGTCCTCGTGTTGTTCGCCGGCGTCGGGCGCGACATGGTCGAGCTCGATTGCCTCGCAGAAGGCGCGGCGGACATCACGGGCGTGGAGCTGAACGGCGCCGTCGTCGAGCTCGCCCGCGACCCGCTGCTCGCCGACATGAACCTGCCGGCCTTTCTCGCGCGTCCCCACATCCGTCTCCTCGTGCGCGAGGGGCGCGATTTTCTCGACGCCGACCGCGGGCGCTACGACCTCGTCTTCTTGGCGACGAACGGCTCGATCAACGCGGAGCGCACGGGTGACACGCGAAAGTACCTCGACACGTACGAGGCCATGGCGTCGTTACTCGATCATCTCGCGCCGGGCCCCGACTCGATGATCGTGTTCGTGAACCAGCCCGTCGCGCACAAGGCCGAAAGCCTGCGGCTGCTCTTCGCCGAGCGCGGTCTCGGCGACTTCGGGAAAGCGGTGTTCGCGTTCGGTTCGCCCGAGACCCACGGGCAAGACAGCATGGTCGTGAAGCCCGGCGGCCTCACGCGCGACGAGATCGCGGCCATCGAGGGGAAGATCGCCGCGTGGCCGTATCCGCGGAGGGTGCTCTATTCGCCGTCGGGGCCGGGCGTGCCGAGCTTCGTCGATGCCGTCGTGGGTCGGGCTCCGGCGCGGCTCGTCACGGACGATCGCCCGTTCGTGCACGAGGTCGAATGGCGCGACTTCGAGCTTTTGCCCGCGAAGGCGCGCTTCATCGACCAGCTCTACGCCTCGAGCTGGGTCAAGGTCTTCACGGTCTTGCTCTTCGGCGGCGTTTCGGTCGCGGTCATGCTGTTCGTCGGGCTTCGGCGCGAGCGCGAGCGGCGCGTGCCCTGGCCGTGGGCGCTGTACTTTTTCGCGGCAGGCATATCGTATATGAGTGTGGAGATTGGCCTGATCGGCAAAACCGAGCTCTTCCTCGGTAGTCCGCTCTATGCGGTCGCCGTGATTCTGGCGCTCTTTCTGGCGTCGAACGGGCTCGGCGCTCGTCTCGAGGGTCGCTTAGCCACGTTCCGTGGCCCGGCGGCGCTCGCGGTGCCGGCCGTGGCCACGATCGCTTGGGGCATCTTCGCGGCCGACGTGTGCAACACGCGCCTGCTCGCGCTGCCGTTACCACTCAAGATCGCGTGCGTGGCGCTGTGCGTGGTGCCTGCCGGCACCGTTCTCGGCATGTTCTATCCCTTCGGCGTGGAGCGCGTGGTGCGGGCCGGGCGCCCTGCGGCCGTGCCCGCGACTTACGCCCTGACCACGCTGTCGTCGGTGTGGGGCGCGGCGTGGGCCATGACGGCCGTCACGAACCTCGGCTTTTCGGCGGTGATCCTGCTCGGCGCCGCGGGCTACGCGCTGACCGGAGCGCTGTTTTTCGTCGCCGGTGCTTGGGTATCCGAGCGGTCTCCGGTGTAGCGGACTCTGTCTGTCCCATAATGTTTTAGCGCTGCTCTCCTCGCAGATCACGCTGATTGATTTGCCGGCTGCGAGAAGAAACTTTCGTTGAAGCCTGGCAAGAGAACAGGACATGAGAACGAGCGTCCTCTCGCTGGGTGCGGCCGTGTTTTTGACTCTCGTCGAGTGCACCGGAACAGGGGGTGGCGGTGGCACGAGCACGGGTGGCACGACGGCGAGCGCGAGCGGCGGCGCCGGCGGCACCGGCGGGACCACGGCGAACACCAGCGGTGGCGCGACGAACTCGGGCGGCACCACGGCGAACACGAGCGGCGGCACGACGAGCTCGGGCGGCACGACGGCGAGCGGCGGCACCACGAGCTCGGGCGGGACGAACGCGACCGGCGGCAGCACGCAGACCACCGGCGGCACCACTGCGACGGGCGGCACCGCGAGCGCCGCGGGAGGCAGCGGCGCGACGGGGGGCTCGTCGACGGGCGGCACGACGAGCACCGGCGGCACCGTGAGCACGGGCGGCCAGCCGGCAACGGGCGGAACGACGTCCGGCGGCGGCATGACCTCGACCGGCGGGAGCACCGCCGCCGCAGGCACGACGGCATCCGGTGGAACGAGCGGCAGCGGCGGTGCGGCGACCGCTTACCAGGGCCCGTGCGATCTCGTGAGCGGCGGGTGCGCGGAGGCCTACAGCGTCACGCGCGCGATGACGGCGAGCTACACCGGGCCGCTCTTTCAGCTCGGAATCGCCGCGGACAAGACCGCGAAGACGATCGATATCGCGCAGACCGCCGCCCACACCGCGGACATGTCGACGTGGAACGCCTACTGCAGCGGCACGCAGTCCAAATGCGTGATCTCGCGGATTTACGCGCAGGTCCACACCGGGGCGAACGATCTCTTGCCCGCGATCTGGAACGCCCCGTGGGGTCCGGACTGTAGTGCCGGCGGCTACACGTGCGCTTCGAAGTTCACGATCGAAGACGCGACGGGCTTACCGATCCTCACGACGGTGACGCCGCAGGAATACGCGCTCTCGGGCGACAACTTCGCGATGGGCGTCACGGGCGGCTCGAAGGCCATCGGCCTCATGTACAACGGCAAACCGGTCGCGAACAATCACTACTGCTGCGGTGTGTTCGGCATCACCCACAAGTACAACGCGAACGACACCTTCGGCACCGACTTCATGCTCGCCCTCGCTTACGGCTGGAAGGATTCGAACGGCTGCTGCATTGCCGTCAACTGCGGCGCGTCCGACAAGTACTGCGTGGGCGCGGAAGAAGAAGAGAACAACGATCTCTACGACTACGGTTCGTCGCCCGCCGACAACGCCATCGTCGTGACCCAGTTCGATCCCACGGCGAACGCCGTCGTCACCTTCATGAACGGCAGCCAAGTGCTCTCGCACTCGCCTCCCAAGGCACAAATCAACGCCGGCACCGCCGTTCATCTCGGCGGCGGCGGCGATCTGAGCGGCCCCGATCCCGTGCTCATGCGCGAGGCCTTCATCACCAATGCGCTCCTGACGGCGAGCGAAGTCACGGCCCTGAAGGCGAATGCGGTCGCGTTTTATCCGATGTTGAAGTTCCCGTAAGTCTCGGCCGGCGTCGTACGCGCAATAGTCGAAGTCGGCGACCTTCGGGCCAACGTTTCGGGCACACGGTGGCCAGCACCGCCGGGCGGCCGTTCGCCGCAAAACGCCCCGCCGCTTTTGCGCCGAAATGGCTCGCGCGTGGCCGGTTTGCTCTGGCCTCAGGCTAACGAGGGCCGGAAACAAAGCTCTCGTTCCCGCGTGAATCTCGGCGGGTGCGCGCGAGGTGGGTGGGCTGGGCACGGCCTCGCACGGGGCATGCAAGAGCGGAGGTCGAGTGCCGTGAGCTTTTCGACTTTGACCGAAGTTTCGTTAGTCCCGTTGACCGAACCCGCCGAGCTCGGCGAGCCGGATGGGTTCGGGGGTGATCCGATACCCGCCGTCGGCGAGCTCGTCGCGGAGACGTACCGCGTCGACGCCGTCCTCGGCGGGGGCGCCATGGGCGTCGTGCTGCGCGCTTTCGACCAGAAGCTCGGGCGCAACGTGGCGCTCAAGGTGATCCGCCCGAACCTCTTGTGTCCCGGGTTTCGCTCGCTCTTCGAGCAAGAAGCGCATGCGATGGCTCTCGTCAGTCATCCGAACGTGGTCACCATCTATTCGTTCGGCGAGCACGCCGGCGCGCCGTACTTCGCGATGGAGCTCGTGGACGGCAAAACGCTCGATCGCTACGTCGACGAGGAGGGCGCGCCGCTCGAGCTCGACGCCGCGCTCCGCCTGCTCGAGCAAGCGTGCCGCGGCCTCTCCGCGATCCACGACGCCGGCACCGTGCACCGCGACATCAAGCCGGGCAATCTGCTCATCGATCACGAAGGGCGGCTCCGCATCGGCGATCTCGGGCTCGCGGCGTCGTATCGCGACGAGCGCACGCTGCGCGACGTGGTGGGTACGCCCGGCTACATGGCGCCCGAGATCCTGCGCGGGCAGGGTGACGCGACGCCGCTCAGCGATCTCTATTCGCTCGCGTGCGTCGCGTACGAGCTCATCGTCGGTAGGCCGCCGTTTCAGGCGAAGCAGGGTGTCACGCTGACCGCGCTCCATCTCGTCGAGCCCGTGCCGCGCCCGACGGAGCATCGGCGCGGCTTGCCGCCGGCGTTCGACGACGTGCTCCTCCGCGCGCTCGCGAAGCAGCCGGAGGACCGCACGGCGAGCGTCGAGACGTTTCGCCGCGAGCTCTTGGCCGCCAAGCGTCGAGCGTTCGAGCCGGCGCGCATCCTGGTCGTCGAGGACGATCCCGACCAGCGCGAAATTCTCGAGCTTGCGCTCGGCGCCGAGTTCGAGGGCGCCGAGATCGAGTGCGTCGCCGACGGCGCCGAAGCGCTCGCTGCGTTCGAGCGCAAGCCGGCGACGGTCGTGATTTCCGATCTGCAGATGCCGGACGTCGACGGCGCGAGCCTCACCCGGCGTTTACGCTCGCGAGCCGATGCCCGCACGGTGCCGATCATCGTGCTCACGGCGACGGGCGGCCCCGAAGAATGGCGGAAGCTCGCGTCGATCGGCGCCGATCGCTTCGTGGTCAAGCCCGTCAACGTGGGCGATCTCGTGAGCACGATCCGGCGCGCGGTGCGCGAAAGGACGCGCGGCGTGCCGGATTCGCGTTCGTCGCGCCCTTAGTAGACCGCGTTTAGGCTCCACGCGGAGCGGGTGTCCCGCGGGTGTCCGGCTACCCGTGAAGAGGTTCTTCGGCTTCTCGGGGAGAGGGTCTCCGGCTCGGTGATTTGTCTATACATTGAACTTGTATAGACAAACTCTGAAGCCGCAAAAGCTCACCCCCGCCTCGCCCCCGAGCTCACAAAATTGGGCGACACCCCCGAGTCCGCCGCTCCCACTTGCTCACTGTGCCGCGATGCAGCCGCCGACGTCGTTCGGCGCGTCGGGCTCGGGCGTACAGGTGAAGCCGAACGGGCAGTCACTGTCGAGCCAGCAGAGTGTGCACACGGGCGGCGCGTCGCACGTGAAGCAACACGTCGCGGGGTCGGGTGCGGGGGTGGTCTGGCAGACGCCGCCCGCGTGGTCGCCGGCGAGCACGCAGTACTCGTCGGCGTCGCAGTCCTCCGGGCCGTCGCAGTCGCTGTACTGCGCGCCGAGTGTGAGGCACGACGCCGTCGCCGCTTTGTACCCGGGGGGGTCGGCTTGCGGGTTCGGCGCGCAGAGCCCCACCGTGATCTCGCCTTGATTGCAGTCGACGCACCATTCGCCCTTTTGGCACGTCGCCGTCCCGTCGCAGCTGAACCCGGGCATCGGACCCGCACCGCCGACGCTCGAGTTCGTTCCGCCGCTGCCGCCCTGATTCGTCTCGGCGCGGCCTCCCTGTCCGGCGCCCGCCGGTTTGGCTCCAGCCGTCGCGCCGCCGTCGTCGCTCGCGCGACCCGCCAGCGGTTCACGCTGCGCACCGCCCGCGCCGCCCGCACCGCCCGCCGCCGTTGCGGCGCCGGCAACGGGATTGGGCACGCCGGCCG
Organism: Polyangiaceae bacterium; assembly: GCA_035499895.1. Lineage (GTDB taxonomy): Bacteria > Myxococcota_A > Polyangia > Polyangiales > Polyangiaceae > PMG-095. Next base: position 12,492 of record DATJXW010000127.1, on the reverse strand, counting down.
GCTCGAAGTGGTCGCTCGAGCTGGCGCAGCTCACGAGCAGGTGAGTCACGAACAAAGCGAGCACGCCGTTCGCCGAGAACCGCCGACCTTGCCGGGGGCGCCCGCGGACGCCAAACACCATGCGCCGAGGGGTAGCACGTCGTACTACTTGCAACTACTCGAGGACGGCAATCCCATGTCAGGCGTCATCGTCATCACGGGTGGAAACAGCGGCATCGGCGCCGCGACGGCTCTCCTTGCCGCCGAGCGCGGCTACGCCGTCGCCGTCGGCTATCGCGAACGGAGCGCCGAAGCCGACGCGGTCGTGGCGTCCGCTCGCGAACGCGGCGCTCGAGCCCTCGCGCTACGCGTCGACGTACGGCTCGAGAGCAGCGTCGAAACCCTCTTCGAAACGGTCACGCGCGAGCTCGGCACACCGCGCGTCCTCGTGAACGGCGCCGGTCTCGCTCATCCCCAGGCGCGCCTCGACGCCATGTCGGCCGCACGCATCGAAGAAGTGTTCGCGGTGAACGTGCTCGGTACGCTGCTCTGCTCGCGTGAAGCGGTGCGCCGCATGTCGACGCGCCGGGGCGGCAGCGGCGGCGCCATCGTCAACCTGTCGTCGGCCGCGTCGCGCCTCGGATCCCCGGGAGAATACGTCGATTACGCGGCGTCCAAGGGCGCGGTCGATACGTTCACGCTCGGCCTCGCGCGTGAAGTCGCGGCGGAAGGCATCCGCGTGAACGCCGTGCGGCCCGGCATCATCGACACGGGCTTCCACGCGCGCGCCGGCGATCCGGACCGCGCCTCGCGCCTCGCCGGCGGTATCCCTTTGCAGCGCGCCGGCACCGCCCGGGAAGTCGCCTTCGCGATCCTGTGGCTCGCTTCGGACGAAGCGGCGTTCACCACCGGGGCCCTGCTCGACGTGAGCGGCGGACGCTGACGCGTAGCCGTTCGGTTTTGTTCTCGTTTTCTCGCATGGCGCGCGACTGCCATTAAATTGCCGAGCCGGGCAGCCGTATGGGGCTTCGCGACCCACCTACATCGGGCTGCGAACGACCATGAACGCGAGGACGATTGAGCTTTTGGCGGCGAGCTTTGCGCGCGTGTGCGCGAACAAGAGCGACGCCGCAACGATCTTTTACGCGCGGCTTTTCATGACGGCGCCCGAGCTCCGTCCTCTGTTTCAGACCGACATCGAATCGCAGAAGCGGAAGCTCATGAGCTCGCTCGCGCAAATCGTCGATTTTTATCGCGTGGGCGTCGACCCGACGAGCTACCTCGCCGAGCTCGGCCGGAGCCACCAGGGCTACGGCGCGCAACGCTCGCACTTCGATTCGGTCGGCGACGCGCTTCTCTTCACGCTTGCTCAGGTCCTCGGCCAGGAGTTCAGCCCCGAGATCCGCGCCGCGTGGGTTTCGGCCTACGCCGAGGTTTCGGCCGCGATGATCCGCGCCGGTGACATCGAAGCCGCCCCCGCGCCGCACCCGCTGGCCGAAACCGCGCGTCTCTGAAGCCCGCTCGCCACGCCCGCGAACACGGCGAGACGCGGCGCGAGCTTTGGTATGCTCGGCGCGCATGAGCCCCAAGGTCTCGTTGCGTTCCGACGTTCTGGGTGTTTTGGGTGTCGCGCTCCTAATCGCGGCGTGTGGCTCGCCGCCGCCCGCCGCGTCGCCGCCCGCGCCGAGCGCCGCACCCGCGCCCCCCGCTCCACCGCCGGTCACGAGTGCGCCGCCTCCACCCGTCGCCACCGCCGAAGCGCCGCCCGCCGCGCCCGCGCCGTCACCCGCGCCCGAGTCCGCGCCCGCTGACGACAACGGACCGGGCCGCTCCCAGAAGGCGATCGACATCATCACGGCGCGCGACGCGGCGTTCCTCGTCGACTACGCGAACTCCGACGCGAAGCAGCGTGCCGCCGAGACGTGCGGCAAGGACAAAGACCCCGAACGAGCCCACGCGTGCGAAGACAAGGCGCGCGAGGCCTTTCAAGGCGACGTGATTCGCTTCAAGCGCGGCCCCGACGACAAAAAAGACTGGGAGAAGTCGGTGCAGCTCCTCATCTACAAGCGCAGCGGCTCGGCGCTGCGTGAAGTCTCGGTCGGCACCGTCGAGCTCGTCGCCGAGAGCGACGACTCCGTGCGTGTGAAACTCGGCAAACAAAAAGGCGCGCGCCCCCTCTGGCGCGGCCAAACCACCGCACTCATCAAAGCCCCCAACGACTACAGCATCGAATTCGACGACCCCGAATACGGCCACCTCCGCTACGACGCCAAAATCGGCCTCATCACAGAATAGCCCCGCACGCCTCCCATCGAACCCGTCGCACGCGGCGGGTACGTTCGAACGACGGAGGCCCGGGTGACGCAGTGAGCGTGGCGTTGACGCGGCGGTACGAGGCGTGAGGCGTGAGAGTGACGCGCTGAGCGTGGCGTTAACGCGGCGGTACGAGGCGTGCGAGTGACGCGCTGGGCGTGGCGTTAACGCGCGTGGCCGCAGCGCGCGAGCGACGCACCGAGCGGTTTCGTGAACGCGCAGGGCGCTCGCAAACGCGCCGTCACGAGGCGCGCGAGCGACGCATCGAGCGGTTTCGTGAACGCGCGTGGCCGCAGCGCGCGAGCGACGCATCGAGCGCATTCGTGAACGCGCGTGGCGCTCGCAAACGCGCCGTCACGAGGCGTTCGACGGGCGCATCGAGCGGTTTCGTGAACGCGCGTGGCGCTCGCAAACGCGCCGTCACGAGGCATTCGACGGGCGCATCGAGCGGTTTCGTGAACGCGCGTGGCCGCAGCGCGCGAGTGACGCACCGAGCGCATTCGTACCGAGCGCATCCGTGAACGCGCAAGGCGCTCGCAAACGCGCCGTCACGAGGTGTGCGAGCGACGCACCGAGCGCCTTCGTGAACGCGCGTGGCCGCAGCGCGCGAGTGACGCATCGAGCGCATTCGTACCGAGCGCATCCGTGAACGCGCGTTGCGCTCGCAAACGCGCCGTCACGAGGCGTGCGAGCGACGCAACGAGCGCCTTCGTGAACGCGCGTGGCCGCAGCGCGCGAGCGACGCATCGAGCGCATTCGTGAACGCGCGGTCACGAGACGGCCGGGCGGCGCCGCGTCTCGAGATGTTCATCTTTTGTTTTTGTGGGCGACCGCTGGGGCAAAGTGTTGGAGCGGCTCCGTGCCGCGCCGTTCCACCGTGCGCGCGCAGGCGCGAGAGCTCGCCGCTCGCTCTGGCGCATGCGTTGCTCGGCGCCGAGCAACGCCGGCTCACTTATGCACGGAGTCGCGCGCGGGACTCTCGCCGAGCCCGACGAGTCCGTACCGTCGCCATCCCCGCTCGGCGAGCCAGGTTTTCGGTTCGAAGTCCGCCGCGCAGCCCGCCTCGACCGCGGCCGCGCTGCGCCGCGCCACGTCCCAACGAGCCCGCTCCGCGAACGGCGGCGGCACGCCCGTTTCGGCGTGCCACTCGCGGAAGCCGTCGAACCATGCGGCGGACGAATACGGATCGAGTCCAGGGCGCAACGTTCGCCGCGCGTGCTTCCGAAAATTCGCGAGCACGTACACGATGGCGGCCCGCACTTCGCGCGGCGAAGCGAGCGGGCGGCCGTGCCAGCGATCGGCCCAGAGCGGACCCTCGCGCGACAAGAGCGCGTTCACGTAGAGCGCGATGCGGATGGCGACGCTGCGCACACCGCTCGACAGCGCGCGCTTGTCCGCGGCTTCCACGACGAGATGCACGTGATCGCGCTGCACCGAAAAATGGACGATCCGAAAGCGGTCTGGCGCCCGCCGCGCCGCGCGCACCAGCGCGAGACGCACCGTCGGAAACACGAACTGACTCCTGAGCGGCGCGATGCGGGCCCGCAGCGTCACGTGCACCGGCTCACTCGCACGCTGAGCGGGCCGCGCCCGATGTGGAACACAAGCCCGCTCCCCGCCCCGCTTCCGCCCCGCCCCCGCTCGCTCCCCGCCCCACGCCCGAAACAAAAGAGCCAACTGCGCCCCCCGCGCTCCCCCCCGCTGCCCGCGCGCGACTTCGCCAGCTCCGCGCTGCCCGTGCGCTCCTGTTCCGCTCCTCCGCGCTTCTTCGCTAGCCGCCCGCTGCCCGCGCGCTCCCCCGCGCTGCCCGCGCGCTCCTGTTCCACTCCCGCGCTCGACTTCGCCAACTCCGCGCTGCCCACTCGTGCCCTTGCCACGCGCGCGTCGCCTGTCGCGACTTTGCCCATCATCATCGGCAGACTTTCCCCGCATCATGATTAGGCTATAGTTCTCGAATTAGCCACGTCAAGCGACGGAACGCAAACGCCTGTCGCCGTCACGCCACCTGCGCAGAAACGCTACGACGATGACATCACGTGGCCGAGTCTCGTGACGGTAACGCCCGTCCGCGCACCGCCCATCGTCGCGCCACTCGTCTCCGTCCACCCATCGCGACAGCGTCCACCCATCGCCGCACCGTCCGCCCGTCACCGCACCACTCGTCACCGTCCCCGTCACCACTCGTCACCGTCCCCGTCACCACTCGGTCCGACCCCAATAGCCACGCCCATCACGCCGTCCGAGACGACGAAGTTCGACTAGCCGCCCGCGGCGCGCCGACGGCGGGCGGCACCGAACCCGCACGGGCGCGGACGGACGATGCGCGGGACGGACGATGCGCGGACGAGCCGTGGGCGGACGAGCCGTGCGCCGACGAGCCGTGGGCGGACGAGCCGTGCGCGGACGGACGATGCGCGGACGGACGATGCGCGGACGAAGCGGTGCGGCGACGAGCGGTGCGGCGACGAGCGGTGCGGCGACGAGCCGTGCGCCGACGAGCCGTGCGGCGACGAGCCGTGCGCCGACGAGCCGTGCGCCGACGAGCGGTACGCCGACGAGCGGTGCGCCGACGAGCCGTGCGCCGACGAGCCGTGCGCGGACGCGTGCGGCGACTGTTCGAGCTCGCGGCGTGATGGGGCGAGATGGCGAGATTTCGGGTCGTTTGGGGGGAACGGGTTTGCATTTCTGCCTGTGACGGGAGGGGTGGGGCGGGCGGAGGGGGTGCGGAGCGGGCGGGGGCGTTCTCGAGGTCACTGAATTCGGAGCGGTGTCGAAATGGGGTCGGGGTCGTCGTCGGAGGAGGATGAAGGTCGAGCGAGCGAGCGGGCGCGTCTTGCGCGGAGCCGGGAACGTCGGCCAGATTCTGCGCGGTGACGACGAGCGCGGTCGAGGACGTTTTTCGGGTGGAGTTCCCGAAGCTCGTCGCCGGTCTCACGCGGATGCTGCGCGACGTGGGGCTCGCGGAGGAGCTCGCGCAGGACGCGCTCGTGGCGGCGCTCGAGCATTGGCCACGCGAGGGGACGCCCGAGAAGCCCGGCGCGTGGTTGATGGCGACGGCCAAGCGGCGCGCGATCGACGTGCTCCGGCGCGGCAAGCGCGTGGAGCGCGATCACGCGCTGCTCGGTCGCGAACAGGACGAGCTCGGGGCGGCGCGCGCCCGCGAGATCGAGACGGCCGTGGACGACGTGATCGGTGACGATCTGTTGCGGCTCGTGTTCATCGCGTGCCACCCGCTCTTGTCGACGGAGGCGCGCGTGGCGCTCACGTTGCGGCTCCTCGGCGGCCTCACGACGGAGGAGATCGCGCGGGCGTTTTTGGTGCCGGAGCCGACGATCGCGCAGCGTATCGTGCGGGCGAAGCGCACGCTCGCGGAGGCGAACGTGCCGTTCGAGGTGCCGCGTGGGGCGGAGCTCGCGCCCCGGCTCGCGTCGGTGCTCGAGGTGGTTTACCTGGTGTTCAACGAGGGTTACTCGGCGACGAGCGGGGACGATTGGATGCGGCCGCATCTTTGTGAGGACGCGCAGCGGCTCGGGCAGACGCTCGCCGAGCTCGCTCCCGACGAACCCGAAGTGTTCGGCTTGCTCGCGCTGATGGATATTCAGGCGTCGCGGGCGAAAGCGCGCGTGGCGGCGGACGGCGAGCCCATCTTGCTGCTCGAGCAAAACCGGGAGCTCTGGGATCGCTTGCTCATCGCGCGCGGGCTCGCCGCGCTCGAGCGGGCGGTGGGTCTCACGCCCGTTCCGGGGCCGTACGTGTTGCAAGCGGCGATTGCGGCGTGTCACGCGCGCGCGCGCACGCCGGACGCGACGGATTGGGCGCGCATCGTCGCGCTCTACGGCGAGCTCGCGCGCATGACGCCGTCGCCGATCGTGGAGCTCAATCGCGCGGTCGCGGTGTCGATGGCGGAGGGCGCGGCCGCGGCGCTGCCGCTCGTGGACGCGCTCGGCGCGGAGCCGCTGCTCGCGGGGTATCATCTCTTGCCCGCGGTGCGCGGCGATTTGCTCGCAAAACTTGGCCGTTTCGCGGAGGCGCGCGGCGAGCTCGAGCGGGCAGCGGCGCTCACCAAAAATGCCCGAGAAAAGCGGCTTTTGTTGGAGAAAGCCGCGGCGCTCGTGTGGCGCCGCTAGCGGTCACGCCGTGGTTCGAGCCGGCGCGCGCGCGAGCGACTGCGAGCGTCGCAGTGTGCGCGTTGCCCACGAACACCCACACCGTATCCATGGTGGCATGTTCACGCCTTCCGCCGCTGATGCGACACACGCGATGCGTTGCGGCGGCGAACGGCGTCAGTCGGGTTTCGTGACGCGCGTGGTGCGGGCGACGTCGTCTCGCGTGCGGTCGCGCGCATCGTGATGGCTCTGACGCTCGTCGTGCGTTCGCGCACCCGCGCTTACGGAAGCGATCTTGAACCGACACGTCGATGCACTTGAAGTGCGAGCGCGAGCCGGAAATTTGAGAGCGCGTTGTGTTGAGCGCGCGGCGCGTCCGAGCTAGGATCGCGAGTCGAGCATGCGGAAAACCTTTGCTTCGCGGGCCTTGGGATTGCTCCCGTTCTTTCTCGTGCTCGGACCGAGCTGCTCGCTCGTCTACGATTTGAGCCCCGATCAGTGCGGCTCGAACGACGACTGCGCGCACTTCGGTCCCGGCCTCACGTGCGACTCGGGTATTTGCACGTGCCACAATCCCGCGCTCTGCGGCGGCAGCTCGTCGACGGCGGGCGGCGGCGGTAAAGGCGGCACGGGCGGTTCGACCCTCACGGGCGGCAGCGGCGGCTCGAGCGCAACGAGCGGGAGCGGCGGCTCACTCAGCGGGACGGGCGGGGACTCCGGGGCTCCGGACGTTGGCGGCGCGTCGACGGCGGGCGGTACGGGCGGCAGCACCGGCGGCAAAGGCGGCTCGACGGGTGCGACGGGCGGCAAGGGCGGAACCGGCGGCAAGGGCGGAACCGGCGGCACGAGCGGCACGGGCAACGACGCGGGCATGGCCGGCACCGGCGTGATGCCGCCGCAATGCCAGCACCACAAGGACTGCTTCACGCTGTACCCGGATGATTCGGACGTGAACCCGCGCGCGTGCGTCCAGGGCCAGTGCGTCCCGCTCAAGTCCGACGATTGCCCGATCATTCTGCCTCAATACGACAACGGGCAGTGGAACACGCTGACTTCGACTGACGCCATCATCCTCGGTGGGTTTGCGCCGATTCCGACGAACGGCGTTTCGCTCGATACGATCGGGCGCAACTACGATTTGGCAATCACCGAGCTCGACCGCAGGACCGGCGGAGTCTTCTCCGGCACGAATCAGCGTCACCAGCTCGTGATGGTGCTCTGCAACTTCAAGTACACCGTGCAGGCCGATCTGTTGGCGCCTGCCCAGCACTTGATGGAAGACCTGCAGGTGCCGGGCGTCGTCGCTACGCTGCTGTTGCAGGACCAGAAGTACGTCTGGGAGAACGTTGCTCAGCCGAACGACACGTTCATGTTCATGACGCTCTACTCGAATGAGGCGCTCATCAACGAATCCACCAACAGCCTCGTCTGGCACGAACTCTCCGGCGCGGACGCGCTCTCCGTTTCGTATCAGCCCCTCCTCGACATGACCATCGACCATCTGAGGAAGAACAGCGTGCTCGGGATGAGCGAGAACGTGAGGATTTCCCACGTCGAAGCCACGGACGAGCCGTTTCTTCAGGATACGGCGGCCTACATCGAGGCGAATCTGCAGTTCAACGGCCAATCCGTGATCGACAATCACATGGCCTCCCCCTCGCTTTACGACGGGATCTCGATCGAGTCGGCCTACTCGGCGCCGACGGACACGCAGACCACCGCGATTTCGCGGATTCTGAGCTTCAAGCCGCACATCGTCATCGGCACGACCGAGGACGAGATGCTCAAGTACATCATCCCCGGCGTCGAGAGCCAGTGGGACGCCGCCACCAGCGGACAGCCGCGCCCGTTCTACCTCCTCGGCGCGCTCGACTTCAATGACACCCAAATGGGTACGCTCATCCGGAACGACCAATCGACGCACGTGACGCCGCCGCAAACGCCGCTGAACCAGCGCATTCTCGGCGTCAATTGGCCGAACGCGCTGGATCAAACGGTGGACAACGCCTACCAGTCTCGCTGGGACGCCGCGTACGGCACCCCCGCGCCGGGCTACGAGAACTTCTACGACCCAGTTTATTACCTGATGTACGGCGTGGCGGCGGCGCGGATTCCGCTCACGGGGCCGGGCATCGTTCTGGGTTTGCAGCGGGTCATCACCACCACGAACGGGACGCCCGTCGTCGACGTGGGACCGAGCGACGACATGGACACGTACGTCGCCAGTCTCAGCTCGAGCTCGAAGACGAAGATCGATCTCGTCGGCGCGATGGGTCCGCCGGATTGGAACGAATTCGGTGCTCGAGAGGATCCCGCGAGCATTTGGTGCGTCGATTCGGTGGGGACCTTCTATTCGGATCAAATGCGTTATGACGCGGGCCCGCCGGTGGCGCTCACCGGTAAAATCGACCCGGTCAACTGCTTCGTCTTCGACGGGATGAATTGAAACACGTCGGCGTTGCCTTTGCGGGTCTCTGCCTGACGGGGGGCGTCCTCGGCTGTACGGACGGCCGCGCGCCGACTCCCGTTCAAGAGGAGCGTACGGCGATCGTGAGGGGCATGCCGTCGGTCCCGAGCGACGACGCCGTCGTCTCCATCACGGCCAACAGCATCGCCTGCAGCGCCACGCTCATCGCCCCGGACGTGATCGTCACCGCGCTCCACTGCGTCAGCCAATTCGATTTGGATCGGACGTTCAGCTGCAACGCGGACGGTTCGTTGGCCACCGGGTCGACGGGCGGCACGCTCGGACCCCTCGTCGACGCGGCGAGCATCGTGGTCTCCACCGGCGTCTTGAAGAGCTCGAGCGGAGTGCACGGTAAAGCCATTTACGGCACCAACTCGCCCGTCGTCTGTCGCGACGACTTCGCGATTGTCGTGCTCGACGGCCCCGTACCCGTCGACGTCCCGCCCGTGACCCTGCGCTTGACGCGCTCGACCAAGGACGGGGAGCAGGTGCGCGCCGTCGGTTACGGTCTGACGGACGCGACGACGATGGGTTCGGCCGGGGCGGGCGGTGCGCCGGAGGTGGCCTCTCGGAACGAGCGCGACGGCCTCAAGATTCTCGGCGTCGGGGCGCCGAACTCGGTCATTGCGGGCGACCCCGGCGTCGCGCCCCGAACGGTGATGATCGGCGAGGGGCCGTGCCACGGTGATTCCGGCGGGCCGCTCTTCTCCGTCGAGACGGGCGCCGAAATCGGGGTGTACTCGCTTCTGAGCACGACTTCGTGTGAAGGCCCCGACGTGCGGAACGTCTACACGCAGATCGCCCCCTACGACGACCTGATCAACATGGCGCTCTCCAGCGTCGGTGAAGCGCCGATCGCGGAGGTCACGCCGGGTGGGGACGGCGAGGGCGGCATGGCTGGTCAGGCCGGCGAACCGAGCACTGCGGGCGTCCCCGGCGAAGCCGGCGCGCCACCGGAGTCAGCGGGCGGTAGCGGCGGCAGTGGCGGGAGCGGCGGTAAATCGGGAGTCGGGGGCCGCGGCGGCACCGGGGCTGTTGCGGGCTCCTCCGTCGGCGGGACGGGCGGTGATACCTCGATGGGCGACGACACGTCGTCGGAAGCGGGTGCCCAGGGCGAAGGCAGCGGCTCGCGCCAGGATCCGAGCTGCACTTGCCGAACCGGCCGTGGCCGTCAGACGGCGCCTTGGCCGCTGCTCGGTCTTTGCTTCGGCGCGCTGACCTTCCTGCGGCGCCGTCGGCGGCACTGAGCGTCCGCGCGCTTCCCACGTCGGACTTCGGATCACCCCGCGGGGTGACGTACTGCGGTGTAGTATGAACCCCACAAACGACCGAAAGCGGGCTCGCCCCGAAGGGCGGCCCGCTTTCGCGAACTCACAGAGTTACTGGTTCGACCGCGTCTCTACGTTAGAGGGACGTGACGCACTGGTAGTTGTTCGGCGCCATCACGGGCTTGGTCGCCTTCAGCACGCCGCTCGGAATGTTCGTCGTCGTCGTCACGCAGGTGCACGCCAACCCGGTCAGGTTGACCGGTTGGTTGTTGACCACGCCGAGCGCGTTGCAGCCGTAGACGCCGCCGGTCTGTTGGCTCGGGCTGTTCACGTCGCCCGTCGGGTCGATCGAGACCGTGCTCGCCGTCGGTTGGAACGCGATGTACGGGTTCGGGCCGTTGCCGGTCGTCCACACGAGCGCGTTCGCGAGTTGCGAGACCTGCGCCGACGTGAGAGCGGCGCCGGTGCTGGGCGCGCCCACCGGATGGGTGAAGTTCATGTCGCAGGGACCGGCGGAGATGGTCGGGTTGACCCAAGCGCCGTTCCGGAAGTCGAACATGTGCGCGACGAAGGGGCAGCGGCCGCCACCGGACTTGGTGGTGTTGCCCTGGCACGTCCACTGGTTGTTCCAGCCCGTGACGAGGCGCGAGGCGAAGCTGTACGAGCTCACGTGGGTGCCGTCGAGCACGAGCACCTGATCCATCGTGGCGTCCTGGAACGCCAGGATGTTCTGGGTCTCGAGACACTGGCCACCGCAAGCAGCCAAGCCCGCCGACGTGAGCTTCAGCACCTGCTGGTTGTACGTGCCGGTGCCGACGTAGAAGTCGGACGTGATCTGCCAGCGGTGCAGATCGTGGGTGATCGCTTCGGCGAGCGCGGCAATCGCCGCGTTCGTGCCGTCGGGGTTGGCGCAGACAGCGGCGCTGTCGTTGCCGGTCACCTCGCCGGGGTTTCCGGCTTCGGCAGCACAACCCGCGAAAGCCATGGCGGCAGCGGACAGAACGAGTGGAGCAAACTTTTTCATCTTGGGAACCTCCTCAGTGAGTTCGGGGAGTCCTTTTGCAGGTGCCGTGCCGAACTCACGCTCTCGCGCGCCTACACGTAGGTCCTTGGGCGCAAGGAGAGAGTCCGCGTGCATCGCCCCGCAGCGCGCGCGAAAAGCGCGAGAAATATGCGGTTTGGTGCTTCGCGCACGACGCGGCCTCACAGCGAACGACGCCGACGTCGGAGGTGCGATGCAGTGAGTGGAGGCGGGTGCACAACACGTCGCCCAATGCACAACTCGATCGTTCGAGATGTGCACGCGCTCGAAAGGGAGCGTTCCCAACGGTCCATCACTCGCGACCGATAAGGGCGCACGCGTCGAAATCACGCGGCGCCGTTCGAGCGCGTTCTCAGCCCATTTTGTCGGCGTGAAGCGCGGCTCGTCTCGCGCGTCTCACGCCGCGGTTCGAATCGAGACGCCGCGCGCGCAGTGGACTTCGACGGTGCGAACTCGAACCAAGTCGTCTCGCTTTGTAGGGCAAAATGGGACGAGGTCGCACGTTAGCGCCCCCGCACCTACACCTATCGGGTCAGTCTCTCTTCTAAGTAGAGAAGAATGTTGCGCGCTCGCGAGCGAGCGGTGTAGGCTCCCCGCACCATGGGCCACCGATCACTAACTGCTGCTTTGATTCTGGGCTTGATCTCACTTCCGCTTTCCTGCGGTGGAGACGACGACTCGACTTCTTCCGCCGGCGGTTCCGCGGGTGCCAAGGCAGGCGCTGCGGGCAAGGGCGGCAGCGCCGGTAAGGCCGGCTCGGGCAGCGGTGGCGCGAGCGCCGGCACGACTGCCAAGGGCGGCTCGGCAGGCAAGGGTGGCTCTTCGACGGCCGGCACGGGTGGCTCGTCCACCGCGGGCACGGGCGGCTCGTCCACCGCGGGCACGGGCGGCACTTCGACGGCCGGTACCGGCGGCACGGCGCAGGGCGGCCGGGGCGGCAGCGCGGGCACCGAAACGGCCGGCGCCGGCGAGAACGGCGGCGAGACGAACGGCGGCGGCGGCGCTGGTGGTGAGTCGGCGAGCGCGGGTATGGGACCCATGGCCGGCGCTGGCGGCGAAGGCGGCGCGAAGTCGCCGGACGAAATTCGCCGCGAACACTGCCTCTCGGTCGTGAATCACCCGGCTGGGGAGTCGGCCACGCCGTGCGGTGGTGACGAGAGTTACGACACCGCGAATCTGTGCGACGTCGTTCAGGGTTGGGATTCGACCTGTCTCGGTTATGCCGATGCGCTCTACAGCTGTATGAATGCGGCCTCCGCGAGCCTCTATGCCTGTGGTGACTCGGGGACGGATTTCAGTGCCGTGGTCTCGGGTCCG
>DATJXW010000126.1:0-51362 GCA_035499895.1 Polyangiaceae bacterium | reverse complement strand
GGCGCGCCGGATCCGCCGCGCTCCTCGCAAGGGGGCGCGGCGGCGCGGCGAAAGGGCCTATGCTCGCCGCGCATGGCTCGAAATTCCGGTCTCTTCCTGCGCCGAGCGCTCGTGGTTTTCGCCACGGGGCTCGGCGCCGGCGCTTGTAGTCCCGCCGCCACCGAACCGTGTCCGAAGCTCGCGACCACGACGTCGGCGAGCGCCGCGACGGCGAGCGCGGCAGCCGTCGCACCGAAGCCGCTCACCGCGGCGGACGCCGACACGTTCGTGCGCGAGACGAACGCCGAGCTCAAGCGCCTGACGAACGACGGCGACCGCGCCGCGTGGGTGAAGGCGACGTACATCACGCCGGACAGCGAGTACCTCGACGCCAAAGCGCGCGAGGCGATGTCGGAGTTTTTGACGCGGAAAATCGAGGAGTCCGAGCGCTTCGCCGGGATGTCGCTCGCTCCCGACACGGCGCGGGCGCTCTACCTGCTCCGCTACGCCGCCGGCTTGCCGGCGCCGAGCGACAAAGACAAGCGCGCGCGCCTCGCCGCGATCGAGACCGAGCTCGAAAGCGCTTACGCCAAGGGCAGGTACTGCTCGCCGAAGCTCAAGGGCAAGGGCGAAGACAAGACGAGCGAGTGTCTCACCGTCGACGACCTGAACCACGTGCTCGAAAAGGAGCGCGACTACGCTCTTTTGCTCGAGGCGTGGCGCGGCTGGCACACGGTGTCGAAGCCCCTGCGCAAGCCTTACACGGAGCTCGTCGAGCTCGGCAACGAGGGCGCGCGCGAGCTCGGCTTTCGCGACATGTCGGAGATTTGGAAGGGCGGCTACGACATGAGCCCGGACGAGTTCGAGCGCGAGACGGCGCGGCTCTGGGACGCCGTCCGGCCGCTCTACGAGAAGCTCCACTGCTTCGTGCGGGCACGGCTCGCGCGCCAATACGGGAGCGACAAGGTGCCGAAAGACGGTCCCATCCCGGCGCACCTGCTCGGCAACCTCTGGGCGCAGAGTTGGGACGGGCTCTACCCGCTGCTCGAGCCGTACCCGGGACACGGCGGAGTCGATCTCACCAAGGCGCTCGCCGAGAAGAAATACGACCCGAAAAAGATGGTCGAAACCGCCGAGCACTTTTTCGTCTCGCTCGGGATGGCGCCGCTGCCCGAGACGTTTTGGGAGCGGAGCCTGTTCGTGAAGCCGCGCGACCGCGAGGTCGAGTGTCACGCGAGCGCGTGGGATTTGGGGCTGAGCGGCGATTTACGCGTGAAAATGTGCATTCACGTGGACGCCGAGAACTTTCTCACCATTCACCACGAGCTCGGTCACGACTTCTACTTCCAGCAATATCACGACCTCCCGCCGCTCTTTCAAAACGGCGCGAACGACGGCTTCCACGAGGGCATCGGCGACACCATCGCGCTCAGCGTGACACCGGCGTACCTGAAGCAGATCGGTCTCGTCGACCACGTCACGGACGATCCGAAGGCGGACGTGAACGCGCTCCTCCAGCGCGCGCTCGACGCGATTGCCTTCTTGCCGTTCGGGAAGGTGCTCGACGAGTGGCGCTGGCGCGTGTTCGACGGGCGCACGCCGCCCTCGGCCTACAACCAGAGTTATTGGGAGCTCCGGCGCAAGTACCAGGGCGTCGCCCCGCCCATCGCGCGAACCGAAGAGGATTTCGACGCGGGCGCGAAGTATCACGTCGCGGCGAACGTCCCTTACACGCGTTACTTCATCGCGCGCATCCTGCAGTATCAATTCCATCGCGCGCTCTGCCGCGCCGCCGGCCAAACCGGGCCGCTCCATCGTTGCTCGATTTACGGCAACACCGAAGCCGGCAAGAAGCTCATCGCGATGCTGAAGCTCGGCGCGAGCAAACCGTGGCCGGAAGCGTTGGCGACGATTTCCGGCGAGCGCACGCTGGATGCGAGCGCGATCCTCGACTACTACGCGCCGCTCTCGGCGTGGCTCGACGAGCAGAACAAGGGAGAACGCTGCGGGTGGGATTGAGCGGTCACGCCCGCGACGGCGCCTGCGGCCCCGGCCAGAAGTGGCGGCGCGCGAGCTCCGGATTCGAGACCAGATCGAGGAAGAGCGCGCGGTAGTGGACGATCGCCTGACGGAGCTCGTCGATGTCGGGCGTGGCTCCGCGCTTCACGTTCGCCGTCGCGAGCGCGCGCGCCGCGCGGTAGTGCTGGACGACGCTGGCATGCTCGACGGAGAGGTCGGCGACGCGCTGCTCGAAATGCTCGGGCTCGTAGCCGCGCGCCTCCATCACGGCTTTGATCAGGGCGTCGGCGCGCTGGACCGCGGCCGCAGGGTCGTCGAAAAAGAAGGCCTGGATCTGATTCCAATTCGCGGTGAATTGCCGGCGTTCCCGGTCACGCAAGGAGCGCAAGTGCAGGCCCCGCACCCGGCGTTCGCGCGCCAAGAGCTCCTTGTCGGCGCGTGTTTCGCTGCCGAGCTCGTCGACGGCGCGCTCGTACTCGGGGCCGAAGCGCTGCACGAGTTCGCTGTGGCGGCGGCGGGCGCTGCGCGCGACGAACAAGCCGACGATGAGCACCAAGACCGCCGCCGCGGCGACGATCACGAACAACTGAGTCGAATTCGGCATCGAGCTTTCCGTTCTCCAGAGTGACGCTCGGCGGTCACGGCTCCTTCATGTACGAGGGTTCGTCGTCGCTCGCGTCGAGTCGCATGAGACCCTGGGCGTCGAGCCAGCGCTGGTACCGCTCGATGCGGCGACGGATTTCCGCGGGTGTGAGCGCGGCCTCGTCCGCGCGCGCCGTCGGAGCCGCCTCGTCTTCCGCCGCGGCGCCGCCTGGCCGTTCACGTTCCGGCGCCGCACGCGCGCCCGCGACTTCGAACGCGAACGGGTAGGTTCTCGTTTCGGCGACCGGCGGCGCCGGTGCGGGACCGCTCGCGAGCACGGGCGTCGCCGCCGCGTTGCCGAAGAACGGACGCGGCGTTCCGCCGACCGCCATGGCGCGACCCAAGGCCACGCCGGTGAGCGCCATCACGGCCGCGACACCGAGCGCTCCTGCCCAATGCGCCCGCTGACTGCGGCGCGGGGGCGGCGCCGAGGAGCGCGCGAGGGGCGGCAACGAACCGAGGTCTTCCGCGACGGCATCGACGACCGGCTCGAAGAACGCCGTGGTCTCGACGACGCGCGGCTCGCTCGTCGCGTGGATGCACGCGAAGCGCTGGAGCGCCTGACCGAGCGCCGCGACGTCGCGGTAGCGCGCGTCGGGTTTCTTCTCCAAGCACTGCATCACGATCGCTTCGAGCTCGGGATCGATGTCCGGGCGCAGCGTGCGGAGCAACGGCGCCGGGGCGGTGAGCACCTTGGCGCACACCTCGGGCATGCTCGCGCCGTCGAACGGTCGCTTGCCGCTCAGGAGCTCGAACAGCACGACGCCGACCGACCAAATGTCGCTGCGATGATCGACGCTCGACGGATCGAGCATCTGCTCGGGGGACATGTATTGCGGCGACCCGAGGCTCTGGTCGTGATTCGTGATGCTGGTGCTGGCGCCGTCGATTTGCTTCGAGATGCCGAAATCCAGGATTTTGACGCCGAAACGGCCGTCGGCGCGCCGGACCAAGAAGGCGTTCCCCGGCTTGATGTCGCGGTGCACGATGCCCGCCGCGTGCGCCTCCGCGAGGCCCTCGCAGATCTGCAGGGCGATGTTCACCGCGTCGAGCGGCGCGAGCCACCCGCGCTCTTCGAGGAATTTCTCGAGCTCGATGCCCTCGAGCAGCTCCATCACGAGGTAAGGCTCGCCGCTCTCGAGCTGCCCCACGTCGTGAACGCGCGTGATGCGTTCGCTCTTCAGGAGGGCGGCGCGGCGTGCCTCGTTCAGGAAGCGGCGGACGAACTCGCCGTCGTCCTTGAAGTCGGGACGGATGAGCTTGATCGCGACGGGCGTGTCGAGCGTGAGATGCGTGGCGCGGCAGACGACGCCCATCCCGCCCTCCCCGATGGGTTCGTCCACGCGGTACCGCTCTCCGATGATTTGCCCGGGGTTCACCGCGGGGGGCGCGGGCAGGCGCGCCGACCTCGGCTCGCGTGCGGACTTCGGTTCTTCGGCGACGGCAGGTTCGGACATGTGAACTCGAGAGGAGACAAAGCAGCCGTCGTGCCAGGCTTTTCCGCGGCGGAAAGCCCGCAGCCGGCGGCCCTCGCTCGCGTCCTAGCGCCCGGCGCCACGGCGCGGCAGACTGCCTCACACAGTCCTTACCGAATGACGCAAATCCACGGCAACACGGCCGGCCTCGCTGCGAGCGCGCTCAAGGCGCTCGAGCGCGTCTACCGCCGCCGCGTCTCGCTCGATCGTATCGCCACGCCGGAGTTGATTCGCTCGCTCGCCGAAGCGTCGCGCGAGACGGGACGGCAGGTCGGCGCGCTCGTTCACCGCTCCGGCAACATCGACTCGGTGATCGTCGGACACGCGACCGGGCTCATGCTGCCGGACATCGGACGATTGCGCGCCGCCGAGGGTCGCTTTCGCGCGCTCCGGCTCGTGCACACGCACCTTCACAACGAGCCGCTCACGCGCGACGACTTGGTCGATCTCACGCGCTTGCGACTCGATCTCGTCGCCGCGATCTTGCTCGACCAGGCGGGGGAGCCGCTCCGGTTCACCTGGGCGTACAACGTGCCCGCCGCCGACGGCCGCGACGCGCCGTACGAAGTCGTCGGGCCGGTACCGCACGGCTCGCCGCAGCCCGATTTCGGCGCGCTCATCGGCTCGCTCGAAGCCGAATTCGCCCGCCAATTCCGGCACCGCACCCGCAAAGCCAAGGACGGTCTCGCGATGTTGGTGCACGTGGGAGAAAAGCAGAATCGCGGCGCGCTCGCGCTCGCGAAGGCGCGCCTCGACGAGCTCGCCGCGCTCGCCGAAACGGCCGGCGTCGCGGTCGCCGATCGCGTGATTCAGCTCCGCGAGCGCCTCGACCCGAATTTCCTGCTCGGCTCCGGCAAGCTCGCGGACGTCGTGATGCGCGCGATCGAGCTCGACGTCGAAACGTTGATCTTCGACTGCAACCTGAGTCCCGCCCAGGCGCACGGCATCGCCTCGCGCACGGATCTCAAGGTGCTCGATCGCACGCAGCTCATCCTCGACATCTTCGCGCAGCGCGCCGAAAGCCGCGACGGCAAGCTCCAGGTCGAGCTCGCGCAGCTCAAGTACACGTTGCCGCGCCTCGGCCAAAAGGACGACGCGCTGAGCCGTTTGACGGGCGGCATCGGCGGGCGCGGTCCGGGCGAAACCAAGCTCGAGCTCGGACGCCGCCGGGCGCGCGAACGGATTCAACGGCTCGAGCGCGAGCTCCGTCAGATCGGCAAACAGCGCGGAGTGCGCCAACACAAGCGCAGCGAGAGCGGGCTCTTTCGCGTCGCCATCGTCGGCTACACGAACGCGGGCAAGAGCACGCTCCTGAACGCCCTCACGCGGGCCGGCGTGCTCGCCGAAGACAAGCTCTTCGCGACGCTCGATCCGCGCTCGCGGAGGCTCGTCCTCGCCGACGGCGGTACCGCGATCCTGAGCGACACCGTGGGCCTCATCCGCAACATGCCCGAAGCGCTCTTCGCCGCGTTCCGTGCGACGTTCGAGGAAGCGGCGGGCGCCGAGCTCCTGCTCGAGGTGATCGACGCCGCGAACCCCGAACGCGACGAACACCTGCAGACGACCGAGAGCGTCCTCGCGGAGCTCGGCCTCGTCGATCGGCCGCGCTTGCGCGTTTACAACAAGATCGACCGGCTCGAACCGGCCGAACGCGAAGCGCTCGCGGAGCGCGCCGACGGCATCCTGGTCTCGGCGGTCGACGCGAGCACCCTCGACGCCTTGCGTGAACGGCTGAGCGACGAGCTCTCGCGAGTTCGAGCGAAACGGCAGCAGGAACAGGACGCCTGGGCCGAAGCCGAAGCGAGCTACTGACGGAGCGAGACGAACCTCACGGCGCCGCGAGCGGCGCGCCGTTCGTCGCGGGGCTGCCTTGCGCGGTCGTTTTGACGACGGCCACGTCGACGTTGCCGCTCTTTTCGAGCACGGTGACGCCCACGTCGTCGCCCTGGCGTACGAGCCGCAAGTCGACGCGCTGGTTACCGACGCGCAGGCGCCGGATTTCGACGGAGTCGATGAAGCCCGGCAGTCGCGGCCGGCAAAAGACGACGCGCTCCTTGCGCGCGTCCGTTTCGAGACCGAGCACGGCGCGGAGCAGCGAAAACGGCGACGCCGCCGCCCACGCCTGCGGCAGGCAAGCGACCGGATAACGAATCGGCTCTTGCCCCGGGCGCCGCACGAAGCCGCAGAAGAGCTCCGGTAAGCGCTGAAAGTCGACGAACGAAGCGGCCTCGTAAAACGACTCGAGGAGGCGGAGCGGCAGCGTGCGATCGGCGAACTCGGAGAAGCCGAGCGCGATGATGGCGTTGTCGTGCGGCCACACCGAGCCGTTGTGATAGGACATCGGGTTATACCGCGCCTCGTTCGCGCCGAGCGTGCGCACGCCCCAGCCCGAGAACATGGCGTCCGACAAGAGCGCGTCGTGCAGCGGGGCGACCCGCGAGGGCAACGCGATGCGCGTGTACAGGCAATGCCCTGCGTTCGAGCTCCGCACGCGGCAAGGCCGCTTTTTTCCGTCGAGCGCGAGCGCGTACATGCCGAGCTCCGGGCGCCAGAAAGCCTCGTCGAAGCGCGTCTGGAGTTCGCGCGCGAGCCGTTCGGAGCGGTCCGCGCGCGCCGTGTCCCCGAGCGCGCGCGCGAGCCGCGCAAAGCCGAGCCGCGCGGCGAACGCGTAGCCCTGCACTTCGCAAAGAGCGATCGGTCCCTCGGCGAGCGTGCCGTCCGAATGCGAGACGGAGTCCTGCGAATCCTTCCAGCCCTGTTGCACGAGGCCGTCCGTCGAGCGCCGGCCGTACTCGACGAAACCGTCGCCGTCCTGATCGCCGTATTCGTCGAGCCAGCCGATGGCCCGCTCGAGGTGCGGCCAAATCTCGCGAACGAGCCCGAGGTCGCCCGTCACGTCGAAGTACGCGGCCGCGAGCATCACGTAGAGCGGCGTCGAATCGATGCTGCCGTAGTAGCGCCCGAACGGGACCTCGTGCAGGCGCGCCATTTCGCCGTCGCGCATCTCGTGGACGATCTTGCCGGGCTCGGCGTCGGCGGCGGGGTCGAGCTCCGTCGCCTGATTCGCGCCGAGAAAACGCAAGACGCCGGCCGCCATCTTCTGGTCGACCCACAGCATTTGAAGCGCCGTAATGATGCCGTCGCGACCGAACGGCGTGCTGAACCAGGGCACGCCGGCGTACGGATACGAACCGTATTCGGTCGCGGTGGAGAGCATGCGCAAGTCCGCGCGGGAGCGGTCGAGCCAGCGGTTGAAGTGACCGTTCGACGTGAGGACGCGCGTCTCGCCGGCTTGGTCGCGATGGAGCGTTTCGAGGGCCGCGCCGGCCGCAGCGTCGAAGTTCGCGGGTCTCGGGACGGGGTGGAGGGCGGGGCGGAAGGTGATGCTCCATTCGAGCTCGAGCTCGCCCGCCGGCGGCAGCGTGAGCTCGAACGACGCCTCGGTCGCCGAGATGCCGTCGGGACGGCGCGAGAACTCGAGCTCGGTGCGGCGCTCGACGCCGTCGAGCCCGACGTAGGGGATCCGGACGGCTCGTTCGTCGATCTCCGCTTGTTTGCGCTCCCCGCGCGCGTTGCGCGGCGTGCCACGCACTTCGAAAATGTCAGCGAAATCCGCGTCGAACTCGATGGTGAGCGGGAAGGACACGACTCCGCCCGAGTAATTTCGCACGTGGACGCGCTCGAAGTAGGCGTTGTCGCGCAGGAGCGCGCGGCGAGCCAGGTGAACGGTGCCGTGCTCGACGACGTGATTCTCCCCCTTCATCTCGGGGTTCGAGAGATCGACCGCGAGGAGCACGTTGTTCTCGAGCACGCTCGAACAGAGCAGCATCGACGGCCGCTTGGCGAAGCGGACGCGGAGCCGCGACACGTAGCGCGTCCCCCGGTAGTAGATGCCCTGCTCGCCGCGGCCGGTCGGAAGAATTTCGCCCAGGCGATCGACGATGAGGAACGCGTCGTCGTGCTTGAGGACGCGGCCGCCCTCGGTTTCGTGCGACGCCGAACCGACGATGTGGTGGTCGGGTGCGTGCTCGGACTCCGGTTCAGGCGGCATGGTCTCGCGCCTCCCGCGGCTTCGCGCTCGCGAGCCGCTCGTAGATCTGCACGTAGTCTTGCGCCATGCGCGACGCGGTGAAGCGCTCCTCGAACACGCGCCGCACCCCGGCGCGGTCGAGCTCGCCCACGCGGCGCGCGGCAGCGACCGCTCCGGGCACGTCGTTCACGATGAAGCCCGTCACGCCTTCGTCGACGACCTCGCGCACGGACCCGTGGTCGAAGGCGATGACCGGCGTGCCGCATGCCATCGCCTCGATCATCACGAGGCCGAACGGCTCGGGCCAATCGATGGGAAACAGCAGGGCGCGCGCCTTACCGACGAACTCCGCCTTGTCCGACTCGCCGATCTCGCCGATGAACTCGACGAGGGGGTTCTGGAGCAGCGGCTTGATCTCCGTTTCGAAGTATTTGCGATCCGCGTCCGCGATCTTCGCCGCCACGCGCAGCTTGATCCCGAGCGCGGTCGCGATCTCGATCGCGCGGTCGACGCGCTTTTCCGGCGAAATTCTGCCGACGAACGCGAAGTAGTCTTCGGGCTCGGCCCTGAAGGGCAGGAGATCCGTCGGGAGCCCGTGCGGCACGGTCGCGACCCAGGCCGCCTCCGGCAACGGCTCGCGTTGCGCGTCCGAAATGGACACGACGGGGGCGTCGCCGAAGACGGCGTAGAGCGGCTTCAGATCGGGCAAATCGAGGCGTCCGTGCAACGTCGTCACCTGGCGGAGGCCGAGCAGCCGCGAGGTCAAGAAATGCAGGTAGTCGATGTGGAAGTGAACGATGTCGTATTGACCGAACTCGCGTGACAAACGCTCGAGCATGACGAAATGGTGCGCGAGCGAATCCACCGAGTGCTCGTCGAGACGCAGCGAACGCGGACAGACGCCGACGAGTTTCGCCGCGGTCTTCGAATCGCCCGACGCGTAGAGCGTCACGTCGTGACCGAGCGCGACGAGCTCCTCGGTGAGAAACGAAACGATGCGTTCGGTTCCGCCGTAGAGCTGCGGCGGAACGCTCTCATACAGCGGCGAAACTTGTGCAATGCGCATGCTTTGCGCGAAGCAAGAGCGGTGCCACGGCGTCCCGATGCCAACGCCCGTGCCGCGAGCCGTGAACGCAAAGTCTGCGCAAACCGATCTCTCGTGAGGCAATCGAGCACTTCCGCCCGCCGCGCGATCGTGCGACGAGGGTGGCTCGATGCGAGCAGCGGCGCCGGGCGGTGACGAACCCGCGAGGACGGTCCTCGCCGTGAACGCCGGCTCCTCGAGTCTCAAGCTCGCCTGCTTCGAGCTCGCGGGTTCCAAACGAACGCGGACGTTCGGCGCGCTCGTCGAACGCCTCGGCGCGGAAGCGCCGCTCGCCACGCTCGAACACGACGGGCGGCGCGAGCAGCGGACACTGCCGGCCAAGCCGTCGGCGACCAGTCTTGCGACGTGGGTGTCGCAAATGGTCCCGCTCGCGCGTCTCGACGCCGTCGGGCATCGCCTCGTCCACGGCGGCGCGCGGTTTCGAGCGCCCGTCCGCGTGACGAGCGAGGTGTCGCAGGCGCTGCGCGCGCTCGCGCCGGTCGATCCCGGTCACCTGCCGATGGAGCTCGATCTCCTCGACGCGTTGCGCGCGCTCTGCCCGGACTTGCCTCACGTCGCCTGCTTCGACACGGCGTTCCACGCGAGCATGCCGCGCGTCGCGCGCCTCCTGCCGTTGCCGCGCCGCTTCTTCGAGCGCGGCATCGAGCGCTTCGGCTTTCACGGGCTCGCGTTCGAGTCGGTCGTCGAGGAGCTCGAGCGGCGCTTCGCCCCGGCGCCGTTGCCGGAGCGCGTGATCCTCGCGCATCTCGGCAGCGGTTCGAGCTTGTGCGCGCTCCGCGCCGGTCGCTCGGTCGACACCACGATGTCGTTCACGCCCGTCTCCGGCATTCCGACGAGCACGCGCTCCGGCGACATCGACGCGGGGCTCGCCGCGTACCTCCTCCACGACGAGGGGCTCGACGCCGCCGCGTTCGAACGTCTCGTGACGCACGAATCGGGGCTGCTCGGGCTTTCCGAAACGAGCGCCGACGTGCGCGACCTCTTGGCGCGGCGCGCCACCGACGAGCGCGCCGCCGACGCGCTCGCCGTCTATTGCTACGACGTGAAGAAGGCGCTCGGCGGGTTCGTCGCGGCGCTCGGCGGCATCGACGCGCTCGCGTTTTCGGGCGGCGTCGGCGAGCACGCCGTCGAAATCCGCGCGGAGATCTGCGCCGGACTCGCCGAGCTCGGCATCGCGCTCGACGCGACCGCGAACGGCGCCTCGAACCCCGTGATTTCGCGAGGCGACGCCCGCGTTACCGTGCACGTCGTCCGAGCCGACGAAGAAGCGATGCTCGCGCGCGCCGCGAGCCGAGCGATCGAGGAGTAACCATGACCGACCCCGTTTCCGACCACGAGCTCGCGACCATCGACGCCTATTTTCGCGCGGCGAACTACCTGTCCGTCGGGCAGATTTACCTGCTCGACAACCCGCTCTTGCGCGAGCCGCTGCGCCTCGAACACGTGAAGCCGCGCCTGCTCGGGCACTGGGGCACGACACCGGGGCTGAACTTCGTCTACGCCCACATGAATCGCGTCATCAAGCGCCGCGATCTCGACGCCATCTTCGTCACGGGTCCGGGGCACGGCGGGCCCGGCCTGGTCGCGAACGCGTACCTCGAGGGCACCTACACGGAGATTTATCCGCACATCTCGCGCGACGCGGGCGGCATCTCCCGGCTGTTCAAACAGTTCTCCTTTCCGGGCGGCATCCCGAGCCACGTCGCGCCGGAGACGCCCGGTTCGATTCACGAAGGCGGCGAGCTCGGCTACGCGCTCTCGCACGCGTACGGGGCCGCGTTCGACAATCCCAATCTCCTCGTGTGCTGCGTCATCGGCGACGGCGAGGCCGAGACCGGGCCGCTCGCCACGAGCTTTCACTCGAACAAGTTCCTGCACCCCGTCGAGGACGGCACGGTGCTGCCGATCCTGCATCTGAACGGCTATAAAATCGCCGGGCCGACGCTGCTCGCGCGCATCCCGCACGCGGAGCTCGACGCGCTCCTCCGCGGTTACGGTTACGACCCGTACTACGTCGAAGGCAGCGACCCGACGGCGATGCATCGCGCCATGGCCGCGACGCTCGATCGCGTGCTCGACTGCATCGCCGATCTGCGCGCGACCGCGCGCTCGTCGTCGCGCGTCGAGCGGCCGCACTGGCCGCTCATCGTGCTGAAGAGCCCGAAGGGCTGGACGGGGCCGAAAATCGTCGACGGCAAGCCGGTCGAGGGCACCTGGCGGGCGCACCAGGTGCCGCTCGATCACATGGCGGCGGCCGGGCACCTCGCCGAGCTCGAGCGCTGGATGAAGAGCTATCACCCCGAGGAGTTATTCGACGCCGCCGGCGCGCTCGTGCCCGAGCTCGCGGCGTTGCCTCCGGCGGGCGAGCGGCGCATGAGCGCGAACCCGCACGCGAACGGCGGGCGCCTGCTCGTGCCGCTCGAGCTTCCGGATTTCCGCGACTACGCCGTCGAGGTGCCGGCGCCCGGCCGCACGGACGCCGAGGCCACCCGCGTTCAAGGCGCGTACATCCGCGACATCATCCGCAAAAACCCCAAAAACTTCCGCGTCGTGAGCCCCGACGAGACGACGTCGAACCGCTGGAACGCGGTGTTCGAGGCGACGGGGCGCCGCTGGCTCGCCGAAACGCTCGACGGCGACGACGGCATCTCGCCGACCGGGCGCGTGATGGAGATGCTGAGCGAGCACCAGTGCCAAGGCTGGCTCGAGGGCTATTTGCTCACCGGACGGCACGGCTTCTTCTCCTGCTACGAGGCGTTCATTCACGTCATCGATTCGATGTTCAACCAGCACGCCAAGTGGCTCAAGACGACGCGCCACCTGCCCTGGCGCGTGCCCATCGCGTCGCTCAACTACCTGCTCACCTCGCACGTCTGGCGCCAGGATCACAACGGCTTCAGCCACCAGGATCCGGGCTTCATCGATCACGTGGTGAACAAGAAGGCGGAAGTCATCCGCGTCTACCTGCCGCCGGATGCGAACACGCTCTTGAGCGTGACGGCGCACTGCCTCAAGAGCAAAAACTACGTCAACGTGATCGTGGCCGGCAAGCAGCCGGCGCCGCAGTGGCTCTCCATGCCGGACGCGGACGCGCACGCAGCGAAGGGCATCAGCGTGTGGGACTGGGCGAGCAACGAAGACGGGCGGGAGCCGGATCTCGTGATGGCGTGCTGCGGCGACGTACCGACGCTCGAGACGCTCGCCGCGGTCTCGCTCTTGCGGGAACGCGTGCCGGAGCTCCGTATCCGCGTGGTGAACGTGCTCGATTTGATGAAATTACAGCCGGAAAGCGAGCACCCGCACGGGCTTCCGGACGCGGAGTTCGACGCCGTGTTCACGCGCGATCGGCCGATCGTGTTCGCGTTTCACGGCTACCCGTGGCTCATCCATCGCCTCACCTACCGCCGGCACAACCACGAGAACCTGCACGTCCGCGGCTACAAAGAAGAGGGCACGACCACGACGCCGTTCGACATGACCGTGTTGAACGACCTCGATCGCTTCCACCTCGCGGGGGACGCGCTCAAGCGCGTTCACGGCTTCGCCGAACGTGCCGAGCCGATGCAGCGCTGGCTCGCGGAACGGCTCGCCGCCCACCGCGCCTACGTCACGACGTTCGGCGAGGACCTACCCGAAGTGAAGAACTGGCGCTGGACCCATTGAGCGCGCCGCGTCCGGACGCGCCTCACTGCGCGAGCGTCTTCTTCCGCATGCGGGCGAGCAGGCCCTCGATGCCCTCTTTGGCGATCACCTGGTTGAACTGAGCGCGGTAGTTTTCGACCAGGCCGACGCCGTCCGTCACGATGTCGAAGACGCGCCAGTTGCCCTTGTCCTTGCGGAGGGCGTAATCGACGCCGATGACCTGCTTTTTGCCGTTCTTCATCAGGCGGAGCTCGGTCGAGACGGTGGTTTCGTCGTCCGTCGGTTTCTCCCCCAAATAAGCGACCGTGTAGTCGAGCTCGGAGCGCAGCGCGCGCACGTAGTGCCCTTCGACGATTTCACGCAGGAGCTTCGTGAACTCCGCCTGCTGCGCGGGCGTGAGCTTGCTCCATTGATCGCGCATGGCGCGGCGACCGAGCTCATCGACGTCGAGAAAGCTCTGGAGCTTCGCGTTGATTTCGGCGGCTTGCTGTTTCTCCTCGGCCGAACCGGCCGGCGTCTTGCGCTTCAAGAGCGTCTGCAGCTTGTCGTTCACCTGGCGCACGGTGGCGGTGCCGGGTTGATCCGCGGCGGCGGCCGGCACGGAGAGCGAGAGCGCGAGGGCGACGAGGACGGATTGCAACTGGGAACGCACGGCGAGCCTCATGGCTTTCTGGGGGGCAGGGTCGATTCACCGATGGCGCGTCGGAGCGCGAGGATGGCGAGATTGTAGTCGTAGGTGCTTTGAAGCACGCGGCTGTGGAGCGTGAAATAGGCGAGGTACGCGTCCGCCATGTCGCGCGAGCTCACGGTTCCGATGGCGTCGGCCTGCATGACCGATGCTACCCAGCCGCGGGCGCTTTTCTCCCCCGTATTGGCCGAATCCAGGCGTGATTTCGCCTCGACCGCTCGGGAATACGCTTGCAGCACGGCAAAGTCCCCCGCCCGGCGCGCCGCAGCCAAAAGGTCACGACCGCGCTCGACCTGCGCGTTCGCCTGCGCGAGGCGCGCGAACTGCGTGCCCGGCTCGATGTTCCAGCGCAGCACGAGCGCCGCGTAACCGGTGGTGAGATTGAACGGGTCGTAGGCGAAGGCGCTCGGCGGGTGAGTCACGCCGTCCGCATGCGACCAAGTTGCCCCGCCCACGACGGCGAGGTCGGGCAGGAGCCGCGCGCGCTCGAGATCGCGCAGCCCCTCGAGCGCGGACACGCCGTGCTCGGCCGCGCGCGTCTCGGGGCGTAATTGCTGCGCGCGCTCGAGGTAAGCCTTGGCCTGGTCGATATCGACCTCGAGCGGCTCGAGCTCGTCGCCGAGCGTGTCCACCTCCGGGTCGCCGACGAGCGCCCGCAGGCCCGCGAGCGCGGTCGCCTCGGCCTCGCGCGCTTCGCTGCGGCGCGAGGCGAGCTCGGCCGTGAACGTCTGCAGGCGCAGCCGATCCTGAACCGTCACGCTCGAGTCGCCCTTGGCAAGCCGGTCCTCGAGCGTCTTCGTCGCGTCGGCCAGTTTCTCGCTGCCCTCGTCGAGCATGCCGCCGAGTTCTCGAGCAAGATCCACGCCGAGGTAGGCGCGCGCGGCCTCGAGCCCCATGTCGCCGGCGACGCCGTTCGCGAGCGCCTCGTTCATCTGCACGTTGTTCGACGCGGCGTCGATGGCGGAGTCGATTTTGCCGAAGGTGTAGAGCGGCTGGGTGAGCTCGGCCTTCACGCTGCCCATCACGCCCTTGAAGTGGAACCCGAGCGACGTGGGGCTCGTGTGCGTGCAATCGGGGTTCGTGGTGTCCATGTCGGGACAGTCGATCCTCGGGCTCGGCGCCACGAGCGCGGTCACGGTCGCCGTCGGATAGCGATGACCCCGCGCTTCGTCGAGCTGCGCGGACGCCGCCCGCTTTTGCTCGAGCGCCGCCTGCGCGAGCGGGTTGTGGCGAGCGCGCTCCACCGCCATTTCCAGCGAAATCTTCTTCGTCAGGGCGCGCGCCGGCGCCCCCGTCAACCCGCATATCGCCGCGAGGACGAGCCCCAACACCTGCTGCCGCTTCACGCTCCGGACTCCTGATGATCGCGGACGCTCGGCTTCGCGAACGTGCCGTGGCCGCTCGCGCGCCAAGCGAGGTAGGCGGGCAGCGCCAGCACGGCCGTGGCGAGGCAAGCGAGCTCGCCCGTGATCGCGAGCTCACCGAACGAACGCAGGGCGCGATTTTGCGCGACGATGAGCGACGCAAAACCGATCACGGTCGTCGTCGAGCAGAGCGCCACGGCGCCGCCCGTCTTGCCGATGGCTTGGGCGAGCTCACCGTGCGCCTGATAGCGCTTGAGGACGTTGATCGAGTAGTCCGCCGCGACACCGAAGGTGATGGGCAGAGCGATGAGGTTCGAGAAATTCAGCCGTTGGCCGGACCAAGCCGCAAAACCGAGCATGAGCGTGATGCCGACCACCAGACTCCCGATCGCGGCGAGTGACAAGCCGACCGAACGAAACGCGAGCAAGGCGACGCCGAGCACGGCGATCATCGCCCCGCCGGTCGCGAGTGGGCCATCGTGTCGCATGGCCGCGATGATATCGCTCGAGAGGAGCAGGCCGCCCACGACCACGGCCCGGGGGCCCGCCTGAGCCGCCGCCTCGCGCAAATCCCGCGTGAAAGCGGCCATCCGCACGGTGTCCCACGTGCCCGAGCCGACCTTCGGGAACACGAGCACGTTGCGGTCGACCTCGCCGTTCGCGTCCCGGAGGCCGGCGACGAGCGTCGCCGGGATCTCGGAGGCCGTGAGGGGCGAGAGCGCCTCCGGCGAGAGCAAGCGTTCGACGCGAGCGCGATCGGGGGCCGAAAGCGCGTCGAGCATGGCGGGGGTGACCGCCGCCGCGAGCTTCCGCGCCTCGGCGAGCGACGCGGCGCGGTAGGAAGGCAGCACGTCTTCGGAGGTGCGTACGCTGGCGATCAGATCGCCCGCGCGGTGGTCGCGAGCGAGCTCACGCACCGCCGCGGCCGCGCGCCGTGCCGCCGCCGGCGAATCGGTGAGGATGACTGCCGGCGTGAGGTACGTGTGGAGCGTCGCGTCCATGCGCGGGCCCCAGTAGCGCTCGCCGTGCTCGAACGAGTCGGCGCGGCGCAGGCGCGAGAAGTCCGTCTCGAGCCAGGTGCCGCGCCGCTCGAGGATACCGAGCGTCCCCACCACGAACAGCGCGAGCACGGCCGCGAGCACGACGCGCGCGTGACCGAGCACGAGGCGCGCGACGCCGTGCGCCGCGGACGCCGGCTCGGGGCGCGCGGGAGCGAGTCCGGTCTCGACGCGCGGAACGAAGAGGCGCTCGCCGACAACGCGCACGAGACAAGGCACGAGGGCGTACGTCGAAAGCCAGCAAACGAGCATCCCCACCGCGCCAATCCAGCCGAATTGGGTGAAGCCGCGAAAATCGGTGAGGAGCAGCGTGGCGTACGAGGCGGCGGCCGCCGCCGAAGCGCCGAAGGTCGCGCGGTACGTCTCGCGAACGGCGGCGACGAGCGCGGCCTCGACGCCGAATCCGGCGAGCCGCTCCTCACGGTAACGCGCGAGCAGGATGATGCCGCTGTTGACGCCGTTACCGACGATGATGGACGAAAGAAACGCCGTGTTCGAGTTCAGGTGTCGGATCGAGAGCGGCGGCAGCGCGACGAGCCCGAAGGTGTAGAGCGTGCCGAACAGGACGGGCACGACGAGCACCGGCACGGCTCGAAACGACTTGAAGAACCACGCGAGCGCCCCGAGCACGAGCGTCATCACGACGACGCCCGAGACGCCGAGGTCCACGACGATGCCGCGCGATTCCTCGACGCGCGTCGCGATGTCGCCCGCGTAACCGAGACGCATCCCCGGCGCGTAGCGAGCCGGGAAGCCGAGCTCCTTCACGTCGTGCTCGACGCGGGAGAGGAGCGCCTCGTCGCCGGAAAGCGCCGTGGTGTGCGACGCGGCTTGGACGACGAGCACCGCGGTGCGGCCGTCCTCGGACAGGAAGCGATCCCCCGGAAAATGCGGCGGATGGCCGTTTTTCGCGGCGTACTTGGCTTCGAGCTCGGCGAGCGGCAACGGCGGGGGCGGGTCTTCCTTTTCGTCGAGGAGCGACAGGCCGGACCGGTGCGCGACTTCCCAGCGATGGCGCGCCTCGACGGCTTCGCGGAGCTTCCGCACGTCCTCGGGCTCCATCAGCGAGAGCGCGCGTGTCTCGACGAAGCGGCGTTCGGGGCCGACGCCGGTGCGCACGCCGGCGACGAGGTCCTTCGGGTAGGCGGCGATGCGCCGTTCGAGGTCGCTCAAAAACCTGAGCGCCGCGTCCGCGTTTTCGCGGCCGCCCGTGTCGACGACGACGCCGAGGTGCCGCAACCCGGGCAGGCGCCGGCGCGCCTCGTTGAGCGCGAGGACGGACGGCGCGCTCTTCGGCAAGAGCTCCTCGAGATCGCTCCGCAGGTTCGCGTAGGTGAGCACCGCGCGCGCGCCCGCGAGGACCGCGAGAACGCACGCGAGCGCGAGCACGGCGCGCGCGTGACGATGGAGGTAACCGACCAGGCGCTCCGCGGTCACGACACCGTGCTCCGCGCCTCCGGGACGGCCGGAGCGAGCGCGGAGGCCGGCTCGAGCAAGAGGCGAGCGAGCCGAACGCCCGCGAACGCCGTAGCCCAGCCGGCCATCACGTCGATCACCCAGTGGTGCCCGAGGTAAACGGCCGACGCGGCCATCCAGGCGGCGTAGGCGACGTGGAGCGCGCGCTCCTTCTTGCCGGCGTCGCGCCAGGCCGAAAACAGTCCGAGCATCGGGTAGGCGCAATGCATCGACGGCAGCGCGCCGAACACGCTCGCCGCGCGCGAGTAGAAGTGGGCGAAGTAGGGCACGCCGAGCAACGCATCGACGCGCGCGAGCCCGGCCGGACTCGGTAGATCCGCGAGTGACACCGCGCAGCCGTGAGCGTGCACGTACCAGGGCGGAGCGACCGGCACGAGAATCCACACCGCGAACGAGATCCAATTCGCGAACGCGAAGCCCCACGCGAAGACGCGCATCTTGCGCACGTCGCGCATGCGGAGCCAGACGGCGTAACCGACCGCGAAATAAGCGAACCCGAAGTACGGCACGGCCGCCGCGAGATCGGCCGCCGCGACGTGATGGCTCATGAACCACTCGGGCAGCGTCATGCCGCCGCCGAGCGGCACGAGCGTCTGCTCCGCGGCCTTGAACGAGCACGAGAGCACGCGCTCGGGAGTGACCCAGAGGGCGCGCGCGTAGCGCACGCAGTCGTAACCGATCAGGGTGACGACGATGGGCAAGAGCTCGCGGTAGAGCGAGGCGGAGCGTTCACCGTACAGGCCGAGCCCGAGCGCGACGACGGCGACGACGACGTGCTCCGGACGCAGGTTACCGTGGAAGACCGCGAGCGCGAGCGCGTAGAGCGCCGGCACGAACGGCAAGACGAAGCCCGCTCCCCACAGCGCCCGGAGCCGGAACCACGGATTGTGCGGGAGCCGAGCCCCCTCAGGAGGCGTCGGCGGCACTCTTGCCTCCGAGCTCATCCGAGCCGAGCTCCGGCAAGTGCTCGGCCCCTTCGCGGTCGCGCTCGGGGAACGCCCACTCGCTGTGCAACGGGAAGTTCCAGCAAGCGAACACGAGCGCACGCGTGATGAGCCAGCCGAAGTACGGGTGCACGGCGGGGAGCAGCGACATCATCCAGACGCCGCCCGCGTTCAAAAGGGCGCTCGAGCCGGAGACGAACAGGAAGCGCACGACCTGGCGCCGCACCGTCTCGTTCGTCGCGCGATAGACCCAGAAGCGCGACAGACTGAACGCCACCGTGCCGCCGACGGCGCAGCCGAGGAGCGTCGCCAGAGGCATCGGCGCCGCGAACCCGT
Source organism: Polyangiaceae bacterium (assembly GCA_035499895.1). Classification (GTDB taxonomy): domain Bacteria; phylum Myxococcota_A; class Polyangia; order Polyangiales; family Polyangiaceae; genus PMG-095. Next base: position 32,604 of record DATJXW010000126.1, on the reverse strand, counting down.
GAACGAGCGCGTGCACGCTCGCCGCATCGACGCTCGTCGCGAGCACGCTCACGAGCACGGCGCGCGGCATCAGACGAAAGCTCTTCACCGAGCTCGTGCCGAGGGCTTTGAGCAGGCTCAAGAGACGCTGAATGGCCGTCACGTGCGAGGTGAACGCGAGCAGCACGAGGCCCGCCATGGCCAAGCGATGGGGCGGATGCGGGTCGTCCGGAGCGAGCAACGCTTCCGGAATCGGCGCGAAGGCGACGCTCGCGCCGAGCACGACGATGCGCTCCGGCCGCTGCATGAACCCGACGTCCTTCATGCGCGCGCCGAGCGACTCACCGCGAGCGCGAACGTACGGAACCAGGAGCGAGCCGGTGAGCGCGAGGAGCGCCGGCAAGAGCGCCCACGACGAGCGGTAGTACCACGCGAGCCCGACGAGCAGCGCCGACTCGCAGTAGCGATCGAGCACCGAGTCGAGCGCGGCGCCGCCCGGCGACGCGCGGCCCGTGACGCGCGCGACGCGGCCGTCGATGAAATCGAGCGCGCCGGCCATCAGGAACACCCAACCCGCGAGCGCGAAGCGACCGACGGCGGCCGCCAAACCCGCGCCCGCGGCCAAACCGACCGAGAGCGTCGTGATCGCGTTCGGGGGCACGTCGACGGTCGCGAGGCCGAGCCACAGCGGTCGCATCACCCACGCGACGAAGTGGCGCATGCGCGCGGTCGTGAGCCCGCCGAGCCCGCGCCCGTCCATCTCCTCGTCGTGGAAGCGGCCCGCAACGAGGGTCCGCACTGCGTAGGCAATCAAGCACAATCCGAGAAAAGCGGCGAGCGCGAGCGCAGGAGCGATCGACCACCAAACGCGCTCCGACGCGCTGAGGTGACCACCAAGAATCGAAGCGACGGCGGCCATACTCATCGTTCCTTTCGCCTCAATCGTAATAGTCGCGCCCGAGGTGCGTGATGAGGTCTTCACCCATCAGCCAGCGGAGCGTGTTCTTGAGCTTCATCGACTGAATGAAGAGGTCGTGCTCGGGGTAGAGGTCCGGGCGCGTCATCGGGCTCTTGAAGAAGAAGCTCAGCCACTCTTGAATGCCCTGCATGTTCGAGCGCTGCGCCAAGTCCATGAAGAGCGCCAGATCGAGGACGAGCGGCGCGGCGAGGATCGAGTCGCGACACAAGAAGTCGATCTTAATCTGCATCGGATAGCCGAGCCACCCGAAGATATCGATGTTGTCCCACCCTTCCTTGGCGTCGCCGCGCGGAGGGTAGTACTCGATACGAACCTTGTGGTGCATCTCGCCGTAGAGCGAGGGGTAGCGCTTCGGTTCGAGTACGTGCTCGAGCACGCCGAGCTTCGACACTTCCTTGCTGCGGAAGTTCTCCGGATCGTCGAGCACCTCCCCGTCGCGATTGCCGAGGATGTTCGTCGAGAACCAGCCGCGCAGGCCGAGCGCGCGCGCCTTGAAGCCGGGCGCGAGGATCGTCTTCATCAACGTCTGGCCGGTCTTGAAGTCCTTCCCGGCGATGGGCACCGAGAGATCCCGCGCGAGGGCGAACGCAGCGGGGAAATCGACGCTGAGGTTCGGCGCGCCGTTCGCGAACGGAACGCGCTCCTGCAGGCACGCCCAGGCGTAGAGCGCCGAGCTCGTGATCGTAGGATCGTTCTCGGCGAGCGCCTTCTCGAACTTCTGGATGCTCTGATGCGCGTCGCTCGGCTCGACGTAGCGCTCCGTGCTGCCGCACCACACGGCGACGGCGCGGTCGACGCCCTGCTCGCGCTTGAAGGTGCGAATGTCGTCGCGGATCTGCTCGACCATCGCGGCCTTGCTCGGCGCCGTCTTCGCGTGCGTCGCTCGCAGGCGCTTCACGTCCTCTTGATAGAAGGCGCCGGGCATCGGCACGATGCGCGAGAGCTCGTCCGCCACGGGCGCGATGTGACGCTCCTCGAGCACGCCGCTCTCGCGCGCGACGGTGAGCGCGTCATCCGGGAAAATGTCCCAGGCTCCGAACGTGAGATCGTCGAGCTTCGCGAGGGGAACGAAATCCGAGATGCGGGGGACGCGGCCCTCGGTGCGCTTTCCGAGCCGGATCGTGCCGAGCTGCGTGATGGAGCCGATTGGCTCCCCGAGCCCGCGCCGCGCCAAGAGGCAGCCCGCGATGAACGTGCTCGCGACGGCGCCGAGGCCGGGCAGGAGGACGCCGAGCTTGCCCTTCGCAGCCTCCACCTTCGGGGGCTTCGAGTCGCTGCGTGCGGGAGCTGAACGTGCCGTCATCGTCGCGACCTCCACTTAGTTCCGTGGCGCGTCATGTCAAGCAATTGAGTGCAAGAGTTGTGCACTGCCGGGGCCGTGCGCTCCTGCCGCGCGAGCCGCTCCGTACGAACGAGGCACACGCGCTACACCGTGACCGTAACGCACGCCCGGCCCGAGGCACTACGGCTCATGTCGCCCAATCGGATCATCGGCGCCGATTTCGCACTTCGGTATTCCGATTTTGAGACATCCCGAAATGCGTGTGGAACAAGGACGCCACGGAGGGCGTTGCTCCGCTGCGCCAGAGTGTTGCTCGACTGCGCCACCGGCCGTCGGCGCCGAGTCGTCGAGTCGGCGAACGTCAGAGTGTCAAAAGCCCGCGCCGGGCCGCTCGCGCCACCGCGTCGGCGCGGGTCTCGGCGCCGAGCTTGTCGAGCAACGACCGCACGTGAAATTTCACGGTGTGCTCGCTCACTCCGAGGGCTTGGCCGATGGCACGATTGGAGAGGCCGCTCGCGACGAGCTCGAGCACTTCGCGCTCCCGCGCCGTGAGCGTCCCGGCGTCCACGGGCGCGGCCGGCGGGGCCAAAAACGGCGCGAAGGTGTCCCGGTCGAACGCGTAGAGTCCCGCCGCGACGGCGACGGACGCGGCCGTCAAGCTGTCGCTCGAGGCGTCGCGGCGGAGCGCGCCTTGGACGCCGCCCTGCACGAGCTCCCGCGCCCGCTCGGGCCGACCCACGAGGGCGAGCACCGGCACGCCGGGCGGCACGCGACCGAGCGCCGTCTCGACGGCGGCGTCGTCGGGCACGTCCTCGACGATCACGTCGAGCGTTCCCACGTCGAGCGCACGCGCTTCGTCGAGGGCCGCGCTGCCGACGACCTCGAGCTCCGGCGAGGTGCCGAGAATATCGGCAAGACCCCGCCGCATCACGGGCGAGTCGGCGACGACGGCCGCGGCGAACAGGAGACCCAACATGAGAGCAATCTAAGAACGCGCGCACCCCTGTAAAGGGGACGCCTCGAGAGGGACCGCGCGATCGCTCGCGCCGAACTAGCCGGTTGGGCAGGGTGAGCGAGCCCGATCGGCGAGTTACGCGCGGCCGAGCCGGTCCTTACGTTCTTTTTCTCGGGTCTCTGGGACCAAAGGAGCCGGACGAATGAGCACCATTTTGGATTTTTCGAGCGAACTCGCGAACGCGGTCGCGAAGGCGGAGACGGGCGTCCTGGCCGTGCACGGCGGGCGTTGCGAGACGGCGAGCGGCGTCGCCTGGAACGAGCACCACGTGGTCACGGCGGCGCACGCGCTCGAGCGGGAGAGCGACCTCGAGGTCACGGTCGGTGACGAGCGCGTCCCGGCGACGCTCGTCGGCGCCGATCCGGCGACCGACCTCGCCGTCTTGCGCGTCGAACGGAGCCTCGCGCCGCTCGCGCGCAAGGACGGGCCGGCGCCGCGCGTCGGTGAAGTCGCGCTCGCGCTCTCGCGGAGCGCGCGCGGCCTGCGAGCGCGCCTCGGCGTCGTCGCGCGGGTGAGCGGCGCGTTTCGACTCGGGCCGGGCATCGAAATCGAGCGCTACGTCGAGAGCGACATCGCGCCGGCTCCGGGTCTCTCGGGGAGCGCGCTCGTCGACGCCGAGGGCGCCCTCCTCGGGGTGAACTCGACGGGCGTCGCGCGCGGCGTGCTCGTGGCGCTGCCGGGCGGCGCGGTGTCGCGCGTCGTCGATGCCATCCTCCTCCACGGCCACGTGCGGCGCGCGAAGCTCGGCGTCGCGGTCGAGCGCGTCGAGCTCCCCCAAGCCGTCGCCGCGAGGCGCGGTACCAGGCGCGGCCTCATCGTGCTCGGCGTCGCCGCGGGCGGCCCGGCCGAGCAGGGCGGCGTGGGGCTCGGCGACGTGATCCTGAGCGTCGGCGGCAAGAGCGTCGAGCGCGTGGACGAGCTCTCCGGCGCCCTCGACGAGAGCCGCATCGGCGTCGAGCTCGCCGTGGAGGTGCTGCGGGCGGGCGCCGAGGTCACGCTCACGGTGCGACCGGAGGCGCGATGACGCCGCTCGCCGAGCTCTCCGCGTCGATCGAGCGCCTGGTAGCGGACACGTCGCCGAGCGTCGTGTCGGTCGAGCACGCGCGCGGGCAAGGCAGCGGCCTCGTGATCGCCTCCGACGGCTACGTCGTGACGAACTCGCACGTCGTGCGGCACGCGGGGGAGCTCTCCGTCGGCGTCGGACCGGGCGAGCACGTGCCGGCCGAAGTGGTCGGCGACGATCCGGCGAGCGATCTCGCGGTCGTGCGCGTCGCGTCGAACGGCCTGCCGAGCCTGCCGCTCCTCGAGGAGCGACGTTTGCGCGTCGGTCAGCTCGTGCTCGCGATCGGCAACCCGCTGCGCTTCGATCGCTCGGTGAGCCTCGGCATCGTGAGCGCCATCGACCGCACGCTGCCGGCGCCGCGCGGCCGAGCGCTCGAGGGACTCGTGCAGACGGACGCGGCGATCAACCCGGGAAGCTCCGGCGGCCCGTTGCTCGACGCGAACGGCGTGGCCGTCGGTATCACGACCGCCGTCATTCCGATGGCGCGCGGGCTCGGCTTCGCGATTCCGGCGCACACCGTGAGCTGGGTCGTCGCGATGTTGCTCAAACAGGGCCGCATCGAGCGGCCGCGCATCGGCATCGCGGCGCGCGGCATCGACCTCACGCCGCGGCGCGCGAGCGAGCTCGGCCAGCCACGCGCCGTCGAGGTGCTCGAAGTGGTGAGCGGCGAGGCGGCCGATCGCGCCGGAGTGCGCGCGGGCGATCTCCTCTTGCGGGCGAACGGCGAACCCGTCGGGAGCGTCGACGACATGGTCCGAAAACTGGTGCTCTCGGGCGGCGCGCCGCTTTCGCTCGAGCTCGTCCGCGGCCGGCAATCGCTCGAGCTCGACGTGCTGCCGCGGGGGGAACAGCGCGCGGCGTGACCTCCGAGCCGGACGCCTCGGCCCCGCGTGGAGGGGCCGAGGGCGTGGTGATTGGTTTATACAGAGATCGAGCCGAAGAGCCGTCGCCAGCGGCTTCGCCACACCCGCCGGAGAAGCGGCACGCGGTATTTCAAGTAGCCGGCTCCGGTGAGCGGCGAACGAGCTCGCGCTCGGTCAGGGGCGGCGAGGAGCGCGCAGAAGTGGCGCGGCGGCGCGAGCGGCGGCGCGTGGTGTTCGTTGCGGCCGCCCTCGAAGAGCAGGAAGTGCGCGATGTGCGGCGCCTGCGCCGAGAGATCGTAGGCGGCGCCGAAGTCCGACTCGATGCCGCGCTGCGAGAAGCGGTAGCGCATGCGGTCCCCGTCGTCGCAGAGGCCGTCGGGGGCGGTCGAGCGGCGCCGTGCAATCAGATCTTGCAGGATGAAATAGCGAGTCATGCCGAGCACGTTCGAGAACCAGCGCTCGGGCTCGGGCGAGTAATGAAAGACGTTCGAGGCGACCACGAGATCCACGCGGCCCGCGGCCGGAAAAGGCTGGTTCAAATCCCAGGTTCCCCGCGTGGCGACGAGCAGGCGGGTTTCGGGGAATTGACCGCGCAGGAACGCGATGTCCTCGTCCGAGGGCGACAAGAGCAGCACCGTGCGCGGCCCGCTCGGCTCGAGCGCGCGGTAGGCGGCGATCACCTGCGCGAGGGCGCGATGGTTGATTTCGGTGATCTCGTGCATGCGCGCCGAGCGCGATAGCACATTCGGGGACGCGAACGCGGCCGGGCGCGCTAAGGCGCGGCGCGTTCGCGCGAGCGCTCGAGCGCTTGCGTGACGGCGCGCTTCTGCAAGTAGAGCGCGACGGAATCGTCGAACGCGCGCTCCTCCTCGGCCGCGTGCCGCTCGGCGAGGTCGCGCGTGAGCGCGGCGAAACGCTCGTACTGCTCCGAGGCACGCTCGAAGTCGCGCCGCTCGTGCTCGGCGACGAGACTCTGCGTGAGCTGCCAGAGACGCGTGAAGCGCGCGAGCGCCGCGTCGAACCCGCGCTCGTCGGACGGCGCCTGCTCCGCGCGAGCTCCGGGGCACGGCGTTTCCGCTCGAGCCCGTGGTGCGACCCCGAGCACCAAACCCAACACCAAAAACCCCGTGACGGCGCGCATGAGCATCATTATATCGCGCTTCGGCCGGGCAGTCGCCCCCGTCGCCGCAGCTCAATCGCGCTCCAAAACAGGGCCACGGCGACGAGCAGCCCGCGGACGCCCGTGCTTTGGCCGGTGACGCCGCTCCGCGCGGGACCGGGCGCCACGGAGCAACCGGAGCTCGGCTTCTTCGCGCTGCCGCTCGGCGCTGAAATCGCGCTCGGGGCGGGAGCCGGCGCGGTTTCGGCCGCGGGCACGAGACCGAGCTCCGGGAGCGGCGAGCGGAGCGCACCCGCGAGCACGCCCGGATCGCGACGGGCCGCGGACAGATCGAGCGCGAGCGGCACCGCCCGCGGGGCGCGTGCTTCCGACGGCCAGCGCTTGCCCCAGCGCCACCGTTTCGGCTCGGCGCAAGCGCTTCCGAGCGGCCACGGCTCGAGCGCGAAGAAGCGCTCCTCCACGCGATTGTCGGCGCTCGGCGCGACGCCCGTCGCAAGCTCGCCACGAGCGCCCGAGGGAATGCCGACACCGCCGCTCACGGGCGGCGCCGGGTCGAGCTCGAGGTCGCTCCGCGTCTCTCCCGCGGCGTAGCGGCGGTGCAGGCGCGTGAGCACGTAGGTCTGTCGCGCGGTGAGCGCCCGCCGTCGCTCGATTTCGCGCCGCTCGGCCCGATGTTCGCGCTCGGCCGCCGGGCGCTCCTTCGGCATGAGCTCGGCGAGGTGCGACTCGAAGCGCTCGCGTTCGAGCACCGGCTCTTCCGAGGGCTCGGGCGCACGCTCCTTCGCGCTCGTGGTGCGCGCTTCGAGCACGTCGCCGCCGAGCGTCATGAGCTCGTCGGGCGCGAGCGGCACGTCGGGACACGGCTCGCCGCAGCCGCTCGTGCTCCACGCGAATTCGGTGACGAAAGCGGCCGGGTGCCGCTGCGCGACCGCGTCGAAGAGCCCGTCGTACGCCGTCGCGAGGTGCTCGGCGACGCGCGGTTCGACGCGCACGGCAAGCGGCGGAAACACGACGTCCTGGTGCGCGGGCACGACGCGTCCTTCTCGATCGAAGACGAACACGAAGAGATCCTCGGGAGCGCGCGTGTTCTCGGCGCCGAGCGCCTCGAGCAGCGGCACGCGCGGCTCGTGCGTGAAATAGCGGATGCCGCCGAGCTCCGCCCGGCTTCCGGCCGTGAGCTCGAGGCGCGCCGGCGCGACCTCGGCGAAAAGGAGCTTCTGCCCGCGACGCACCTCGCGCGCGAGCGCCGCGAGCGCTCCGTCCGCGATGCGATAGCCGCGCGCCGCGAGCGCAGCCCGGAACGCGTCGGGCCCGTCGAACACGAGGTCCGCGTACTCGAACTCGCTCTCGCGATCCTTGAAGGTGGGTTCGACCGGCACGCTGATCTCGTTCGAGACCGCGTAGTGACGATCGGGCGGCGGGAGGCCGGGCGGCGCGAGAAAGCCCGCGCCCTTCGCCTTCACGTGCTCGTCCCAAGCCTGCTCGAGCGGTCCTTCGTCGCACGGATCCTGTTCGTAGAACGCGTGAAAGCGCGGCGCCGTGACGGCTTCGACGCGCCCGAGCAGTCCGTGCCGAACCGTCTTCACCGCGTTCGCCCGCACGTCGGCGGGCACCGGGATCACGAAAGCGAACGGAGCGAGCGGCCCTTCATACTCCGCGCTGAGCGTCACGACCGAGAAGCCGCCGTAACGCATGAGCACGACGGTCGTCGCCGAGAGGGCGCGTTCGGCGCCGTCTTTCGCGACGAGGAGCCCCGGAAACGCGCGCGCCGGCGCGGCGAGCGCCAAGAGCAGAGCAAAGCCTCGCATCCGGATGTTTCGGGGCGTCACGGCGCCGACCATTGTCCTACTTCCCGGATTGGCTTCCCAATCTCGGGACGCCAGCGGATTGACGCGCCCGAAGTCGCCGCCGTTCGACGCTCGGCTCTGCCCCGGCCGGCGTGGCCCGCAGCTTGCAGCCGGCGCGGCCAATCCCGCATGTCCGACAGCGAATACCCGCCGCCGAATGCCCGGTCCGGCCGGTCCCTGTTTCACGCGCCGCGAGGCGCGTATAGTCCTAATCGGGGACCCGATCGACGCCGTTCGAGAACGGGCCACCTCGGTCTCCTCATGCCCGCGCGAAAGCCCCTCGTCACGAGCTCCGACTCGTTCGCGACGGCCTTCGAGGTCCAGGCGGTTCCCGCTCTCGTCACCGACAAGAGTTACCGCATCTTGCTCGCGAACCGGGCCGCCCTCGACTTCCTTGGGTACGAACGGAGCGAGCTCGAGGGACTGCACGTGGAGGATCTGGTTCCGGTCGAGCTCCGCGAGCGCTACCGGAAGCTCCGCTCGATGCCGAGCGAGGGCAGCGCGGGCGTGCTGCTGCGCGGCGAGCGCATCGTGCGAACGCGCCTCGGGCGCGAGGTGGCGATCGAGCTCGCGATCACGCGCGCGCTGCTCGACGGCGTCGAGTATCGCGTCGCGACGCTGGTCGATCTCTCGCGCCAAAAAGAGTCGGAGCAGGAGTCGATCGAGCGACTGTCGTCCATCGTCGAGCACGCGGACGTGGGCGTGTTCTTGGTGCAGGTCGGCGAGGACGGCGCCTTCGTGTTCGAGAGCTTCAATTCCGTCACGGAGAAGCTCACCGGGCTCACGCGCGACCAGGCGCGCGGTCGCGGCGCGGAGCAGGTGGTGCCGCCCGCCGAAGCGGCGCGGGTGATCGCGAAATACGCGCGCGCCGTCGAGCTCGGCACGCCCTACAGCTACGAGGAAGTCGGCGACACGGCGCTCGGGCTTCGCACGTTCCGAACGACGCTCGTGCCGATCCGCAACCGCTCCGGCCGCGTTCACCGCCTGATCGGCCTCTCCTACGACATCACCGATCAGCGGCACGCCGAGGACGCGCTCGCCGTCGCGCGGCGGAGCCTGACGGAGTCCGAAGAGAAGTTCAAAAAAGCGTTCGCCGCGAGTCCGCATCCCATCAGCATCACGGACCTGCCGCACGGACGCCTGATCGAAGTGAACGACGCCGTCGAGCGCGTCTTCGGTTACGCGCGCGAGGAGTCGCTCGGCAAGACGACGGTCGAGCTCGGCATGTGGCGCGACCCGGCCGAGCGCAAGCGCATGGTGTCGCTGCTGCGTGAAGTCGGCTCGTTTCGCGATTTCGAGATGGCGGGCGCCGACCGGCACGGCCGTCCGCTGAGCCTCGTATTGAGCGGTGAAATCGTCAGCATCGGCGACGAGAAGTGCGTCGTGACCTACGTGCAGGACGTGACCGAGCGCGAGACGGCCAAGCGCGCGCTCATCGCTTCCCGAGAGCTCTTCGCCAAGGCGTTTCAGGCGAGCCCGGACGCGTACATCATCCTGGAAGCGAAGAGCGGCTGCTTCGTCGAGGTGAACGAGGGGTTCGAGCGCCTGTTTCTGCGCACGCGCGCCGAGGTCGTCGGACGCACCTCGCTCGAGCTCGACCTCTGGTCGGACGCCCTCGCACGCGAGCGGAGCCGCGCCATCCTGTTCGAGAAACGCTCGCTCCGGGACTTTCCCATCGTCGCGCGCCGCAAGGACGGCAGCCTGCGCGAGTGCCTGATGTCGGCCGAGCACCTCGAGCTCGCGAGCGGCCGCTCGGTGCTCGCGGTCGTGCGGGACGTGACGGAAAAGCTCGCGACCGAACGGGCGAAAGCCGAGCTCGAGGCGCAGCTCCGCCAGGCGCAAAAGATGGACGCGCTCGGCACGCTCGCGGGCGGCATCGCGCACGACTTCAACAACATCTTGGGGGCGATCCTCGCCTACTCCGAGCTCATCAAGCTCGACATCGACATGCCGCAGCAGATCGAGGCGTACCTCGTCGAGCTCCGTCGCGCCGGCGAGCGCGCGAAGGATCTCGTGCAGCAGATCCTCACGTTCAGCCGCCGGCAGCCGCAGGCGCGCCGGCCCATTCGCGTCGAGACGGCCGTGCGCGACGCCTTGAACCTGCTGCGTTCGACCCTGCCCTCCACCCTCCGCATCGACGTGCGCATCGGCGACGCTCCGCTCGTGCTGGCCGATCCGACGCAGATTCACCAGGTCATCACGAACCTCGGCACCAACGCCGCGCACGCGATGCGGCTCGGCCCCGGTGTCCTCACGGTCGAGCTCGTGAGCGTCGTGGTCGACGCGGACGGCCCGCGGGCGCATGCGGAGCTCGAAGCGCGCCGGTACGCGCGGCTCACCGTCAAGGACAACGGTGAAGGCATGCCGCCCGAGACGCTCAAGCACATTTTCGAGCCCTTTTTCACGACGAAGAGCCCCGGCGAGGGCACCGGCCTCGGGCTCGCCGTCGTCCACGGCATCGTGCGCGAGCACGAGGGCGCCATCTTCGTCGAGAGCGAGCCCGGACGCGGGACGACCTTCACGCTGTATCTGCCGGAGCACGAGGTCACGCTCGAAGACGCGCTCGAGCCGCCGGCCGAGCTCGTCCGCGCGAACGGCGAGTCGGTCCTGTTCATCGACGACGAGGCGGTGCTGTGTCGCGCCGTCGCGGGCCTGCTCGAACGGCTCGGCTACCGCGTGACCGCGCGTTCGGACCCGACCGAAGCGCTCGAGCTCTTTCGGCGCTCGCCGCGCGCGTTCGACGTGGTGCTCACCGATTTGACGATGCCCGGCCTCACGGGCGTCGACGTCGCGCGCGAGGTGCTGAAGCTCGCGCCGCGGAAGCCCGTGCTCGTGATGAGCGGCTTCAACAGCACCTGGACGGCCGACGGCTTGAAGGCGCTCGGCGTCGTAGACCTGATCTCGAAGCCGCTCGGGGCGGTACGGCTTTCGGAAAGCCTGGCGGCGGCGCTCGGCAAGGGGGAAACGCGGCGGGGGCGGAGCAGCTGACGCGGCCCGAGCGCGTTTTCGAAAGAGGGATCGCCATTGGACAAGATCTTGTTGGTCGACGACGACGCGCAGATGCGCAACGTCCTCGCGCTCTATCTCCGGCGCGCCGGGTTCACCGTGCTCGACGCCGCGACGCTCGCCGAGGCGAGACGCCTGCAAGCGAAGCAGGCGCCCGATCTCACGATCGTCGATTATCAGCTGCCGGACGGGACGGCGTTCGATCTCTTGAGCCAGGCGCGCGAACGCGACGGCGGCGAGGCGGTGATCGTGCTCACGGGGCTCGGCACCATCGATCTCGCGGTCCGGGCGATCAAGCTCGGCGCCGAACACTTTTTGACCAAACCCGTGGACCTCGAGTCGCTCGAGGTGCTCGTGCGGCGCACGCTGGATCTCCAGCGCGATCGCCGGCAGCGCGCGGTCGCGGCCGTCGCCACGCTCGAGTCGCCCGATCCGTTCCTCGGGATGAGCCCGGCCGTGAAGAATCTGTCGGAGCTCGCCGCGGCGGCGATCGAGTCCGACGTGCCGGTGCTGATTTTGGGGGAAACCGGGACGGGCAAGGGCATCCTCGCGCGCTGGATTCACGAGCACGGAACGCGCCGGCAAGAGCCGTTCGTGGATTTGAATTGCGCGGGACTCTCGCGCGAGCTCGCCGAATCGGAGCTCTTCGGCCATCAACGCGGAGCGTTCACCGGCGCCGTCAACAACAAGCCGGGCCTCATCGAGGTCGCGCACCGCGGCACGCTCTTTCTCGACGAGCTCGGCGACCTCGAGCTCGCGGTGCAGCCGAAGCTCCTCACCGCGCTCGAAGAGGGCAGCTTCCGTCGCATCGGCGAGACGACGAGCCGAGCGGTCGACGTGCGGCTCATCGCCGCCACGCACCGCAACCTGGCGGGCATGGTGAAGGAGGGGCGCTTTCGCGACGATCTCTTGTTCCGCATCAACACGCTCACGCTCGAGATCCCGCCGCTCCGGCAGCGGCCCGGCGACGTGAAGGCGCTCGCCGCCGCCGTCTTGCGCGAGCTCTGCCGGCGGCGCGGTCGCCCGGCCCCCGAGCTCACCGACGACGTGAGCGACGTGCTCACCCGCTACGCGTGGCCCGGCAACGTGCGCGAGCTCCGGAACGTGCTCGAGCGCGCCCTGCTCTTTTGCAAGGGCGACGTGCTCGACCGGGCGGCGCTGCGCTTCGATCGCTCGCTCGAGCCGGACGCCGGCGCCGACCCGCAAACGCTCGACGACGCGGAACGCCGGCACATCGTGCACGTGCTCAAGCAGACGGGCGGCAAGGTCGACGACGCCGCGAAGGTGCTCGCCCTGTCGCGGAGCTCGCTCTACGCGAAGCTCAAGAAGTACGGCATTCGCCCGACGGGCGCGTGAGCCGTCTCAGCGCTTGCGTTCGAGCAGGACGACGAGCGCGCGCGTCGAGGCGAACACCACGTCCGCCGCGTGCACGTCCGTGTCCTTGCCGACGGCGACGCTGCCGTCGACGAAAAGCGGCATGCCGAACGAGAGCGCGCCGACGCCGGGAAGGCCGACGATGAGCCCGCGCGCGGCGAACGTCGCGAGCTCGGCCGCCGCTTGCACCGGGCTCTCGGACGGGCGAAGCGCCTGAACGCCGACGGCCTGCGCGAGCGCGGGCCAGCCGAGCAGATCGCAGAGGACGCCGACCTGAAACGAGCGTCCGCCGCCCGCGACGGCGACGAAGCTGCCCGACAAGCCGGACGGGATGGACTCGCGGTAGGCGAGCACGCGGCAAGGCAGCCGCTGGTGCGGCTTGTCGAGCGCGCTCATGCCGGCGAGGAGTGCGCTCAGGGTGTTCGTGGGGATGCGGTCGCTCATGGATCGAGGGCCCGACGGGCGGCGGGTGCCGGCGGGTTTTGCAACGTGCGGGCCAGCGATAAACGCGCCTAAAACGCCGCGCGTTGCGCAGGGGCGTCCGGAGTTCGGGATTCCGTTCCGAGCTCTCGGACGACCGCTGCTTTGCCGCGCCGCGGCGAAAAGTTCGGCCGCGGCGGAGCGCGGCGCGCTCGAGCGACGCACGGCCGTCCGTGCTATCGACGTGGCTCGCGCATGCGCTTGGCGGTTCTAGCGGCTTCGTCTTACGCAACGTGCGAAAAGCTCCCGGAGCTCGCGGGCACGACGCTCGATCTCGATCTGCTCGGCCAGCGCCTGTCGGAGGCGGACGCGGGCTTCACGGTGCACGCCTTTCGCGCCGAGCGCGGCCTGGCCGAGGCGGTGGAGCAGGTGCTCGGCGAGAGCGAGCAGCCCGTCGAGTCACTCTTGTTCTTCTTCTCGGGCTACGCGCTCGTGAGCGACGAGCGGGGCCCGGCGCTCCTACTCGACGGAGAGCGGCTCGGCACGTTTTCGTTCAAGCGCTTGAAGCGGTTGCTCGCCGAACGCGCACGCCGCGCGCTCGTCGTGCTCGACACCGTGTCGGCGTTCGACGGCGAGACGAGCCCGGCCGCCGCCGTCGCGCTCTTGCGCGAAGCGCTGCACGAGCCCGGCGCGCCCATTCACTTGCTCGTCGCGAATCGGCCGGAAAACGCCGTGGCCGAGCGCTCGCCGTTCACGAGCCTGCTCGAGCTCGTGCTCGATTGGCAATCGGCGCGCAACGCGCCGCTCCGCGCCGAGGAGCTCTTCGCCGCGATGCAAGCCGAAGAGTCGATGTTCGCCGCGCTGCCCGCGGCCGAGCATGCGCCGGGCTCCGCGCCGTTCGACGTGCTGCTCGGCAACCGCGCCGCCGGAGCGAGCGTGCCGCCCGAAGCGCCGCCGCCCGACGAACCGGAGCCCGTCCCCGAGCTGCCGCGCGTGAGCGCCGAAGCGCGCGCGGCAGCGCTCGAGGCGAGCCGTGCTGCGGAAGAACGCGGCGCGTACGCCGAGGCGCTCGCCGCCCTGCGCGTCGCGCTGCGTGCCGATCCGCGCGACGCGCAGTCGCTCGGACGCGCGCTCGTCCTGTTCGAGCTCTGCGAGCGCCCCGACGGCCGTTACAACGCGGCGTGCGCGCTCGAGCTCTTCGGCGGCGCGAACGAGAGCGAGCTCGAGCTCGCCGCGGCCCACCGCCCCGAGGGGCTCCTGCCCGCGCTCGGCTGCGTGACGGAAGCCGATTGGCTGAAAAACGTGCTGTGCCCGGAGCGCGACCCGGCGGACGAGAAGCTCGTGCGCGCGCTCGGCGACGCGGCCGTGAGCGTCGGCTTGGAGACGGCGCATCGCAAGCGACGCGTGCCCGAGCTCGACCCGGGCGCCGCGCAGGATCTCGAAAAGAGCACGACGACGCTCGCGCGCACGCTCGTGTGGACGGCGCGGCTTCTCGGCTTGCCGCGGCCGCGCCTCCACGTGCAGGACGCCGTGCCCGGCGAGCTCGTCGTGGCGCCGGTGGAGGAGCTCACGGTGCTCGCGGGGAAGGTGCTCGCGAGCGGACTCACCTTGCCGGAGCTCGCCTTCCGCTGGGCGCGCTGTCTCGTCTTGCTCCGGCCCGAACACCGCCTGCTGCCGCTCTTCGCCGAACCCGGGGAGCTCGACGCGCTCGCGCGCGCGACGCTCTCGGTGGTCGGCTCGGCGGCGACACCCCGGCTCGACAGCGAAGCGAAGCTTCTTGCGCGCGGTCTCAAGCGCAAGCTCAAGGGTCCGGTGCTCGCGAATCTCGCGGCCGCGGTCGGGTCGAGCTCGGCGTCGGCCGTCGCCGCACGGTTGAAGATTTGGTCGCGCGGCGCCGAGCGCGTGGCCGCGCGCGCGGGCCTGCTCGCGACGGGCAACATCGCGCTCGCGGCGCGCCTCACCGAGCGCTCACCCCTGCCCGGCTCGTCCGCGGCGGAACAAATCGACGACCTCGTTTCGTTTTCGCTCGGCGACGAGTACGCGGCGCTTCGCGAGCGCCTCGGCGTCGCCGTGCGCTGAGGCACGGGCGAAGCCCGTCGCGCCGACGCCGTCAGAAAGACGCACGGCGGGCGTCCGCTCGCCGGGCGGGAACACCCCAAGGCCGCGACCGCGACGTTATTGCTTCGCGCAGACGCCGTGACCGAACACGGGGCTCGTGGCCACGTCGCCGCATTTGGTCGGGTCGGCGGCGGCTCGGCTGAGCGCGAGGAAGCGGCACGCGAGCGTGCCGGGCGTCTGCGCGACGGCGAGCGTGTAGCGGGTGTCGCCGCTCTCCGCCGAGGCGTTCGCGTCGGCGAGCGTCGGGTTCGAGAGGCTCGGGCTCGTGCAGTCGTTCATGCACTTCGTGTCGTCGTTCCCGTACACCGCGTCGTCGGCGTAGAGATCGGGGCACGCGCCCTTGGCGAGCTGGCAATACGACGCGCACTTGTCCGTGGCGTTCGTGCCGCATTGACCCTCGCCGCCCGGCCCGGAGTGCGGGCAATGCAGATCCGGAGAGCAGAGGGCGTTGTACGAGTGGTAGAGGCGGCAGCCGAGCGTGTTCTGCGTCGTGTCCGCGAATTGACCGACGGTGAAGAACTGGCAGACGGCCATGCACTCGTCGTGGTTCTCGTACTGCGCGTCGGGGCCCGTCGGGTCGCAGGCGACGAGCTGAACGCGGCAGTAGTCGTCGCAATCGGGCGCGGGCGGCTTCACCATCGGCTCGTCCGACTCCGACGAGCCGCCGGCGCCGGTCGGGGCGTCGGGCACGTCCGTGCAATGGTCGGTGGGCGTCGAGAGGTTCGCGTGGCCGCAGTGGGGCTCGCCGCCCGGAGTGATCGAGGCGTTGCTCAGGTGCACGAAACGGCACTGGAGGCTATCACCCTCGTAATCGTCGACGACGTTGTACTCGTTGCGGTCGCGCAGGGCCGCGCACTTGGCGACGCAATTCTCGTGGCTGCCGCACTCGACCTGACCGCAAATCTCCTCGTAGAGGGAGCAATAGCTCTCGCAGCTGCCGCCGCAGTTGGTGAGCCCTTCGGGGCCCGCCGCGCGGCAGAGCGTCGCGCGGTCTTCTTCCGCGGCCGAGGGCACGAGCTCGGCCTCGTGCAGGCGGCACTCGAGCGTGTTCTTCATCTGCCATTCGTTCGAGTCGCCGACGTCGTAATGCTGGCAGACGCCCATGCACTTCTCGCGGCCGTCGTAGACGGTGTCGGCGCCGGTGCAGTTGGCCATGACCACGTCGCAGTAATGGCCGCACGGGCCGAGCGTGCGATCGTTGATGCCGATGATGTTTTGGCAGCTCGCCGCGAAGAGCGGCGCCGCGGCGAGCGCGACCACGACGAGCGAGCGCAGGAGCGAGGTCACGGCGCGCATCACAGCCGGCCTCCGACGCGAAGTCCGGCGAACCCGGGCGCGACGAGCGGCGTGACGCCGAGGGACGCCTCCGACTTGCTCGGGGCGACGAGGTAAACCACGACGCCGGCCGCGAGCAGGCCGCCGCCGACCGCGAACGTGATGTTCGAGAGCGTCGCGTCGTGATGCGCGTCGTCCGAGTGAGTCTGGCCGACCTGGTCGGGGCACATGGTCGGCGTGCACTCGCGGTCGGCCTTCTTTTCGGCGCCCATCGCGGAGACGCCGAAGTAGCTGCCGACGCCGAGCCCCACGATGCCGACGCTGCCGAGCACGACGCCGATCACGCGCTGGGCGCCGCCCGGGTTCGAATCGGTTTCGGGCCGCGGCGGGGGAGTTTGCGGCGGCGGCGCGGGGCCCAATTGCGGCGGCGTGGCCGGCATGGCGGTCGCGGGCGGAGGCGGCGTGGTCTCGGCCGGGTGCGGCGTCTCCACGAGCGCGAGCGTCGGGATCAGCACCGTTTGGCGCGCGCGCGGCTCGAGCTTCACGACCACGCTGAAGGATTCGTGATCGGGCGCCGTGACTTCGACCTTCACCGGTCCGGGATCGAGCGGCACCGCGGCGCCGATGATGCCCGTCCCCGCGTCGGCGCCGTCACGCTTGATGTGGAGGCCGGGGAGCACGCGCGTGCCGTCCGACACTTCGATCGTGAGGTAGGCGAGCTCGGGTTCGAGCTTCGCGATGCGCTCCTGAGCGGCGTGGGCGCGCCGCTGTTGACCCGACGCTTCGGCTTCCGACTGAGCTTCGCGGAACGTCGCCCACGCGCTCGCCGTGCGGCCGAGCTTTTCGTAACACTCGCCGAGGTAGAGCAGCGTGCCGACGCCGGGGTCGATGCGCTGGCTGTTCTCGAGCTTCGGACACGCCTCGGCGTAGTGTCCGTCCTTCATCGCTTGAAGGCCGGCGTCGAAGAGCGCTTCCGCGGACGCTTTTTGCTCCGGTGTCGCTTCCGCCGAGGCGAGCGCGGCATGAAAGAGCGCAAAGAGCCCGACCATTCCCCCGATGAACTGGCGAGACCGTGCCATCGTCGGCAGCGAGCCTATCATCCTTGGGTGACGCGCAAACAAACGGGCCCCGACGCCCATGTTTCCGCGGCGGCTCGGACCGGCCGGCCGCCTCGAGTTTTTTCATCGGCCGCTAACGGCGGCCGCCGAAGTCGGTGATCAAAGCCGAGTCACCCTTCGCGCTCGCGGTGGTGTGCGGGCGGGCGGCCACTGCGGGTCGCTTGCTCGCGGCGACCGCCGCGCTCGGGTGCTCTTCCGGCGCCGCCGACGGCTGCGCCGCGGACGAAGGCTCGGCGGAGGGAGTGCCCACCATGCTGGAGAGGCTCGGCACGGCCGTTTCGGGCGGCGCGGCGGGCGGCGCCGCCGGAGGGCGGCTCGCGTTTTGAGCGACGGCCTCGAGCGTGGCGACGGGCGTCGCGCGCTCGCCGATCGGCACGATGCGCTGTCGGATCAGCGCGAACCCGCCGACGCCGAGCGCGAGGAGCGCCGCCGCCGCGTAGCCGTAACGCTTGCGGCGCTCCCGCATGCCGAGCTGCTTCCACAGCGACACCGCGGACACGGACGCCTGGATCGTCGGCGAGTCGCTCGAGGGCGGACCGGGCGCGACCGAGCTCGGACGGCCTTCACGCGCGCTCAAGACGCGGCGCGCACGCTCGACGTGGACACGCCCCGCGGGCGAGAATTCGAGCAGCGCCGCCCCGAACTCGGCCACGGTTTGAAAGCGTCGGGTGGGCTCGCGCGCGAGCGCGCGGTGGAGCACGACGTCGAGCGCCGCGGGCAGGCCCGTGCGCACCGCGCTCGGCGGCGGCGCGTCCTCCGTGAAAAGCTTCGCGCAGAGCTCGGGGATGGTCTCGCCTTCGTACGGAGGGCGGCCCGTGACGAGCTGGAACAGGATGGCGCCGAGCGCCCAGATGTCGCTCAGCGTGTCGGCGTCCTTGGTCGACCGCATCTGCTCCGGCGACATGTAGAGCGGCGACCCGATGATGACGCCCGTCTTCGTGAGCGACATGTCGCCCGGGCCGTGGCTGTCGATCATCGACTTGGAGATGCCGAAGTCGAGCACCTTGAGCAGGCGCGAGCGATCGGCGCGGCGCGCGATGAAGAGGTTCGCGGGTTTCAAGTCGCGATGCACGATGCCGGACGCGTGCGCTTCCGCGAGCGCCTCCACCGCCTCGAGCATGTAGCTGACCGCTTCGGCCACCGGAATCGAACCGCGGCGCTGGAGCTCCTCTTCGAGGTTGTTGCCCTCGAGGAGCTCCATGACCATGTAAGGAGCGCCGCCCTCGACCGCGCCCACGTCGATCACCCGGCAGACGTGCTCGCTCTTGATGCGCGCCGCGGCGCGCACCTCGCGCCGAAAGCGCGCCGCCGCCTCACCTTGCTCGAACACGTCGGCGTTCAAGAGCTTCAACGCGACGGGCTGATCGAGCTCGAGGTGCCACGCGGCGACGACGAAGCCCATGCTGCCCGAGCCGAGCAGGCGATCGATCCGGAACCGCCCGCCGACGACGTCTCCGACTCTGACAGGGGACTGAGCCAAACTAAGCTTGCATGTTACGCTTCGAGGAGGGCATGTCAAAAGCCCCTCCCCAGAGCGCGAGCCTCGCCCTAGGCTCATGAGTCAATGACGCGGTCCGAAACTCCTCACGGCGGTCGTCGGGCGCACGCGGGGGCTCAGTAGCCTTTTCATGCAATATTCAGGGTGTTCGTGAACAAGAGCGTTTCCAGGACGACGGGGCTCATCGGTGTCGCACTCGCATTCGGCTTCGTTTCGGGCTGCTCGGGTGGAGATGCGTCACCGCCGCAGAAACAGGAGCTCGAGCTCGCGACGGGCTCGACCTGTCCCGACATACAGAACCCGCCGGTGACGTACAGCGGATGGGCCGAGAACTTTTTCGCGTCCTACTGCACCCGCTGTCACAGCTCGACGCTCACGACGACCGAGGAGCGGAACGGCGCGACGCCGCACGCAAACTGGGATGATTTGCCCACGATCCGCTCGTACGCGCAGGAGATCGACAGCTACGCCGCCGGCGGGCCGAACGGCATCAACCACATCATGCCACCTTCGGATCCGACGCCGACGGACGACGAGCGCATCATGCTCGGTGAGTTCCTCGCCTGTGACGCGCCCGAGTGAGCCACCCCCCGGGGTGACCGAACTCGTGCGCGGTCGTCAGGGATGTGTTGCCCCCGGCTCAACAAAAAACCACGAAAAAACCGCCGCCAATCGCGCCCTCCGCCCGACTTCGCGGCGCGACGCCGCTTCGGCCGCGCTCAGGCCTGATTCGGCTCGCGCGACCAGCGCAGCCGCGGCTTGCGCGCGGCGCGGGCTTCGTCGAGCCGGCCGAGCCGCGTGACGTGCGGCGCCTGCTTCACGAGCTCCGGGTTCTCGCGCGCCTCACGGGCGATCGCGACCATCGCGGCCACGAAGGCGTCGAGCGTCTGCTTCGTTTCCGTCTCGGTGGGTTCGACCATCAGCGCGCCGCGCACGACGAGCGGGAAATAGACGGTCGGCGGGTGCATGCCGTAGTCGATGAGGCGCTTGGCGACGTCGAGCGTCTTCACGCCGGTCGCGGCTTCGAGCTCGCGATCGGTGAACACGGCTTCGTGGAGCGCGGCCGTCTGATACGCGAGCGGGTAATGCTCGGCGAGCCGCGCGGCGACGTAGCGCGCGTTCAACACGGCGAGGTTACTCACCTCGGCCAAGCCTTCGGGACCGAGCTCGCGCATGTACGTGTAAGCGCGCACCATCATGCCGAAGTTGCCGAAGAAGGAGCGCACGCGACCGACGCTCTGCGGCGCATCGTGATCGACGACGACGCGCTCGCCGTCTTTGCGCACCACGGGGATGGGTTGAAACGGCGCGAGCAGGCGCTTGAACGCGACCGGACCGGAGCCGGGGCCGCCACCGCCGTGCGGCGTCGTGAACGTCTTGTGCAGGTTCAGCTGGATCACGTCGACGCCCGCGTCACCCGGGCGCGCGCGACCGAGCACGGCGTTCATGTTCGCGCCGTCGCCGTAGACCAAACCGCCGCGCGCATGCACGAGCTCGGTGAGCTTCGGCATCGCCTGCTCGTAGAGTCCGAGCGTGTTCGGATTCGTCATCATCAACGCGGCCACGTCGCCCGGCGCCGCGTCGAGCGCGCGCACGAGCGTCTCCGGTTCGACGACGCCGTGCGGCCCCGACGGGAACGCGACCGAGTCGAAGCCGTTCAGCGTCGAGCTCGCGGGGTTCGTCCCGTGCGCGCTGTCCGGAATGAACACCTTGCGCGGCGCGCGCCCGGACGCCTGGTGGTAGGCGCGGATCATCATGAGCCCGGTGAGCTCACCCTGAGCGCCCGCCGCCGGCTGGAGGCTCACGCCGTCCATCCCCGTGATCTCGGCGATCTGCGCTTGGAGCGCGACCATGAGCTCGAGCGCCCCGGCGACGAGGTGCGGCGGCATGAGCGGGTGCGCTTGAGCGAAGCCGGGCAGGCGCGCCGCCCACTCGTTCACCTTCGGGTTATGCTTCATGGTGCACGACCCGAGCGGGTAAAACTGCGTGTCGATGCTGAAGTTCCACTGGCTCAGCCGCACGAAGTGACGCACGGCTTCGGGCTCGCTCACCTCGGGCAAGCCGGCGGGCTCCTTCCGCGCGAGCGCGCCGAGCGCCTGCTTCACGTCGACCGCGGGCACGTCGCTCGGGCCGAGCGACACCGCGGAGCGACCGGGCGCGCCGCGCTCGAAAATGGGCGGCTCACGCCACTCGAGTCCCGACGCGGCTTCCGAAACGTTTTGGGCTGACAAGGTCGGCTCGCGGCGCTCAGTTCGAATCGCCGCCGGACTTGTCGTCGCCGGACTTGTCGTCGCCGGAACCTTGATCCCAGCCGCCGCCCTGAACGCGACCTTCGTACTCGTCGGGCTGCACGCTCTTCAAATCGGGCGGCATGTTCTTCTGCTTCACCGCTTCCCACGGATTGCCGGCGTCGTCCTCTTCGAGGCCCCATTGGCCCTTGATGACGTGCGCTTCGCCCTCCTTCGGAATCGTGTAGACGAAGTAGCCCTTGCCCTTTTTCACGGCGTCCGCGCCGACGGCGCCGATGCGGCGCTCCTTCCACTCGTAGCGCAGGAGGTTACCGTCGATCTCGCCGTGGAGCTCACCGTACGCGTCACCGGCGGCGGTGCGCCAGGCGCCGTTCACGGCTTTGCCGTCCGCGACGATGTGCAGGTAACCGTAGAGCGGGCTGAAGTAGACGCCCTGCCACTCGCCACCCTGCGGCATTTCTCCCGCCTTCACGTGGGCGTGCTTCGCCTCTTCCTGGCCGCCGCCGCACGCGACGACGCCGAGCGTGAGCGGCGCCGTGAGCGCCAGGGTCAACGTCAACCGGGAGAGCTTGCCGAACGACATGGGCGGGGACCTTACCATAATGGCGGGCGAAGAAAGAGGGCAGATTTGCCGATAAAATTGCAGGTATTCGCGACCGGAGCCGCGACGAGTCAGCGGGTCGGAACGAGCAGCGGATTCGAGAAGTACTCGCCGTCCGCCGGCACGCGGTCCACGAGCACGAGACCGGGCACGGCGAAGCTCACGAAGAGCCCGTCGATCGCTTCCGTCTTCGGAAACGGAACGAAGGCCGGCGTCAACGAGCCGTGGAAGCGGAAGAGGCCGCTCGCATTGGACGCCCAGAGGTCGTTCCCGCTCCGCACGAGCTCCGCGTAGCCGACGGCCAAGAGCGGCACGCGGTCGGGCACCCCCGGACGGCGACCGTCGCTTCCGCTCGCGAGCGTCACGAAGCCCTGCCGCACCTCGTCGCCGCACACCTCCCAGATCCCGCCCGTCACGAGTCCCGTCGAGCCGACTGCCACCGCGGCGCAGCCGGGGTGCCACGGCTCGGCCGCCATGCCTGCCACCGAAACGCAGTTCGGATTCAACAGCCCTCCGCAACCTTCGGTTCCGTTTGCGTCCCTTGCGTGCGGATCGCCGAGCAGCGAAACGAGCCCGCTCCGCATGTCGAGACCGAGAAGCCCGCCGATGAATTCCCCGGTCGCCGTGCCCAAAAGCACATGGTCCGGCGAAAGGGCGAGCACTTGCGCGCGAGGGTCGAGCGAGCGGGACAGTTCGTGCTCGCTGATTTTGGAACCGGCGAAGCGAACGGCTCGCCGATTCGTCACCAAGAGCGTGGCGTTCGGCGTACACGCGAGGCTCGGCAGTCCGTCGCCTTCCGAGGAGACGAGCGGTCCGTCCACCCAGTGCCCCTGGCTCACCGACACGAGCATCCAACGGCTGCACGGGTCGTTCGCGCACATGAGCGCTTCGAGGTGACCGGCCGCCGAACAAACGTCGAGCACCGGGTTCGGCAACGCGGACGGCAAACGCGACTTGCCGCCCGGTTTGAGCGTCGTGAGCGACCCGCCTGCGTCGAGCAGCCAAAGCCGCTGTTCGGCGAACACCGCGCGCACGATCGTGTGGTCTCGAGCGCCTTCGAGGGCACGGGCGTTCGCCGCCGAGAGCACGAGCAGCAGCAGAAGTCGCACGACGACGACGGCGGGGCGGGGCGACGTGTTCATCGGGCTTTTCGACAGTCGCGAGCGCGCGGAGGTTCCGAGCGCGTGGTCCTTGCCCGCGCCGCCGCTGCGCGCGATCTCGCCCGAGACGTGGGTGTCGCGCCGAACACCGCAAAGGCCTGGCTCTCCGTCCTCCAGGCTTCGGGACAGGTTCTGCGCGGTCGCTGATGCGAGGCTTCGTCGCCTGCCGCGCCCCGCACGCTCACGAACTCGAAGGGACGAGTGCCGTTACGGCGGTCAACGTGCCCGAGCTCATCCGTCGACTCGAATCGACGTGACGAACACGCTCATTTTTCGGAGAGCTCCGCCGTCACCTTGCGAAGCCATTCCGCCTGCTTCTTGGGTTCGAAACGGCCGGAGGTGTCCTCGTCGAAGTCCCGGTTTTCGGCCATGACCTCGTCGAAGGCGCCGCGGATCACGTCGTTCAGCTGCTTCTGGATCGCGTCGCGCACCCCTTCCTGACTGTCGGCGGCGGCGTGCATGCGTTCGGTGAGCTCGGGCGCCTCTTGATTGAGCTTGTGCGCTTCGGCCGCGGCGATGGCGAAATGGATTTGCTCGTGCTCGAGCACGTAGGCGGGAGGGATGCCGTCGAGCCGCGGGTTCCACCACGAGCGGCGGCGGTCCATTTCGGCGCGGAAATGCAGGCGGTGCGCGAGTTTGCCGCTGTAAACGACGCGACCGCTCGGCTGCGCCGCGCCGTCGATCCAGACGTCGAGGTTCGAATCGGCGCGCAAAATCGCGTGAGTTTGGGCGCCAATCGCGTCGGCGTGCTCGGCGGCCGCGCCCGACGGCGCCTTACCGCGAAAATCCGCGCGCGTGAGCTTGCGGTAGTCGATGAAATCCCCGCCCTTCAACGCCGAAGGATCCATGAGGCCGCCCTCCGGCTGCGCGAACGCCGGCACGCGCGAACAGGCGAGCAGCGCCGTGACCGAGAGCCAGACGAGCCGGAGCCGGCTCAACGCGCGCCGCTCCGGCGAAGCTCGGCGCCGAGGTCGCGACCGACGGCGCTCGCTTCGGCGAGCGTGCCGGGCCAAGGCGCGCGGCGCTCGGCTTCGCGGTAGTTCGAGCCGTCGGGCTCGGTGAGGAGCGCGCGCAACCAGAGCTCGTCGCCGCTCCGCACGCCGTACGCCGCAACGGGCGTTTGGCAGTCGCCCTCGACCGCGACCATCACGCCGCGCTCCGCCGAAACCGCGACGCTCGTTTCGGCATGCGACAGCGGCGCGAGCAGCCGCGCGGCGTGTTCGTCGTCGGCACGGTGCTCGACCGCGAGCGCTCCCTGCCCGATCGCCGGCAAGCACACGTTCGCTTCGAGCACTTCCGTCGCGCGCTCCGCGAGGCCGAGCCGCACGAGGCCGGCTCGCGCGAGCAGGATCGCGTCGACCACGCCTTCTTCGCACTTGCGCAGGCGCGTATCGACGTTGCCGCGGAGGGGCACGACGACGAGATCGGGCCGGCGCCGCTTGAGCTGCAAGGCGCGCCGTTGCGACGTGGTGCCGACGCGGCTCCCCGCCGGCAATTCGGCGAGCTTCGCCCCCGAGCGCGACACGAGCACGTCGCGCGGATCTTCGCGCCGGGGAAAACAGCCGAGCACCATGCCCGGCGCGAGCTCCGCGGGCACGTCTTTCGAGGAGTGCACGGCGACGTCCGCGCGGCGCTCCGCGAGGCTCTGCTCGATCTCCTTGACGAAGAGCCCCTTGCCGCCGACTTCCGCGAGCGGCCGGTCCTGCACCATGTCGCCGGTCGTCACGACGGTGAGCTCCTCGACGTCGAGTTCGGGATGGTGCCTCTGGAGCTCGGCGACGAAGGCGCGCGACTGCGCGAGGGCGAGCTTGCTCTTGCGCGTGGCGTAAACGAGTCGGGGCATCAACTTTGGCCTAGCTTGGCGGCGAGCGGATCCGAAACCGGCGCGAGCGCGGCCGCGGCATCCGACGGCTGCGGCTCGCTCTCGGCGTCCGCTTCGTCGAGCGCGAACACGTGCTCGAGCGCCGTGCTGAGCTCGGCGAAAGCCGGGATATCGAGGTCGCTCGCGCTCGCGGCCTGGCGCAGGCGCGTCGTGGGCTCGTGCAGCACGCGATTGACGGAGGCGTCGAGCATCGTCTCGAGCGCGTCGCGCTCGGGCTGCCCGAGGTGCCGGAGCCTGCCGCGCAAACTGCGCTCGAGCTCGATGCGCAAGGCGACGCGAATGCGCTCACGCAACGCGACGACGAGCGGCGTGGCCTGCTCCGCGTCGGCCCAGCGATCGAAGCTCTTCGCCTCCTCGTCGATGATGGTGAGCGCTTGAGCGGCCTCGCGCCCGCGCGTGAGCAGCGACTCCGACACGATGCGCGACAAGTCGTCCACGTTGTAAAGGAAGATGCCGTCCATGCCCTCGATGGCCGGGTTCACGTCGCGCGGGACGGCCAAATCGATGAAGAATTGGCTCTTGCCGCGCCGCTTCTTGCGCGCGCTCGTGACGGGCCCGGGCTCGATGACGAAGCCCGGCGCGCTCGTGCTCGTGATGACCACGTCGGCGACCTCGAGCGCCGCCGCGAGGTCGTTCCAGGCGCGCGGCTCGCCGCCGAAGCTCTCGGCCAGGGCGCGCACCTTTTCCGGCGTACGCCCGATGACGAGGAGGCGCGCGCCCGACGACTGGAGCGAGCGCGCCGTCGTCTCGGCCATGTCGCCCGAGCCCACGAGCAAGACCGCTCGGCCGCGCAAATCGCCGAAGATGCGGCGGGCGAAGTCGACCGCGACGCTCGGCACCGACACCTGGCCCGCGCCGATCGAGGTGCCGGAGCGGACGCGCTTGGCGGCGCGAATGGCGCGCGAGAGCGTGCGGTGGAGCACGGAGCCCACCGTGCCGGTCTTGCGGGCGATCTCGTACGCCTCCTTCACCTGACCGAGGATCTGCGGCTCCCCGAGCACGAGCGAGTCGAGCGACGCCGCCACGCCGAAGAGGTGCCGCACGGCCGAGCCGCCCGTGAGCGCGTAGAGCGACTGTTGCGGCGTGCTCGGCGCGAGCGCCGTGAGCGCGTCACGGCTCGCCGCGGCCACGGCTTCGAGCGTCGAACCGGCGCGCGGCGCGGCGACGAGCTCGACGCGGTTGCACGTCGAGACGAGCAGAGCCTCGCCGACCGGCGGCCGCTCGACGACGGACAACAAGAGCTCGGGCACGCGCTCGGCGGGCAGCGCGAAACGCTCCCGCACGTCGATCGGCGCGCTCTTGTGCGAAAGGCCGACGACGCTGATCACGACCCCGGACCTCCGGGGCGCACCGCGTACACGACGACCACGAGCAGGATGCAGAGCACGCCGACCACCGTCCCGTAAGCGGCGCGCCGGCCGCGCACGCCCGCGAGCTTGCGCAAGAGCAGCACGGCCGCCAGCAGAAACCACGTCATGAAGCCGAAGAGCGTGCGCGCGGTCGCGGCGCCGCCCGACGTCGCGAGGTGGTGCGAAAAAATGGCGCCGCTCACGACGCCGAACGTGAGGAGCGGGAAGCCGCTCAGGAGCAGCCGGTGCGTCGCGCGGTCGAGCACGTCGAGCGAAGGCAGCCGCGAGGCGACGCCGCCCGCGCGTTTGTCGCGCAAGCGCCGTTCCTGCAAGAGGTAGAGGAGGCCGGCCGCGCCGGCCACGACGAAGATACCGAGCCCGAGCACGTTTGCCGTCACGTGCAGCATCAAGAGCGGGCGCGAGACGAACGCCTCCGGCTCCTCGACGCCGACGAATTGCGCGCCGACCAAGAAGGTGAGCGCGATCGGCGCGACGAGGACGCCCATCGGATCGAGGTTCGCGTGGCGCCTGAGGAGCAAGAACGCCGCGACGGCGACGAGCGCGCTGAAGCTCAAGCCGAAATGCAGCGACTCGACCGGGCAGCGATTCAAGAGCATGCTCGCCGTCACGACGTGAACGGCGTGAAAGAGCGCGCCCACGGCGAGCACGCGCGGGCCCCACGCGGCACGCGTGCCGAGCGCGCCTTGCCGCGCGAGCTCGAGGAAAAACAGCGTGCTCGCCGCCGAGTACGCGATGACGCCGAGATAGAAGGCGATGGTCGCGAGCGCGTTCACCGCCGGCCGTCTCCTCTCAGAAAGCGCGCGACGTATTCGCCGCTGCCGCCGCCGAGTCCGGCGGGCGGCCCCGCGGGACCGAGCACGGTGCCGAGCCAGCCGATGACCGTCTCGTACGCGTTCTCGGCGATGATCATCGAGTCACCCAAGAGCTCGGCGCCGAGCTCGTGCAAGAAGGCGAGCGTCTTCACGGAGCCGGTCATGTCGAACGCCTCCGGCGCGCCCGACACCTCGCGCATGACGCGCACCGCCTCGACCACGCGGTAGCGGCGCCGTTCGGAGCGCACCCAGAGCTCGGCCCCCGTGAGCTCGGCCTCGCCGTGCCGGAGCCAGCGGTCGACGACCTCGCCGGGGAAGAACACGCGGCTTTTGCCCATTTCGGGGCATTCTACTCGGGTCCTTCCCCGCCGCACGCGGGGCCGGCGACTCGGCGTGAATCGGCCGACTACATGCCCGGGCGGGTCGCCGCGACGTCGCCCGGAACGAGCTCGCGCCGCGACTGCACCACGAACGCGAGGCTCGAATACGCCTCGGTCGTGAGGATCCGGAGCTCGGCCACGGGTTCTTGCGGGAAGTCCTCGTCTTCGCCGGGGAGCGGCGTGGTCACGACGGTGACGACCTCGCCGGTGTCGGTGTCCATGTGGTCCCGCGCCATCTTCGCCTCGAGCGACTGACGCCAGGTGTCGCCGCGACGGAGCACGACCATGCGATTGCCCGGGCGGAGGCCGTCCTGACTGCCGCGGTCGAGAAAGACGAGCTGGTTCTGCGCGACGTAAACGTGCGGGTAGAAGCTATTGAGCAGCCGCGCGGTGATGACCTTGTCGCTCTTCAGCGGCGGCACGACGTCGAAGCGGCGGCGCACGGGGCCGACCTTCGCGCCGCGCTCGATCACGTCCAAGGACTCCGTGATGACGCCGTGCGCGATGTGCGTCTTCGAATCGACGCTGTCGAGCTTGATGGTGCCGAGCACCCTCACGATGTCTCCCGGCGGGCGGCGCGCGCCGGAAACTTCGTCGGCCCGGCGAAGGCTTCGAAACACGGTGAGCTCTTCACCCGGGCGCGCGGTTTTGTCCGGCTTGAGCAGCACGAACACCTTGTTGCCCTCGGCCAGCATCATCTGCTCTTCGGAGGAGCCGGCGACTTCACCCCACGTGTCGCGATTCGGATCGCCCAGGTAGCCCTGGTCGCGGGTAACGACGGTATTTCTCGCGAGCCGCTGGCGCCGGTTCACGATGCCGGGACCGTTCGCGCCGGCGCCGTTGTCTTTCCCCTCGCCCGCGCCGAGACGATCGTAAACGGAGCCGTCGGGCTGCATGCGCAGTTGGTCGCCGGGATAGATCCAGTGGGGATTCGTGACCTGCGGGTTCATGGCCCAGATGCGCGGCCACTGCCACGGATTGCCGTAATAGGTGTCGGAGAGATCCCAGAGCGTGTCACCGTGGCGCACGAGGTGAATCGGCGGGATCGGCGGATGGCGGAGCTCGCCGCTGTCCGGCAGCACCGCCGCGCCGTTCGGATTGCCGACGACGGTCGGCCCGTTGCCGCCGCCCTTGAAGTCGAACGTGTCGGCCTGGTCGCCGACCTTGGGCTGGGAGCTCGAGGGCAGCAGGGTGTTCGGGTCCGTCATCGGCGGACCGATCATGTAGCCGCCGTACGGTGTTTGCGTCACGATCGGGCCGCCCGGAACGGGAGTCGGAACGCCCGGCGCGGGTGCCGGCGCGGGCGCGGGTGCGGGTGCCGGCGACGCGTTCGGATCGGTCGGACCCGGCGCCTGGGCGAAACCCTGGCTTTCGCCGAGCGCGAGCACGGCAACGAAGGTGGGAAAAAGCCGTCGGAACGTCACTTCGACGACGGCGCCTCCGCCTTGTTCGCCTTCGCGTCACCCTTCGTCACCTTCGACGAGACGGGCGCGGTCTTCGCGGCGACCGGCGCCGTCCCCGGCAAGGTGCGGCTCTCGATGCTCTTCCCCTCGCCTTCGATCACGACGCGCGGCCCGGTGTCGGCGTCCGGCGTGTCGGCGACGGGCGCTTCGACCTCGGTGGGGTCGTCGGCGGCGTCGTCGGCGCCAGGTTCGACCCGAACCACCTTGAGCTTCGGACGCGTCACGGTGGTCGGATTCGCGGCCAGCCGTTCCTCGGCGTAGTGCGGAGCCGCCGTATTGCGAGCCTCCACCGCGTCGAGCCGCTCGCCCATGCGATCGGTCTCGCTCTGCAGGTGCCGGACGTCGTCCTCGAGCTTCGACAGCTGTTTTTCCAGGTGTTGCTTGTCGCTCGAGCAGGCCTGGGTCGAGCAGACGAGGAGCGGCAGGGCGAGGCGGACGAATGCCTTGAAGCAGGCGGAGCGCATGGCGAAAGGGTAGGCCTACGTCCCATGGACGGCCAATAAAGTGGGCGCTCCGCCGCTCGCTGGCCTTGCCGGTGGGCCCGGTTTAGGCTCGCTGCGTGGGGCCTCGCCGTCCACGCCGCCAACCGCACCGCAACCGACCGAAGCTCGACCTGCGCAAGACGCTGTTCGTGCTGCCGAACCTCATCACGCTCGGCAGCGTGTTCTGCGGCTTCAACGCGATCCGCCTCGTCGCGCGCGAGCACCCGACGGACGAAGACGTCTACCGGGCCGCGGTGCTGCTCATTTTCGCCATGCTGTTCGATCTGATGGACGGCCGCGTGGCGCGCATGACGAAGACGCAGAGCGCGTTCGGCCTGCAGCTCGACTCGCTCGCCGACGTGATCTCGTTCGGGGTCGCTCCGGCGTTTCTCGTCTACAAGTGGGTGCTCTACCGGTTACCGGTGCCCGGCCTGCTGGTTTCGTTCATGTACGTCGCGGCCGCGGCGGTGCGTCTGGCACGTTTCAACGTGCTCGCCTCGAGCTCGAGCGGCGCCCCGTCGAAACCGGGCCGTCACATCCTGGGCCTCCCGACCCCGCCCTCGTGCGGCATCTTGATTTCGCTCGTCCTCGCGAATCACGCCGCGGGCGGCCTCATCGGACGCAACGAATACACCATCGTGCTCCTCTGCGTGACGATCGGCCTGAGCCTGCTCATGGTCTCGAACGTCCGCTTCCGCTCGTTCAAGGACCTCCGCTTCGACACCGGGACGATCCTGCTCGTGCTCTTCGTCATCGGCTCGAGCATCTTCGTGTGGCAGCGCTTTCGCCCCGAATTCGTCCTGATCTGGCTCCTCAGCGTCTACCTCATCATCGGCATGGTCGAGACGCTGCGCGTGCTCGCCGAACGCATCGCGCGCCGCGAGCGCGGCTCGCTCCCGCCGCCCGGCGTGTGAGCGTCACTTCACGGTGATCTTCACGGGCGGCACGGGCGGCGCCTGGAACTCGTCCCACGCCGGCGTCACGTTGTTCTGCACGAAATCGGCGATGGTCGGGTTGCTCGGATCCGCGGCGTTCGCGGTCACGAGGTAGCGCTGGTTCCAGAGGTACGCCGCGCCGTAGGAGGTGAGCGCGCCGCTGCCGTCGTCGACGATCGCGGTCATGTAGAGCTGCGACATCGGCGAGGTCGTCGGGTTGCCGCTCTCGTCCTTCACCATGCCGGGTGATTCACGCGCCGACGAGAAGATCAAGAAGTAGTACTTCTTCCCGTTCGCGGCGCGCACGATGGGCGACCACTTCGGCCAGCTGTTGTAGACGCCGGGGCTCACGTCGTTCGTGCACGCGGGCGGCGCATTGGCGGCGAGCTTCAGCGCGGTGCCGCCGTTCGACGGCACGACGTACACCTCGGCCTGCGGCCGATAATAGATTTCCTTGCCGAGGTCGTCCGTTTGCAACGCCTTGAAATTCGAGACGTGCGTGAAGGCGATGAGCGCGTCGTCGGCCGAAAAATCGGGGTAGTACTCGGCGTCGGCGGGGACGCTCGCGCCCATGACGGGCGTGGCGGTGCCGCCCTTACCGTCGTTGAACGGCACCGTATAAAGGTCGACCGTGGTCGGCGGCTGCACGTTCTTGCCCGGCTCCCAGCCCACGTGACCGTCCGCCGTCGAATCGGTCGAGGTGTACACGATGCGCGTGCCGTCGTGACTCCAGTCGGGAAGCACGGCGCCGTGGGTGTCGCCCGTGCGCGCGATGATGTCCCAGCCCGTGCCCTGAGCCGAAATGCACGCGTCCTCGATCGCGTGGTTGTCGTCGCTCTGCATGCCGGCCTCGACTTTCGCGAGGTCGGGCGGCGCCGTGCCCGGCGCGGCAACGTCGAGCCAAATCAAGTCGTCCATGCCCGTGTACGGCACCTGGACGCCGTTGCCGTAATCGGTGCTCCAGAAAGTCCACGGCTGCGATGACACCATGTCGGGGCGCTTGCCGAACGACGTGACGTAACGGTGGTTGCCCGCGGCCCAGTCGCCCGACGAGTAGCTCGTCACGCCCTGCCACGGCATCTGCATCAAGAGGTCGCCCATCGGCGTCACGTAGTCGGGCGCGTTGCCGGCGTTGTCGCCCGACAAGTTCGCGAGCCGCACGTTCCACGGCCAGTGATCGGTGATGTTCACGGCCGCGCCGTCGGGCGTCGACGTGTGACAGCCGACGCAACGCACGCGCCCCGCCGGCACGGGGCCGTCTTTCTGGTCGGTGATCGCGCGCTTCGGCGTGCCCGCCGTGTCGTCCATGATCGTCGTCTTCACGTCGAGCGGCTTGAGGGCCACGGTGATGCCCTCGTCGCCCGGCGCGAAGCCGTAAAGCGCGTTCGTGTTCGCGCCGGGGTCGGTGGTGATCGAGCTCCAAAACACCATGGAACCCGCCGCTTTCACGGGCGCGATGCGAAACTTCACGCTCGTCGCGCCGCCCGTGCTCGCGCGCACCGTCACGGTGATGTCCTCGTCGAACACGTTGTAGGTGAGGCCCTTCGGGTTCATCGGGTCGGCGTTGGGCGTGCCGGCGTCGTCCCAATACTCTTGGGGCAAGATCCACGTGCTCTTGTTCGTGTACGCGACGAGCATGTCGGCCTCGCGCGGCGTCGAGATCGTGATTTGGTAGACGGCGCCGGTCGCACCGCCGTTGATCTGCACGCGGGGCCGGAGCCAGTTGTACGGGAGCAGCGTGTTGTCGCCCGGTTCCACCACGCACGGACCCGTGCCCGAAGGCGAGCCCGAAAACATGCTCGGAGCGTTCGCGGGCACGCCGGTGTCGAGGATGGGTCCGGTCGACGCCAAGTCGGAGCAACCGCTCGCGCACGCGGGCATGCGGGTGTCCGGGTCCGTCATGGTCGTCCCGCCGGTGCCCGACGTGCCGCTCACGGAGATGCTGCCGCCCGACGCGTTGACGGTGCCGCCGTTCGAGTTCGTGCCGGAGCTCGTGCCGCCGAGACTGACACCGGTTCCACCCGTGGCGTTCGGCTCCGTCAGGCCGGCGTTGCCGTCGCCTTTGCCGCCCGCGGAGCACGCGAGCACGAGCGCCGTGCCAGAACCAACGACCGTCAAGAAGAAGCGCGTTCGAGTCATCGAGTCTTCGCCGAAGGGTAGCCCACTCGACCCGCGCCGCAATCTCGCCGGAAAAATCGCCGTGAGTGCGCAGAGCTCGGCCCTCGGTGCTAAACCCGCGCGCGCCGAGGTCAACGAGCCGTGCCCCTCCTCGAAGTCGCTGGTCTGAAGTTCGGCTATACGAATACGCCGCTC
>DATJXW010000125.1:0-18060 GCA_035499895.1 Polyangiaceae bacterium | reverse complement strand
GACCCGACCGTCGCCTTGCCGCGACCGAACGCGGAAAATCAGGCGCCGCGCATCGTGGCCGCCGAAATTGCGCGGCTCCTCGCCGGCAACACGACGATCGCGGGCCGCCGCGCGCGCGCGGCCGACGTCGCGGTGCTCACGCGCAACAACAATCAATGCTTTCTCGTGCAAGACGCCCTGCGCGATCTCGGCATCAACTCGGTCGTGATCAACGACAAGAGCGTGTGGACGTCGGAGGAGGCGCTCGATCTCGAGCGCGTGCTCGACGGCGTGCTCGATCCGGGCAGCGGTTCGGCCCGCAAACGCGCGCTCGCGACGGTGCTCGTCGGCGAGAAGGGCGACGCCATCGATCGCCTGGACGAGGAACCGGCGGAGCTCGAGCGCTGGGTCGAGGCGTTCCAGCGCTGGCAGGCGCTCTGGGCCGAGCGCGGCTTTTTGCGGATGTTTCGCCAATTGCTGCGCGACGTCGGCGCGCCCGAGCGCCTGCTCTCGCAAAAGGGCGGCGAGCGGCGTCTCACGAACGTGCTCCACCTCGGTGAGCTCGTCGAGCGCGCCGCGTCCGAACGCAAGCTCGGCCCGGCCGCGCTTCTCGACTGGCTGCGCGAGCAACGGCAGGACGACGCCGATCGCGGCGAACACACCGAGATCCGGCTCGAGAGCGACACGGACGCCGTGCGCATCCTCACGATCCACAAGTCGAAGGGTCTCGAATTCCCGATCGTGTATTGCCCGTTTTTGTGGGCGGCGGGGCCCATCTCGAACACGCCGGGCCAGCCGAAGCTCTTTCACGAAAACGGCGTCGCGATGCTCGACGTCGACGTCGACAAGAAGCGCCGCGCGCCGAACATCGAGGTCCATCGCCGCGAGCAGATCGCCGAAGAGGTGCGCGTCGCGTACGTGGCGCTCACGCGGGCCCAACATCGCTGCACGCTCCTCTGGTCCATCGTGCGCTGGTGCGGGACGGCGGCGTTCGGCTTCGTGCTGCATCCGGACCCGAGTTTTCTCTGGTCCGGCGACATCAAAGTCACCCGCACCGACAAGCTCACCGATGCCGAGGTGACGCGTGCGCTCGACGACATCGCGGCCGCGTCCGGCGGCGCGATCGCGGTGCGGCGCGTGTCGGCGCGCCACACGGCCGAGGCGTTGCCGCGCCTGCACGGCGATCCGGCGCTCCTCGCCGCGCGCCGCGTTGAGGCGCCCGTCACGCGCTTCGAGCGCACGGAGAGCTTCTCCGGGCTCACGCGTCACGCCCACGAGGCGCTCCACGACGAAACGCCGCTCGCCGACGAAGCCGCGCGCGATCACGACGCCGTCGCGCTCGACGAAGCGGCGACGCTCGGTGACGACGCGGAGGTTCTGGGCGCGTCGTCCGAAGCGCGCATCGTGCTCGCCGATTTTCCGCGCGGCCCGCGCGCCGGTAACTTCTTCCACGAGATTTTCGAGGACATCGACTTCGCGAACGCGACGGGCGAGGACGTGCTCGAGGTGGCGACCGAGAAATTCGAGAGCTTCGGCTACGCGCGTGAATTCGCCGCGGACGAACGCGATCGACTGCTCGGCAGCGCCGTCCGCGCCGTGACGGACGCGCTCGACGCCGAGCTCAGCCCCTGCGCGTTTCGGCTCGCCGACGTGCCGCTCGAACGCCGCTTCAACGAGCTCGAATTCCGCGTGCCCGTGGCGCAAGCGGGAACCCGCGCGGATCTCGACGTGGAGCGGCTCGCGCGCGCCTTCCACGACCACCCGAGCGCGGCCGTGCCGGCGAGTTATGCCGAGCGCGTGGCCGGGCTCCGGTTTGCGTCACTGCGCGGCTTTCTCAAGGGCTACATCGACCTCGTCTTTTGCCACGACGGTCTCTTTTACGTCGTCGACTACAAGACGAACCACTTGGGCGAGCTCGCGAGCGAGTACGACGCCGCGCGCATGACGCGCGAGATGGCCGATTCGCACTACTATCTCCAGTACCATCTCTACACGCTCGCCGTGGATCGCTTTCTCGCGCGCGTCGAGCCCGGTTACGACTACGAGACCAGGTTCGGCGGCGTCTTTTATCTGTTCGTGAAGGGCATGCAGCCCGGCCGAAAAACCGGCATTTTCTACGAGAAGCCTCCGCTCGCCCGCCTGCGGGCGCTCGGGGCCCTGCTCGACGGGGGCGCGGCGTGACGAGCTTCGACCTGCTCGAGCGCTTCGTCGAACACGGCGTGCTCTCCGTCTTCGATCGCGAGCTCGCGCTCGCGCTCGGCGAGATGGGGGGCGAAGGTTCCGAGACGGTGCTTCTCGCCGCCGCTTTCGCGAGCGCCGCCGTGCAGGCGGGTCACACCTGCGTGGACCTGCGCAAGCTCGCCGAGCGCACCTTCACGAACGCGGACGGCGAGTCGCTCGGAGAGCTCGCGCTGCCGGCGGCCGACGCGTGGAAGCGAGAGCTCGCAGAGAGTCCGCTCGTCATGGCGGCCGACACGGCGAGCGAAGCGCGCCCGCTCGTGTTCGACGCGCGCGGGCGCCTCTACTTGAAGCGCTACTTCGACTACGAAGCGGCGCTTGCGGCGGCCCTCGTCGCGCGTCACGCGCCGCCCCCGGAAGCGCTCGAGCCCGTGGCGCTCGCGCGCAGCATCGAGCGGCTTTTTCCGGCCGCGGACACGCGCGGGGCGCTCCAGCGCGTCGCCGCGCTCGTCTTTCTGCGCCGGCGCCTCACGGTGATTTCCGGCGGACCCGGCACGGGCAAGACGTACACGGTCGCGAAGGCGCTCGTGCTCCTGCAGGAACAAGCGCTCGCGGCGGGGCGACCGCTCCATCGCATTTTGCTCACCGCGCCGACCGGCAAAGCCGCCCAGCGCCTCGGCGACGCCATCCGCGACACGCTCGCCAAGCTCGAGCTCGAGCCCGGGCCGCTCGCCATCCCGACGCAAGCCTCGACGTTGCATCGCGCGCTCGGCTTCCAGGCGTCGAAGCCGACGCGCTTCCGCCGCGACGCGCGTCACCCGCTGCCCGACGACGTGGTGGTCGTCGACGAAGCGTCGATGGTCGACCTCGCGCTGATGACGAAGCTCGTCCTCGCCGTGCGCCCCGAGGCGCGGTTGCTCCTGCTCGGCGACAAGGATCAACTCGCGTCCGTCGAGGCGGGCGCGATTTTGGCCGACATTTACGCGGGCGCGGGGCAGGGCGTCTCGCGCGAGCTCGCGCGACAGATCGGCGATTTCGCCGGCATGCGCTTGCCCGAAGCGAGCGGGCACGGCGAGCCGGGGCTCCACGACGGCATGGTCCATCTCACCGAGAGTCACCGTTTCGACGACGACGGCGGGATTGCCGCGCGCGCTCGCGCCGTCAACGCCGGGGACCCGGCGGCGGTTCTCGAGGTGCTCGCCCGCGGCGGCGGCGTCTCGCTCGTTCCCGTCGCCGACCGCCAGGAGCTCGAGCGCGTGCTCGGGCCGCTCGTCGCCGCCGGGCTCGGCGAGCTCCGCGAAGGCTCGCCTGCCGAGCGGCTCGCGCGCCTCGATCGGTTTCGCGTGCTCGCGGCGCACCGGCGCGGTCCGTTCGGCGTGGCGGGGTTGAACGCCTTCGCCGCCGCCGAGCTCGGCCGGCGCGGGCGCCTCGAGCCGCGCGGTTCGTTCTACGACGGGCGCCCCGTCATCGTGGTCGCGAACGACTACGACAGCGGGCTCTTCAACGGCGACGTGGGCGTGCTCGCGTCTCCGGCCGAAGGCGCCCCGACGCGCGCCTGGTTTCGCGGCGAAACACCGGGCATTTTGCGTGATCTCTCGCCCGCGCGCCTGCCGCAGCACGAGACGGCCTTTGCGCTCAGCGTGCACAAATCCCAAGGCTCCGAATTCGCCGAGGTCGTCTTCGTCTTGCCGGAGCGGCCGTCGCCCGTGCTCACCCGCGAGCTCGTCTACACGGCCGTGACCCGCGCGCGGAAAAAGGTCACGATTCTCGGCTCGGAGAGCGTGCTGCGCGTCGCCGTCACGACGCGAGTCGAGCGAGCGTCGGGCCTCGCCGATCGACTCTGGGGTGTCGGAGGGGGGTGAACGCGAGTTCGCCTCCGTTTCGCGAAGGTCCGATGCTACGGTCGCGCGCATGCGCTCGTTCGGGGCCGTCGCCGTCGCCGCTTCGTGGCTTGCGTTCGCCGGGTGCGGAGGCCAATCGAACGGTACGGCCGGGTCGAACGGCGCGGCCGGGTCGAACGGCGGCGCCAGCCCGCCGAGCGCCTGCGATCGCTACCGAACCGCGCAAACCCTGACGGACGCGTGCGCCGCGCTCGGCGGTTGCCCGCAGACCCTGCGCGGCTACCTCGCGACCGGCCACGTCGCCCCGCAGAATTACGCGCGCGTCGGCTGCGGCCTCACCGAGATCCGCGACGTCGACTCGGGAGCGGTCACGAGCAACACCTACGTTTTCGACGGCACGGGCGCGCTCGTCGGCCTCGATCGCAGCGTGAGCTCGAGCGACGACGCCGGACCCTGCGGCACGGGCGAGTACAGCTTCGGAACGCTCATCGACGCCTGCGACGCCGTCCGCGAGTGCCACATCCCGAAAGACGCCGCGGACACGGGCGACGTCTGCGGCTGCGACTGCCCGGATCCGCCGCCCGCGAGCGGCGTGTTCGCGACCACGCCCGACTGCGTGTATCCCGCGAACCCCATTTCCGACTGCGAGCCAGCGTTGAGCGGCGAGCTCGCGCACTACGGCGACGCCGGGCTCACCTTGCGTTCGGGGTGCGGCTTCGTCGTCACGGGCGACGCGAGCAGCGTGCAATGCAGCTACGACGACACGGGGACGCTCGCGGGCGCGTACCGCGCCGACCCGGCGAGCACGCTGTGCGGCGGCGTGACGGGCCTACAAACCGGACAACCCTACGTTTACTGCCATGCGGAGACGAGCTGCCGCTGGGGTCCGAGCGACCCGAACGATCCGACGCAAGCGAATCTCCTGCCGTGCGGAAGCACGCCGCCCGCGGCGGGCGGAAGCGTCGCGTGTCGCGCGTGGCAGAACGAAACCGACGTCGTGAGCTCGTGTTCCCTCGTGCGCGACTGTCCCGCCGATCAGCAGAGCTACCTCGCGACGTTCGTCGATCTGACCACGGTGCTCGCGACGATCGGCTGCGGCGTCACCTGGTACACGCCGAATTTCGGCGCACTCGGCGGCACCGCGTACGCGTTCGACGCGAGCGGCGCGCTCGTCGGTTACGACTTTTGGGGCGACCTTCCGTTCGGGCCCTGCGCGGACGAGGAGTTCAACGAGTACAAACTCGGCGGCGATCTCTCGAAATGCGACGTCGTCGAGTCCTGCAACTTGCGCGCCGACGGCACGCCGTCCTGCCGCTAGTGCAGCGCCAGTGAGACGAGTTCAACTCGGCTTGGCGCTTCGACTACGTCCGACTCCACTCGTCGATGTCGGGCAAGGTCACGCGCTCGTGCTCCGAGAGGCCGGTCGGGAGCACTTCGAAGAACGTGGCGGTCCGCTCCGGGAAGTCGACGATGCATGCGCGGCGTTCGTCGTTCCGGTGCAGCGTCCCGGCGTTGATGATCGTGAGGTGCCGGACGCGGCGCACCATCGCGCGGTGCGTGTGGCCGTTCACCATCCAGTCGAGACGCGGGCCGGCGAGCACGCGCTTGAGCGCGTCGTTGCGCTCGAGATCGTGACGCAGGTGGTCGGGTTTGACGCCCGACATGTCGTCGTCCCCGATACCGTGACAGAGCAGTAGATTGCCGTACGGCGTCGAGAAGGCACGCGTGGACGGGAGCGCGTCGAGGAAGGCGCGGCTCCGCGCGTTCAGGCCGTTTCTCGGCGTCGCGCCCGTGGCGTCGCGGCGCTCACCCGAGAGGAGCCAGCGGTCGTGATTGCCGATGACCGTGACCACCTTGCGATCTTCGAGCAACGCGCAGCAGCGGTTCACGTCGCCGAGACCGTCCGCCACGTCCCCGACGCAGAGGATGGTGCCGAGGTCGCGGCGCGCGAAATCGTCGAGCACGAGCTCGAGCGCTTCGTCCTCCGCATGCACGTCACCCACGATGCCGACGCGTGCGAACGCTCGCGCATCGTGGTCCGCCTCACCGTTCATCCCATTTGCGGGCAAGTCGAGTCGATTCTTACACGAGCTCTGGTAGGGTGCCGAGCGAATGCGCGGAATTTTTTTGAGCTCGGCTCTCTTTTTTGGCGCGGCTTGTTCCGCTTCGCGTAGCCCCATCGCGGAGACGTTGCCGTCACACACCGCATCCCCGCC
Organism: Polyangiaceae bacterium; assembly: GCA_035499895.1. Taxonomy (GTDB): domain Bacteria; phylum Myxococcota_A; class Polyangia; order Polyangiales; family Polyangiaceae; genus PMG-095. The sequence goes on along the minus strand of DATJXW010000125.1, from coordinate 11,846 downwards.
GCCCGCGGCGCCTTCGAGTGGGACAGTGTCGGCGCCCGTCGGAGTCCCCGCTACTTCCACCGTGCCGAGCGCCGGCGCCCCGACGAGCGAGAGCCCGAGTGTCTCCGCCGCGGCGGAATCGGACTCGAGCGCGGCGGAAAGCGCCTGCCCCGCGGGCATGGTGCTGGTCGACGGCGACTACTGCACCGACGTCGAAAACAAATGCACCTCGAGCTGGTACGACAAGAGCAATCGCAAGCTCATCTGTGAAGAATTCGAGCCGTGGTCACGTTGCGTCGGCGACAAGGTGAAGAAGCGCTTTTGCATGGACACGTACACATGGCCGAATCAAAAGGGCGAACGCCCCGAGGTCATGAACCGCTTCCACCAGGCCGAGCTCAAGTGCGCGGCGGTCGGCAAGCGTCTCTGCACCGAGTCGGAATGGACCATGGCGTGCGAAGGGCCGCGCTACTTGCCGTTTCCCTACGGCTACGTGCGTGACACGAACAAGTGTCTCGGCGACGTCGAGTGGGACAGCCCCGACATGAAGAAGGTCGCGGCGCGCGATCCGAACGAGCTTGCGCGCTTGTGGAAGGGCGTGCGCAACGGGAGTCAGCCGGGCTGCGTGAGCGAGTACGGCGTCGCCGATCTGCCCGGCAACGTCGACGAAGTCGTCGCGAGCGAGTCCTACAAGCGCACGGATTTTCGCGGCAAGTTCGACAGCGTGCACACCGGCGGGCCCTGGTACAAAGGCGTGCGCAATCAGTGCCGCCCCAAGATCTACACGCACGACGAGGGCTTTTATTATTACTTTTTGGGCTTCCGCTGCTGCGCCGAGCCCGACGGCAAGCCGACCGATCCGCGCACGCCCCAGCAAATCGAAAAGCAGTGGCCGCTCGAGCGGGTCGAAAAGGACGCGGGCTTCACGCTCGAGGAGATGAAGCAGAAACTCGAGCTCAAACAAAAAGGGGCGTGCACGTGCTCGCCGAAGGACATCCTCTGTAAGACGATGTGCGGCACGCTGCTCGGCCCGAGCGCAAAGGACTACCGCTGAGAGCGCGCCGCGCCGCCCGCGTCAGAGGAAGGACGCCACGGCGTCGGCGACCATGCCCGCGGCGACGCCCGCGAGGACGTCGTCGGCCATGATCCCGAAGCCGCGCGGCAACGATTGCACGCTGTCGATCGGCCCCGGCTTCCAAATGTCGAACACCCGGAAGCACACGACCGCCACGGCCGCGCTCACCAGGCTGTCACGAAAGGCGAGACCGCTGCCGATCCCGACCGCGATCATCACGCCGCTCACCTCGTCGATCACGACGGACTGCGGGTCTTCCACCCCGAGCTCGATCGACATGCGCGTGCTCGCCCACACGCCGAGCACCGTCACGAGCAGCGTGCCGCACCAGTACGGGACGATGCCGAAGCCGTGCAGAAAGTAGACGAGCGGGAGCGCTCCGAGCGTCCCCACGGTGCCCGGCGCGAATTTCGAGAACCCGCAGCCGAACCAGGTTGCGAGCAGGCGCGCGAAACTCACGGGCGCGCGCTCCGGCCGCTCAGGGTGCTTCCGCTTCGATGAGCTTGCAGGACTCGGGCTTGGCGAGCATCGGGTTCATGTCCGGGTTCGTCCACTGGCCCGGCCCCCAGCGGAGCTTCACGCCGTCCATCTTGCCGATGAACGTCACCTGACACTCGACGACGAAACGCGCGAGCTTGTCCTCTTCCACGCCGCCCGCCGGCTCCTGATGGAGGCGCGTTGCCACGGCGGGTTGCGCCCAGAGTCCGGCGACGAGCACGAGCTGATTGTCGAGCCACGTGCGGTACGGCTGGATGACCGTCGCCTTGTTGTCGTCGAGCGGCTTGGTCGGATCGCGCGGCCACGGCTCGTTCTCGGCCTTGAAGGCGCAGTGGTAGCCGGAAAAGTCCTTGTCGTCGGCGCAGAAGAGCTTGTTGTAGTCGGCCGTGATGAGCGTGATCGCCACGGTCGCCTTCGAGCCCACGGTCCACGTGTTCGGTTTCGGGATCGTCGGGTCCTTCGGCTCGAACCACGCGCCCACGTTCGACATCGGGAGAATGGTGAGACCGAGCACGATCACCGCCGCGGTGAGGAAGCGGCCGCTCACGACCGGCGTCGGCTCTTCCTGAACGCGGCGTTTCTTCCGCGGCGCGTCGCTGTCACGACGGCGCGGCCTGTCCTCGTCGGAGGGGCGCTTGGAATCGCGCCGTTTCTCTCCCGTCTCCGTACTCGCCATGGGGGCGCTTGATAGCGCAAAAGTCATCCCCGCCACAGGGGGCGCGCGATCCTGCGCGGATCACGCGAGAAACGCCGGGTGCGAGGCGCGCCGGGCCGCGGCGAAAAGCGCGGGGCGCGGTCGCGCTCGAGCGCCGTACGGGTCGCTCGAGGGAGTCGGCGCGTGACGGGGAGGCGCGTGGCAGAGCGCCGCGACAGAAAACGGCGGCGGCCGGTTACTCTCCCGATCGGCGGCTACGAACACGAGCCGATTGTCGTATGAACGCCAATTTTCAAGCGGCGGGTAAGATCAAACGCAGCTGGTTTCAGCCTAAACCAGATGTTACCTTTCACGCCGTTCCCCCGCGTTATCAGCGAACCGTAGTCACGGATTCGCGCTGCACAGGTACAGGTGAAACGTGAACCGAAGCGCGCTTTCTCTTCTGCTCGTTCTCCCATTTGCGGTCCCCCTCGCCGCTTGCGGCTCGGATGGTTCGGACAATAAGGGCACCGGCGGAAGCAGCACCGGCTCCGGAGCGACCGGCGGCGCGACCACCGGTTCCGGCGGTTCGAGCGGTTCGGCCGGCAAGGCCAGCGGCACGGGCGGCAGCGGCACGGGTGGCTCGGGCACCGGCGGCAGCGGCACGGGCGGCTCGGGCACCGGCGGAAGCGGCACGGGCGGCTCGGGTACCGGCGGCAGCGGCACGGGTGGCTCGGGCACCGGCGGCAGCGGCACGGGCGGTTCGGGCACCGGCGGCAGCGGCACGGGCGGAGCCATGACGGGCGGCGCCGGCGGTTCGACGGGCGGTGCCTCGCCCGCGGGCGGCAGCGCGGGCAGCGGCACGGGCGGGAGCTCGGCGGGTTCCGGCGCGGGCGGCAGCAGCGGCACCTCGTCCGGCGACTATCAGGGCGTGCTCCAGCACCACGGCGACGCCGTGCGCGACGGCCTCTACATCGACGCGGCGATCTCGGACGGCGCCAAAACGCTGGCCGTCGATTCGAGCTTCGCGGCGACCTACGGCTCCGACAACGTCTACGCGCAGCCGCTCTACCTCGTCGGCGCGGGCGGCAAGCCCGACCAGGTGTTCGTCTTCACGGACGGCAACAAGGCGTACGGCTTCGACGCGTCGAGCGGCATGCAGACGTGGACCAAGTCGTTCGGCACGGCGCTCACGGCGAACCCCTGCGGCAGCTTCGGCGACAACGGCGGGTTCGGCATCACCGGCACGCCCGTGATCGATCCCGTGTCGCGCACCATCTACTTCGCGAACGCGTCCTCGAGCGGCGGCACCGTGCATCAAGTGCACGCCATCAACGCCGACACGGGTGAGGAGCTCATGGGTTGGCCGGTCAACGTGACCATGATGGCCAAATCGGGGAGCACCACCTTCGATTCCAGCGTGCAAAAGCAGCGCGCCGGCCTCGCGCTCCTGAACGGCAAGGTCTTCGTCGGCTTCGGCGGCCACGTCGGCGATTGCGGCGGCTATCACGGCTGGGTCGTCAGCGTCGACACGATGACGCAGGCCGTGACCGCGTGGGCGACACGCGCGATCGGCGGCGCCGTGTGGGGCGCGAGCGGCATCGCCTCGGACGGCACGTCGCTCTTCTTCACGACGGGCAACTCGAAGAAGCAGGCTTCCGACGGTCCGATGTCGAGCTCGGGCGACGGCGGCGGCATGTGGGGCGACAGCGAGACGATCTACAAGTTCCCGACGAGCCTCACGGTGCCGACGGCGACGACCGACTTCTTCCTGCCGACCGACTGGGTGAGCCTCGACGACGGCGATCACGACATGGGCGGTACCGCCCCGATCCTGATGGACGTCGCCGGCGCGACTCCGTCGACGCTCGTCGTGAGCCTCGGCAAGGACGGCTACGGCTACTTGGTCGACCGCACGAACCTCGGCGGGATGGACGCGACGCCCCTCTCGAAGGTCAAGGTGGGCGGCACGATCATCAACGCGATGGCCGGCTATCACACGGCCATGGGCAGCTACGTCGTCTTCAAGGGCGGCAATTGTCCGATGGGTCAATCGGGCGGCCTGAGCGCGCTGAAGATCAGCGCCGCGAGCCCGCCCGTGCTCTCGCTCGCCTGGTGCGGCGGCCCCATGGCCACCGGCTCGCCCTCGGTCACGTCGAAGGACTCGACCGGCGCGGAGACGGTGGTGTGGGCGGTCGGCAGCGACAACAAGCTCTACGGCGTCGACGGCGACACCGGCATGCCCGTCGTGAACGCGGCGGTCTCGGGCAAGGTCGCGACGATCCAGGTTCCGATCGTGGCCAAGGGTCGCATCTTCGTCGCGTCGAACACCGCGGTCACGGCCTTCAAGCCCTGAGCCGCGCGCCGGCGCGACCGCGGGCGGCCGCGCTTCAGTGCGCGGGCGCGACGACGATGCCCCATGGCAGTCGTCCGGCTTTGATGCGCTTCTCGACCTCGCCGGTCGAGGTGTCGATGACGGACACGTCGTTCGACGGTCCGTTCGCGGTGAAGACGTGCTTGCCGTCCGCGCTCACGCCGACGCCCCAGGGCCGCGCGCCCACGCCGTCGAATTGCCGCGTGAGGTGCCGCGAAGCGACGTCGATGACCGCGACCGAGCCGATGCGGCCCGTCGAGACGTAGAGCGTGCGGCCGTCCGGCGCGAGCGCGGCGCCCATCGGTCGCGGCTTCGGGCCGTTTTCGGCCTTGGGCGGGATGGTCACGCTGCCTGACACGGTGTTCTTCCCCGTGTCGAACACGGTGACGGTGCCGCCGTTCTCGCACGTGACGAACGCGGTGCCGCCGTCACTCGAGAACGCGACGGCGCGCGGGCGCGGCCCGGTCGGGATCTGAGCGATCACTTTGAGCGCGCTCGTGTCCACGGCGAACACGGCGCCGTCGGCTTCGGCCGTCACGTAGACGACCTTGCCGTCCGGGCGCACGCTCACGCCTTCCGGCTCGTGCCCCACGGGCACCTTGGCGCGCACCTCGCCGCTCGCGACATCGACGACGCTCATCTCCGCCGTCTCTTCGTTCGAGACGAAGAGCGTCTTGCCGTCGAGCGACAGATCGAACGCTTCCGGATCTTGGCCGCTCTTCAGGGTGCGCAGGAGCTTCTTGCTCGCGACGTCGACGACGCCGATGCCGTCCGCGGAGCGATCGGCCGGCGGCAGTTTCGATTCGTCCACGCCGGGGCCGCCGCGCGGCGAGCCCGAGAGCGCGACGAACAGGAGCTTGCCGTCGCGCGAGAGCTTCATGCCGCGCGGACGCTTGCCGACCGGGATGTGCGCGGTGACTTCACCGCGATCGGCATCCACGAGGACCACCTCGCCGCCGTCTTCGGCGCTCACGTAGAGCTCGGTGTGGGGGTGCGAGCACCCGGCTGCACCCGCGAGCACCGACAAGCAGAGCAGCGAGCGAAAAGAAGGGGCCTTCACGATCGAGCTCGGTTTCAAGCGCATGAACGGCCTCGGCCTTGCCACCGTTCATCGCCCCGGGCAATCCGACAAACCGCGGATGAGCGGCGGCGACGAAAGACCGCTCTGAAGCGCCGGCGGAACATTCCTCGACCGGCCTCGCTCGGGCGCCCTATGGCCGAACCGTCGCGAATGCTCCGCGGTTCGCTGCAGCAATCCAGCACGAATGTCGCCGCGGAGTTGGTTGACGGTCCCCCCTGACCGCGTATGCTTTCCGCATGAGCTGGGAGACACCCTCTTTCGTCGAGATCAACATGAACGCCGAGATCGGCGGGTACAACCCCGACTTCGACGACCGCGAGCCGAACGAGCCGGTCACGACACCCGAAGCGCTTTCCCAAGAGCAGATCCGCGCCGTCGAGCGCTGATCGGCGCGCCTCGTGCTGATCAGCGTCCTCGGTTCGGCCGCGGGTGGCGGTTTTCCGCAGTGGAATTGTGGGTGTGAGAACTGCCGCGCGGTTCGCGCCGGCAACCACGCCCTGCGCGCGCGAACCCAAGAGTCCGTCGCCGTGAGCGCCGACGGCGAAGCGTGGGTGTTGCTCAACGCGTCGCCGGAGATCCGCGCGCAGATCGAAGCGTTCGATGGGCTCTGGCCGCGCGCGCCGCGCCACTCGCCGATCGCGGGGCTCGTGCTCACGAACGGCGATCTCGATCATTGTCTCGGCCTCTTCTCGCTCCGCGAGTCGCATCCCCTCGTGGTGCACGCGACCGACAGCGTCCGCCTGGGGCTCACGCAGGAGAACGCGTTTTACCGCACGCTCGAGCGCTTTCCCGGCCAGCTCACCTGGCGAAACCTCGCGCTCGGCGAAGAGCAGCCGCTCGGTGACGGCGCGCTCCGCGTGACCGCCGTCGCCGTCCCCGGCAAGGTGCCGCTCCACCTCGAGGGCCGCGCGCCGCCGTCCGCGGGCGACAACGTCGGACTCGTCGTCCGCGACACGCGGAGCGGCGGCAAGCTCGCTTACTTCTCGACCGTCGCCGGACCTTCCGACGCGCTGTCCCGCGCGCTCGCGGACGCGAGCATCGTCTTTTTCGACGGCACCTTTTGGTCGAGCGACGAGCTCATCCGCGCGGGCCTCGGCACGCGCCGCGCCGAAGACATGGCGCACTGGCCCATCGGCGGTACGGGCGGGAGCCTCGGCTTTCTCGCGCGGCAGCCGGGGCGGCGCTATCTCATTCACGTGAACAACACGAACCCCGTGCTGCGCGAGGACGGCGACGAACGGCGAGCGCTCCTCGCCGCGGGCGTCGACGTGGCTCACGACGGGCTCGAGCTCAGCTGCTGATCATGTCCGAGCGCGCCTTCACCGAAGCGGAGTTCGTCGAGCGCCTGCGCACCGAAGGCCAGCGGCGTTATCACGACCAGCACCCCTTTCACGAGCTCATGCACGAGGGCGGCCTGAGCCGCGAGCAGCTCCAGGCCTGGACGCTCAATCGCTTCTATTATCAGACGCGCATCCCGATCAAAGACGCCGTCATCCTCTCCAAAACCGAGGACGCCGCGTTTCGCAGGATTTGGATCGAGCGGGTGCGCGATCACGACGGCCGCGAAGAGCAGGGCAAGGACGGCGGGCTCGAGCTCTGGCTCCGGCTCGCCGAGGCGGTCGGACTCGACCGTGCGGAGGTGGCGAGCCTCCGCGGCGTGCTGCCCGGCGTCCGCTTCGCGTGCGACGCGTACGTCACGCTCTGTCGCGAGAGCCCGGTCGTCGTCGCCGTCGCCTCGTCGCTCACGGAGATGTTCGCGCCGGACCTGATGTCGAAGCGCATCGCCGCGTGGGAGCGATTTTACCCGTGGGTCGGCGCCGAGGCGCTCGCGTATTTTCGGAGCCGCGTGCCGCGGGCGCGCCGCGACGGTGAGTTCGGCCTCGCGTACGTCGTCGCGCACGCGCGGTCGCGCGAGCTCCAAGACGCGTGCGTCGCGGCGCTCGTCACCAAGGCGCAGATTTTGTGGCACCTCGTCGATACGGTCGCGAGCGCGACCGGCGGACCCACCGCCGTCGTGCCGGGCGCGCCATGATCGACGCCCAGGCGCGCGTGCGCCTCGCGCCGCGGGTGCGGCTGCGCTTCGATCGGCATTCGGGCCGGCACGTCTTGCTCTATCCCGAGCGCGGGCTCGAGCTCAACGCGAGCGGGGAGCGCATCGCGGCCCTGTGCGTCGAAGAGCGACCGGTCGCCGAGATCGTCGAGCTCCTCGCCGCCGGCGCGAGCGATACGCCGCGCGACCTCGTCGAGCGCGACGTGCTCGCCTTTCTCGGCGCGCTCGAGGGCCGCGGCCTGCTCGAGGTGAGCCACCCGTGACCGCGGCGCCGCGGCCGTACACGCTGGTCGCGGAGCTCACGTACCGCTGTCCGCTCTCCTGCGCGTATTGCTCGAACCCGCTCGAGCTCGGCCGCGCCGAGGACGAGCTCGACACGGCGACGTGGATCCGCGTCTTGCGCGAAGCGGCGGAGCTCGGCGTCTTGCAGCTCAACCTGACCGGCGGCGAGCCGCTCGCGCGCGCCGATCTCGAAGCGCTCGTGGCCGCAGCGCGCGCGAACGAGCTCTACGTGAACCTCATCACGAGCGCCGTTCCCGCCGACGCGGAGCGCCTCGCGCGGCTGGCGGCGGCGGGCCTCGACAGCATTCAGGTGTCGGTTCAGGACACCGACGCGGCCGGCGCGGCGTGGGTCGCGGGCCGCGACGCGAGCGAGTCGAAACGGCGCATGGCCGCGGCGGCGCGCGCGCTCGGTCTCCCGCTCACCCTGAACGTCGTCATCCACCGCGGCAACATCGCGCGTCTGCCCGCGTTCGTCGCCTTGGCCGAGGAGCTCGGCGCGACGCGGCTCGAGCTCGCCAACACGCAGTACCTCGGCTGGGCGCTCGCGAACCGCGACGCGCTCCTGCCCTCGCGCGCCGCGCTCGAACGCGCGCGCCAACAAGCGCGTGACGCCGCCGAGCGCCTGCGCGGCAAAATCGAAGTGCTGTTCGTGCTGCCCGACTATTACACCGAGCTCCCGCGCGCGTGCATGGACGGCTGGGCGCGCCGCTACCTCCTCGTCACGCCGAGCGGCCTCGCGCTGCCGTGCCACCAGGCGGCGCGCATCGAGACGCTCGAGTGGCAGAACGTGCGCGACCACTCGCTGGGCGCGATCTGGCACGAAAGTCCGGCCTTTCGCGCCTTTCGCGGCGAGGAGTGGATGCCCGAGCCGTGCCGGAGCTGCTCGCGCCGCGCGCTCGATTTCGGCGGCTGCCGCTGTCAGGCGCTGGCGCTCACGGGCGACGCCGCCGCGACCGATCCGGCGTGCGTCCATGCTCCGCGTCACGACCTCGTCGTCGCGGCGCGGGCGCGCGCCGACGCGCTCGGCTCCGTGGACGGCGCGGAGCGCCCGCTGCTTCAGCTCCGTCGCGTCAGGGGCACGACGTGATCGACTGGATCCACTGATCGATCACCATCGTCCCGTCGGTGTCCACCACGGACGAAGCGATCTCCGGCATGCGGTAGCCCATGATCGTCGAGTGCATGCGGAACGAAATGTTCGAGTCGGCCGGGTCGCCCGGGACGAGCCGAATGGGCGGCAGGTTCGTGTCGTCGGGGTGCTGCGTGATCGCCTGGTTGCAGAGCAGCGTGTCGGCGAACGACGTCGTGAACCGCAGATCGACGTCTTCGACGACCGAGCCCGGTCGGTGACAGAGCGAACAGTTCGCCTGCAGGTACGACCGCGCGCGGCTTTCGAGCGGATCGCTGCCGGTCGGCGAGGGGTAGGCCGCGATGCGGGTCGGATTCTGATCGAACGCGCCGAGCGCCTGGAACTTGTCGATGATGTTCATCGTGCCGTCGGCGTACGCGTAGTCGCGATTCAGCTGCTGCGTCATCGGTCCGAGCGAACGCCCCGCGGCCTCGTTGTGGCACGACAGGCACTCCGAGCGGCTCGGGTAGTGCCAACTCTGGCTCCCGACCATCTTGTCCTTCTTGTCGCTGAGGAGCGTCGCGTCGGTGCCGGCGTCGTTCCACTCGAAGCTGTAGCCGCGCCACTCGGTGTCGGCGTAGTGCATCAAGAGCCGCGTCTCGACGCGCGCGCCGCCGACCGAGAACACCTTCATCACGGTCGTGCCCACCGGCAGATCCCAGTGACCTTCGTCTTCGCCGGTCCCGCCGTCGTCCACCGATTTGCAGGTGTCGGGCTCCGCCGTGCAATCCTTCACGTGGATCTTCGCGCCCGTCGGCAGCGAGATGTAACGCTCCTTGCTCGCGCCGTCGGACCAGAGGGGGCTATTCACGTCGTAGGGCACGAGCGCCGCCACGGCCTTCGTCGGATCGCTCGGATCGACGCAGCCGGTCTGCGAGAGGAGCATCGGTTCGTCGGCCTCCGCGAGAGGCACGCTACAGCCGGGCCCCGAGTAGACCAACGCGCCGGCACCAGCCATCCCGCCCGCGCCCATGCCGCCGAGCCCGCTCGCGCCGGTCATGCCGCCGCTCGTTCCCGCCGCGCCGCCCATCCCGCTCGCGGCGCCCGCGCCGCCGACCCCGCCTGCGCCGGCATGGTTGCTCGTCCCCGCGCCCGCGCTCATGCCGCCGAGGTTCGCGGCTCCGGCGCTCGAGCTCGGCATGCCGCCGTTCGTCGCGCCCGCTTGCGATGCGCCGCCGCTCCCACCGCCGCCAGCCGTTACTTGGCTACCGCCCGACCCCGCGACGGAAGACCCACCGCCCGCGCCGTGACCTTGCGAGCCTCCACCGCAACCGACCGTGCAAGCCAGAGCGCCCGGCACGAGCAGGCGCGAAGCGACGTTTCTGAGCGACATTCGCGCGGAAGTATAGCCGGTGACAAATCCCGCTCCACTGCGATCTCCGGCACCTGCGAAGACGTGCAGCTCGGACATTGCTCGGAGGCGCCCGCCGCTAGGGGCAACCCTCGAACTCCGCCGCGTAAAGCGCCGCGCCGAGCGCTTCGTGGCCCGCCGCGCCGAAATGCAAACCGTCCGAACGAGCCGTCTCGAAACGGGGGCACAGCCGATCGGCGTCGCCGCATGCGAGCAGGGCGTGCGCATCGACCGTCACGTCGACCGTCCTCGCGGCACGCTGCGCGAGGATCCACGCGTTGAGCTCGCGCGTCGTCTCCGCGCGGTGCGGCGTGAACCAGCGCGTGAAGCCGCCCCACGGCGCGACCGTCAGCGCCACCACGCGCGCGCCGCCGTCCCGGGCGCGCGCATAGATGGCGGAAAGATCCGCCTCGATTTTCGCGGTCGTGCGCCCCGCCGTCTCGTCACTGTAAAGATCGTTCACTCCGCCGAACACGATGACGTGCGTGAACGTGCCGCGCGGCGCCGTCGCCACGTTCTCTTCGAACGAGCGACGCATCTGATTCACCATCGCGCCGCCGCGCGCGAAGTTCTCGAAGTGGCTCGCCGGGCAACGCTCGGCGAGGTAGCGCGCGTAGCCGCCGCCGTGGACGCGATAATCGGTGAGTGAATCCCCGACGAGCGCGACGTTGCAGGGTTTTGGGGGATTGGGTTTTGGGGGCGCCTTCTCGGCGACGGGCGACACCGCCGCCGGCACGCCGTCCGCGCTCGCCGCGGCGCTCGGTGCCGCTCCGGTCGTCACGCCGGGCAGCGCGCTCCGCGCGGGCGGCTCGGGCGGAGTCTTCGCGTTACACCCCACGCTCACGAAGACGATCTTGACGCCACGGGCGACTCGCAGCATGTGCGAGGCCACTCGGGCGCTCGGTGGTCGGCGCGCTCTTAACAGAGGGAACCTCTTGAACATGCGACGAGCGAGCTCTTTGGTCGGTGGTGTGTCTGGTCTGGGCAGGGTGGGTTGGTCGTCGGGGTTAGGCGCCTTGGCGCTCCTCGCCGGTTGCAGTGAGCGACCCGCGGACCATGACCTCGGCACGGCGCAGGAGGCCGTCACGGGCTCGTTCAGTATTTCCGGCACGGTGACGACCTCGAAGGGTCCCGTCGGCGGCGCCACCGTGAAGCTCACCGGTTCGGAATCGCGCACCGTGTTCTCGGATGCGAGCGGGCACTACGCGATCTCCGGGCTCGGCAATGGCGCGTACGGTCTCTCCGCGTCGTCGAGCACGACGTGCGCGAGCAACGCCGTGAACCTTAACACGCTCACGACGAACGTGACGGTCGACCTCGGGATGACCGGTACCGGCTGCGCGTCGGTCGTGTTCGTTCAAGGCCCGGTGGGTCCCCAGGGTCCCGCCGGTCC
>DATJXW010000124.1:0-17628 GCA_035499895.1 Polyangiaceae bacterium | reverse complement strand
GGCCGCTTTCACCCGCTGCCCCGGCGCTCGTCGTGCCGCCGCTGCCGCTCGCGCCGCCCTTGGCCCCCGTGCCCGCCGTGCCGCCACCGCCGCCACTGCCCGCGTGCCCGGCATTGCCCGCGCCGCTCTTGCCCGCGGTGGGCGCGCCCGCCTGGGGGAAGCTGCCGCACGAATCGGTGTCTTCACATTTGTCGGAGCCACAGCCGCTCGCCAGCACGAACGCAACCAGGGAAGCACCGGAAAGAAATAGGATTGAGCTCGGCTTCGTCATTTCGTCCTCTTGATTTCGAGCAGGCGTGTCGTGACTCTAAAAATCGGCGTGCAGGAACGCACCCACGCTCCGCGGCGCGACGACCGGCCACACTCGCACGGAGCGCGCCGACGCCGAAGCAGTTCCGTGTTTGTGAGTCACCAGAAAATACGCGGCCGTGCCCGCCGCCGCGACGGCCACGCCGACGCCCACGAAGCCGACCGTGCGCAACGTCGACGCCTGATCGTTCAGGTCCTTCACGTGGCCGCAGTCGACGACATACGGAGTGCCTTGCCCGCACGCGGGCTTTTCCGGCAAGCGAGCGAGGATGTCGTCCTTGTCGGACTCCTTGTTTCCCGCGGCGACCAAAGTGCCAATCCCCACGCCGAGACCCACTGCAGTGACTCCGGCCGCGATATATACCGGCAATAGCGACGCGTGAGAAGGCGGCTGATCGGCCCATTTTGCCCCCTCAGATACTGCCGGAGCCACGGGAGCCGCAGTCGGGGCGACCGGCGGGGCGGCCACGGGCGCCGCGGCGGGCGCGGGCAAGGGCGAAAGCTGGAACCGGACCGGATAACTCTCGCCCTGAAGCGCATCGACGCGGACTTCGGCGCTCTCGTAACCAGCGTGCCGCGCGGCGATCGTGTGCGGGCCAATCTCGACGAAGATGTCGGCGGTCGACGGCGAGTCCATCGCTTCTCCGTCGACCGAAATCGTCGAATCCTGAGGCTCGACCCAGACGGTCACCGTGGCGAGGTGCTCGCGCGCGAGGGCGAGAAATTCCTGCGCGCGAGCGCGAAGCTCGTCGCTTTCGCGCGGAGGCAGATGAGCGAGCGCGAAGCTCAGATGCTCCGCCGCGTGGGCGTACTCCTTGAGATTGAGCTCGGCTTGGCCGAGGCCGAGCGCGACGTCGTACGTTCGAGCTTCCGCCCAGAGCCCGGCGAGGATCTTCTCGGCGCCCGCCCAATTCTTCGCGACGATGGCGTCACGCGCTTCGACGTAGGCGGCGCGGCGACTCGCCGCGTCCCGAGGCTCGGCGTGAGCGCGCGCGGTCGTGAACAGACAGAGAGCGGCGGCGAGGCGTAGAACGGTGTTCTTCCACACGATCATTTGAGTTCAGGGCATCAGCGGCGAATCGAGATCCGGACCTCGGTGAAGTCTCGAGCCGTGCGTCGGAGGTTCCGACTTCGGTGCGTTCTTTTTTTGGGGGGGCACCGTGGCGCGAGGTGCGGCCGGTGTGACGGCGGGTTCGGGCGCGGCGGTCGGGACGCTCGGCGCCGTGGCAGCGAGGTTCGGCGCCGCGCTCGGAACGTGCGCCGTTGTTTGCGTCGGGTTCGCCGGCGCGACGGTGCTCGCCGTCGCGGTGAGGGCCGGCACCACGACGCCCTGTGCCCTCGACTCCCGAACGATCACGCGCGGGCGCGTCGCCGCCACGGCGACGAGCACCGCGAGCGCGATCGCGGTGAGCGCGAGACTCACGAGCGCGAGCGGACGTAACCCGGGGCGCCGGGCCGCGCGGTGCACCCCCGAATCGTCGCGTGTTCCACCGAGCGCCGTGTCACGCGCCGAGCGCGCCGCCGGTCGGTTCGGAGGCAGCGTGTCCTGCATCAAATCCGACGGATGCTCCTCGGGCTCGGCTTGCAGCAGCTCCGCCCGCATGCCCGGCGGCACGGTGTTCGCCTGGAAGCGATACGGATCGAATTTCTTACGCGCCCCGGTCGTGTCTTCCTCGACCGCGCCGGCGCGCTCTCCGGGCGGCTCGTCGTGCGGCGCCCTGTCGTCGGTTCCGGCGTCGTCGTCCGGCTCGCGCGCGACGCGCGGCAGTTCGCGCAGCGTGTCGTGCGGTCCGGCGTCGAGGTCGCGCTTCGTGTCCCGCGCGCTCATTCGATCCACACCTCGCGGTCGCGCGGGCCCGGCGCGTCGTGCTTTTTCGGCGCGGCCCGGTGCGCCGGCACGGCGGCGCGCGGCGGGGGCTCGGCGGTCGCGGCTCGAGCGGCGACGGACGCAGGCGCAAGAGTTCCCGCCGGTGCGACGCTGACGGCGGGGGCGGCGGAGTGCGAGCTGTCCGGCGCAGCGCTCGCGGGCGTTGCGGTTTCCGGCGGCGCGGTGCCGGCGGTCGTGCTCGCGGTCGCCGCGGCGCGCGGTAGGTCGGCGGTCACGACGCTCGCCGCGGCGACGCGCATGGGTTTCGGGAGCACGAGGTAGAGCGCGAGCCCGAGCAGCGTCCCGGCGACGGCACCGCCCACCACGACGCGCCGGAGCGCCCGCCGCCGCTCGTCGACTTCAGCGGCGCTGAGGTCGGAGTGCGAGTCCGTGATGACCGGCGGCGCGGTGTGCGTGCGTCGATCCCACGAGCCGCGTTCGGGCTCGGCGGGCGGCGGCGTGCCGCCGAGCTGCGGCGTCGGCGAGGGACCGAACACTTCATGCGGCGCGAGCGGCTCGGTGTCGTGCCGTTCGACGAACGGGCTCGCTGCCGGCGGCGCCGTGCGTGCCACCACGGGCGCTTCACCGTCCGTCGTGAGACGCTCGAGACACGTCGCGAGCGCGGCCCGGAGCTCGCTCATCGACTGGACGCGCTTCTCCGGGATCTTTTCCATCGCGCGCGCCACGGCCCGCGCGACGTGACGCGGGATGCTCGGGTCGAGCTCGGAGAGCAGCGGCGGCTGCTTCACGCGCTGAATCAGCGCGAGCTCGCGCACGGTGGGCGAGGGGTTCGAAAGCAAGCACGGGTGCGCGCCGTGGAGCGCCTCGTAGAGCATCAAGCCGACGGCGTACACGTCGCTGCGCACGGTCGCGCGGAAGCCCTGCAGCTGCTCCGGCGACATGTAGAGGATGGTGCCGTTGATGACGTCCTTGGCCGTCGACCAGCCGGCGGAGTCGACCACCTTGGCGATGCCGAAATCGAGGATCTTCGGCGTGCCGCCGGCGAGCACGAACAGGTTTTCCGGCTTGAGATCGCGGTGAATCGCGCCGAGCTTGTGCGCCGCCTCGACGCCGTCCGCAATTTGCAGAAAGAGCCGCAACGTCTCGCCCGGCGCGAGCCGCCGTCGCGTCCGCAGGATTTCGCGCAGCGTTCGGCCCCGCAAGAGCTCCATCACGATGTAGAGCTGCCCGGCGTCCGTGATGCCGGCGTCGACCACCTCGACCACGTTCGGGTGCCGCAGGCGGCTCAAGAGCTGCGCCTCGGCTCGCCCGCGCCGGAGCATGTCGGGCGTCACGCCGCCGGGGCGGTGCAGGAGCTTGATCGCGACGTCGCGATCGAAGAATTCGTCGCGCCCCGCGTACACCCAGGCGTGGCCGCCCTTTCCGACGATCTCGCGAATCGAGTACTTGAGGAATTTCTCCCCGAGCCCCAGCGGCCCCTGCTGAGCGTCCTCGGCCATCGCTGCGGCGCGCATCCTAGCACCTACTCGCCGTGACCGAGCAGTCGCAGTGCGACCCCGGCGGCGAGCGAAAAGGCGCTCGCGACGAGCAGAAACACGAAGATGAGTACGAAGCGCGGCAGGCTGCGGGAACGGGACGTTCTTGCCACGGTGGCCCGGCTCGGCGCTTCGACCGGCGTCGGGCTCGCGAGGGCATTCGCGTCGAACGTGGTCGTCGCGAGCCAGCCGACGGGCTCGGCGAGCAGCTCCGCAATGCGCCCGAGCTCGTGCGCGAAGGCGAGTGCGCTCTGGACGCGCGCCCGCGGATCCTTCGCGAGCGCGGCGAGGACCAGCGCGTCGAGCTCGGCCGGGACGGGCGTGTCGGCGTAGACCGAAGGCGGGCGCGGCGTTTCGTGCCGGTGCGCCGAGAGCAGCTGACGCGCGCCGCTCGCGTGGTCGAACGGGCCCCGGCCGGCGAGCATCGTGTAGAGCACGAGCCCGGCCGCGTAGACGTCCGCCCGCTCATCGACGCGTTCGCCCGCCGCCCCTTCAGGGCTCGCGAAGCGCGGCGTGCCGATGACGACGCCCGCGTCGGTCGGCACGGCGAGCGGCTCCGGCGCGGATTCCGGAGCACCAGGGAGCACCCGCGCGACCCCAAAATCCAAAATCTTCAGCACCCGTTCGGCGCCGCTCGACTCCGCCAAAAACGCGTTGTCGAGCTTGATGTCCCGATGAACGACTCCGATCGCGTGCGCCGCCGCGAGCGCATCGACGACGGCGCGCGCATGGTCCACGGCTTCGCGGAGCGGCAACCGACCCCGCGCGCGGATTTCCTCGCCGAGCGTGCGACCCCGCAGGTACTCCATCACGAGGAACGGCCGTCCGTCCGCCGTCGTGCCGAAATCCGTCACGGACACGATGTGCGGATGCCGTAGCCGCCCGAGCGCGTGGGCCTCGAGGCGCAACCGATCGAGCAATTGCGCGCTCCGGCGACGGTCGGCGCGCAACACCTTGGCCGCGAACGCCTTGCCCAAGGCCGCGTGCTCCACCAGAAAGACCTCGCCCATGCCCCCGCCGCCGAGCGGCCGGACGGCGCGGTACGCCGTCCCCGCGAAGGGATCGGCCGGAGCCCCGGGAGACCCATGTGGAGGCGAAGCGCGCCGCACGACGGGGAATCGGTCGGGGGGCTCCGCCAGTTGCGGGGCGCGGTGCTTTTTTTCGAGCTGGCTACGGCGGACCGGACGCGGCCGCGAGCGTAAAATCGATCGCCATGGACGAGAGCGACTTCGAGGGCACGCTCGTGCTCGAGCGACTCGCGGAAATCGGACGCGTCGAGGAGTTCTTCGATGCCGTCGACGCCGATGACGCGGAACGGGCGGCGTTGCTCATGCGAAAAGCGAAGGTCGACGCGCCGACCATCGCCGTCGTCTTGAGAAAGATGGCGGAGGCGGACGGCGAGCATTGACCTCGCTCGCCGCGCTCGTGGACGCTCGCCTCAGCGCGCCTGGGGGCCTGGTGGGCGGGCGCGCTCCGCGAAGCCCGCCTGCGCGCCGGAAACGGGCGTTACTCGGCCGGATCCGCGGCGGGCGCCACGCGCTTACCCGAGAAGAGCGTGGCGACCCGTAGCTTCATGCGGTCGGTGACGACGTAGAAGGCGGGCACGACGAGCAAGCTCAACGCGGTCGAGACGACGAGACCGCCGAGCACGGCCGCGGCCATCGGGCTCCGGGTTTCGGTGCCCGGACCGAGGCCGAGCAAGGGCGGTACGGCCGACATCATCGTGGCGACGGTGGTCATCAGAATCGGGCGGAGCCTGAGCGGTCCCGCCTTGCGCATCGACTCGAGCGCGTCGAGCGCGGGTTCGTGCTCGCGCACTTGATTGGCGTACTCCACGATCAAAATCGCGTTCTTCTTGACGATGCCCATCAGGAGCAAGAGGCCGATCATGCTGAAGAGGTTCAGCGATTTGCCCGTCACGAGCAGGCCGAGCACGGCGCCGGCGACGGCGAGCGGCAGGATCGTGAGCACGGTGACCGGGTGCAGGAAGGAGTTGAATTGGCTCGCTAGCACCATGTACGCGACCAGGATGCCGATGCCGAGGGCGAACCAGAGGCCCGAGGTCGTGTCGGCGAGCTGCGACGCTTGACCCGTCGCCACGACGTGAACGCCGTTCGGCAGTCCGTTCGCGAGCTCCATCACCTTCGCCATCGCTTCGGCCTGAGAGTGGCCGGGCCCGACGTTGCCCGTGATGCTGATGGCGCGCTCGCGGTCGAGATGGCTGATGGCCTGGAGCACCGGCTGCTCCTTTTGCGTGGTGAGGAGCGAGAGCGGCACGAGCGCGCCAGCGCCGGTGCGAATTTGGACGAGCGACAGATCCTCCGGCCGCGTGCGCTGGTCGGCGAGCAGGCGCATGCGGATGTCGATGCGGCGGCCGCCGGACGTGAATTTGCCGACGGTACTGCCGCCGACGAGGGCGCTCACGGTCGTGCCGAGGTCGGAAATCGACACGCCGAGCTCGGCCGCGCGATCGCGATCCGGAATGATGTCGAGCTCGGGTGAGCCGACCTGGTAGTCGGAGTTCAGATCGGCGGCGACGCCGCTCGCCGTGAGATCGTTCTGGAGCTTGGTCGCGGCGGCGACGAGCTGGTCCCAATCCGCGCCCCGCACCGTGAACGAAACGGGCGACCCCTTCGCCGCGCCGAAGCTCTGCTGCGACGGATCTTGAATCGACGCCTTCACGCCGGGAATGCCCGAGAGCTCCTTGCGGAGCGTCACCATGAGCTCTTGCGCGCTCACCTTGCGCTGCTCGGGCGGCACGAGGTTCAGCGTGTATTGGCCGCTGCCCGCCGAGAGCGTCACCATCGTGTGATCGATCTCGGGGTGCTTCTCGAGCCGCGCCTCGACCTTCTCGAGCAGCGGCTGCGCGGCGTCGATGGAAGCGGTGCTTTCCGTCTGCACCCGCACGAGCAGCCGGCTCTGATCCTGCGACGGGACGAACTCCGTGGGGATGAGCTTCACGAGCGAGCCGGAACCGACGAGCACGCCGGCGGCGATCAGGAGCACGAGCTTCGGCCATGCGAGCGCCCGGCCGAGCACCTTCGCGTAGACGCCCTCGAGCCAGCCGAACGCCGCGTCCGCGGCGCGCCCCACCCGGCTCCGCCCCTCGCGCGAGGTCGTGAGCATCTGCGAGCAGCGCGCGGGGGCGAGCGTGATGGCCTCGAAGTACGAGAGCATCACGGCGACCGAGAGCGTCACGCCGAACTGAAAGAAGAATTTGCCGATCACGCCGTTCATGAAGATGACCGGCAAGAAAATCGCGATCACGGCGAGCGTCGCCGCGAGCGCCGCGAAGGTGATCTCCTTCGTCCCCTCCGACGCGGCGACGCGCTTGCTCTTGCCCATCTCGGCGTGACGGAAAATGTTCTCCATCACCATGATGGCGTCGTCGACGACGAGACCGACCGCGAGCGAGAGGCCGAGCAGCGTGAACGTGTTGAGCGTGAAACCGAAGGCGTAAACGCACGCGATCGTGCCGAGCAACGACATCGGAATCGCGAGCACCACGTTCATCGTGCTCGAAAGCGAGCCCAAAAAGAGCCAACACACGAAGGCCGTGAGCACGACGGCCATGACGAGCTCGAGCTCGATCTCGTCCACCGCTTCCTTGATGAACTGCGTCGAGTCGAAGAGCACGTCGACTTTCATGCCCTTCGGCAGGCTGTCCTGGATCTCGGCGACGCGCTGGCGGACGGCCGCCGCGACGGCGACCGCGTTCGAGCCGTGCTGCTTGAGCACGCCGAGCGCCTGGAACGGGACGCCGTCGAGGAGCGCGATGCTCGTCTGGTCGGCGAAGCCGTCCTCCACGTCGCCCACGTCCGACAGGTACACGGGCGCCGGGTCGCCGCGCTTGACGACGATGTGCTTGAACGTATCGAGATCGAGCGCCTCGCCGAGCAGGCGCACGTCGAGCGAACGACCCGCGGTGATGAGCTGGCCGCCCGGCACGTCGACGTGCTCGCGCGAGATGGCGCTGATGATGTCGGTCGCGACGACGCCTTTTTCCGCGAGTTTCTTCGAGTCGAGCCAGATGCGCACGTTGCGCGCGTTCACGCCGTTCAGCGTGATTTGCCCGACGCCCGTCACGGTCTGGAGCCGCTCCTGCACCTGGTATTGCGCCGTGTCGGCGAGCATCTGGGGCGAAAACGCGCCGGACACGCCGATGGTGAGGATGGGCGTGTCGTCGGGATTCGACTTCGACACCGTCGGCGCCTGCACGTCGGTCGGCAGCGAACGCTGCGTTTGCGCGACGCGCGCCTGGACGTCTTGCAGCGCGAGGTCGACGTCGCGCGACATGTCGAACGTCACCGTGATGCGCGCGGTGCCGGAGCGCGCCTGCGACGCCATCGACTCGACGCCCTCGACCTGGGACATCGCTTGCTCGAGCGGCTCGAGGATCTGGCGCTCGACCGCCTCGGGAGCGGCGCCCGGCCACGACAGCTGCACGGTGATGGTCGGGTTGTCGACGTCCGGGTACTGGCTGACGCCGATGCGCGTGAGCGCGACGACGCCGAAGAGCACCGTGCACGCCATCAGCATCCAGGCGAAAACCGGGTTTTTGATGGCGACGTCGGTGATGTTCACGGGGCGCTTCCGACTGGGGGCGCGTGCCGCCCGCCGTGAGCGCCCGAGCCCTGCGGCCGCGCGCTGCCGCCCGGCCGCGCGCTGCCGAAGGGGCGCGCGCTGCCCGACCCCGCGGCGAGCGGCGTTTCGGGCGCCGCCGGGTCCATCGAGGTCACTTCTTTCGGAATGACCTTCGCGCCGTTCGTCAAGGATTCGACGCCGCGCACGACGAGCAACGCGCCCGGCGTGAGGCCGCTCCGCACCTCGACCCAGCCGTCTTTCGTATTCATGCCGAGCGTCACGACCTTCTCGGTCGCCTTGGTGCCGTCGACGACGTAAACGACGTAGCCGTGATCGGTCGCCCGCGTGGCCGCGCGCGGAATCACCGGCGCGTCGCGCGTCGCGCCCACGTCGATCGTCACTTCGCAGAACGAGCCCGGGCGGAGCCAGTACTTCTTGTTCGTCGTGTCGACCTCGGCCGTCACGGCCACGGTGTGCGTCGCGTCGTCCGCCGCGCCCGCCACGAGCGTGATTTTGGCCGTGAAATCGCCCTCGGTTTCCCGCAGGTTGAAGGTGACGGGCATGCCGGGCTTGAGCCGCGGCGCCGTGTCGGGCTCGACCTGGAATTTGAGGAGCAGCGGGTTCGGGTTGAGCAGCGTCGCCATCAAGTAGCCGGTGTTCACGTACTGGCCGGTCTCGACGGTGCGCGTCTGAATCGTCCCGTCGATCGGCGCGCGCACGAAGGCGTCGCGCAGGTTCACCTGCGCCGTCTTGAGCGAGCCCGCCGCGACGGCGGTGTCGGCCTTCGTCGTGAGCGTCTTCGTTTCGTAGGTGGAGAGCTCCTCGCCCGTGATGAGGCCGGGGTGATCCTTGCTGGCGGCCTCGCGGCGCGCGACCATCGCCTCGCTGTCGGACTCGTCGGCCTGCGCCTTGTCGAGCGCCGCCTTCGCCGAGTTCACGAGCAGCTGGTAGCGCTCGGAGTCGATCACCGCGAGCACGTCGCCCTTCTTCACGACTTGCCCCTCGACGAAGCTCACCTTGTCGATGGTGCCCGCCACGCGCGCCGTCACCTGCACGCGCTCGAACGCTTCGAGCGTTCCCGGCGCCTGCACGATGTACGCGACTTTCTTCGACGTGACCGGCATCACGTCGACCGGAAATGAAACGCCGGCGCCCCCGCGCATGCGCCCTCCGCCCGACGGCGCCGGCTGAGCGCTCTGCGCCTTCTTGCAACCGGGAGCGACGAAGAGGCAGCCCGCGGCGAGCCAGATCGCGAGACGGCGGCTCATTGCGCGGCCTCCGCCGGGGCGTCGATGGGTCCGAAGCCGAGCGCGTTGCGCAGGTCGAGGTAAGCCTGTTCCATCATGAGCTTCGCCGCCTCTTGCGTGACCTCGGCGTTGAAGCGCTGGTCGTTCGCATCGCTCACCTCGAACGCGGTGGCGAGTCCTTGCTTGTAGAGAATGGTCGTCTCCTCGCTGTTCTTCTCCGACGCACCGACCGCGGCGACCGCGGCGTTGTAGTTGTCGCGCGCGGAGCGCAGCGAAGCGAGCGCGAGCGCGATGTCGTTCGCGACCGAGCGCTCGAGCAGCTTCTGATCGAGGCGCGAACTTTCGAGCTGGGCGAGCCGTTGCTTGCGATCGGCGTAGCGGAGCCCGGAGTCGAAGAGCTGCCAGGTGAGGTTCAACGACGCTTGCTCGGTCAGCGCCTTTTCCGTGCCGAGCGGCTGCGGATCGCCGCGCACCTGGCCCGAGACGCTGAGGCTCGGGACGAGCCGCCAGAGCGGTTCTTCCGCGGACGCTTCGAGGCCCGCGTTCTTCTCGCGCAAGGAGCGCACGTCGGGGCGTCGATCCTGCGCGGCGGCGAGCGCGCGCTCGTGCCGTTCGAGCGCGGAGCGCACCTGACTGCCGCGATGTTGCTCGAACTCCTGCGCCGATTTCGTCGTGTTGTCGGGCGGGACGAGCGGGCCCGTGACCTTCTGACCCACCAAGAAAGAAAGCGCGATGTAGCTTCTTTGTACGCTGCCCTGCGCGCTCGCGAGCTGCCCCTGCGAGGTCGCGAGCTGGAGCTCGGCTTTCGTCACGTCGTTCGTGCTCGTGAGGCCGGCCTGCGCGCGGGCCTGCGACGTTTCGAGGTTCAGCTTTGCGGCGTCGAGCTTGCGCTGCGCCGAGCTCAAGACGCCGTCGGTCGTGAGCGCCGTGATGAACGCCTTCGCCGTGTCGAACGCGAGGTCGCGCTTGTCCTCGACGCTGCCCCACGCTTCCGAGGCGCGGTTGTGCGATTGCTGCGAATACTGAGGAAACGCGCTCGGGTTCAAGAGCGGCTGCGAGAGCGTGAGCGTGCCGTTGTTGGTCGGGTTCGGCCCCTTCACGTCGTTCGCCGGCGGGTGGTACGTGCTCGCGCCCGAGAACGTGAGCGTGGGGAAAAACGCGTCGCGCGCGCGATCGAGCTGCGCGTCGGCCACGTCCACGCGGAGCGGCGCCTTCTTCGCGCGTTCGTTGTTCTGGAGCGCGAGCCGTACGGCGTCTTCGAGTTTGAGCCCCTCCGCGGCGGCGACGCGCGGCGCGAGCGCGAGGAGTGCGGTCACCAAAAATCGACGCATCATCCGACCCGCCTCGCGTCTTGCGCTATGGTTCGGACGTGGTCGCCGCGAAGCGCGCTCTTCCGCTCGTGTCCGTCTTTTTGCTCGGAGCGTTCGGCGCCTGCAGCTCGTCCCGCACCGATTGCACGTGTTCTTTCGACAACGACGGGCAGCACCGCACCCTCGCGTGCGGCGAGCGCGCCTGCGTCGGCGGCGTGAACGCGAGCTGCGCCGCCAAAGACGAGATCGTGCGGGGCGGCGACTGCGTGGCGCCGCCCGACGACACCGATTCGGACGCGGGCGGCGTCACCGAAGAGCCGCCGCCCGCGAGCACCGCGTGCGACGACCTCTCCACTTTCTGCAGCACGAGCTGCAATTCGCCTGCCTCCGTCGCCACCGACTGCTTGACCACGGCGAGCTCGGACGACCCGAACGCGTGCGCGGACTGGTCGGTCGCGAACGGGGCGCTCTGCAGCCCATGACCGTGCCAGCATGAAGAGCCGCGATGCTCGCGTATTTTCGGGGAATCGGGCCAGATTCTGCGTCAATCCGCCGCGTTTTGTGGGGGCTTAGCGCACTCGCTCGTAGGCCTTCGGCACTTCCCTATGGGTGCCTTCTCTTTTTTGTGGGTAGGCGGCCCGGTCGCGCTTCAACCGACCCTCTGGCAGTGGATGTGTCGATTGGCACAAAGTGCGCATGACTGTGCCGAGCTAAGATCCGTTTATCCATTTGTATTTATTGATTTTTGTTGTGAATGGCTCCTTGGGCCACATTGGCACGCGGCATGCTGTGTTTGGCGGCAGAGGTGCGTTCTATGCCCCCGCATGCTTTGAAAACCAAGGTCGCATTCGTCTCGTTCGTCGCGCTTGGTCTCGCGGTCTCCGCCTGTAGCTCGGGCCGACAGCAGACCGCGCGGGGTCTCGTGACCGGTCAGAGCGACTTCGAGTCGGCTCCGCCGAACGGTCAGGGCAACGCTGTGGGCGGCCCCGAAGTCGCCGGAGTGGGCGACGGCGTCACCAATGCGGGGGCCGTGCCCGCTGCCGCCGGCGGCAAGGACGACTCGAGCGGCAGCTCGAGCACGCCGCGCACCGTCGAAGAAACCGATCTGTATCGGCTCGACAACGACCGACTCTATTACTTGAACGAGTATCGCGGACTCATGGTGTTCGACGTGAGCGACGTCGATCACCCCGTGCTCCTCGGCCGCTCGCCGATATACGGCACGCCGATCGAGATGGTCGTGCACGACGGCATCGCGAGCGTGGTCGTGGCCGACTGGTACGGGAAGATGGATGACGGCACGCCGTTTCACGGCTCGATCGTCCGCGGCATCGACGCGCGCGACCCCGCGAACATGGCGATCACGGGCGAGACGTACCTCGGCGGCTCGGTGCTCGACACGCGCGTCGTCGGCGACGTGCTCTACGCGGTGACGGAAGAATACCCCTATTACGACACCTGGTACGGCATCGACCAGTCGGGCGAGGCGCTCGGCTCGACGAGCACCGCGACGGTGACCGTGTCGAGCGTGAACATCGCGGGCGGCAAGGTGCAGGCGATCGACACGTACGACGTGCCCGGCAACGGCGGCGTCTTCAACGTCACCGAGAACGCGATTCTGTTCGCGTCCGACGCGACGAACTCGGACGGGAGCGCGTCCGGGTCGACGGCGCTCGCTTATCTCGACATCAGCGACCCCGCCGGGCAGATGAAGGTGCGCGGGACGGCGACCGTGAACGGGTCGCTGGAGACCTACGGCGCGGACAACGGTCGCTGGAACCTCGACTTCGCCGACGGCCACTACGCGCACGTCGTCGCCGCGGCCTACAACTACTCGAGCAACGCGCAGCCGCTCTACATCTCGACGGTCGACTTCGGTAACCCCGACGCGCCCGTGGTCACCGGCTCGCTCGCGGTGCAAAACCCCGGCTATTCGGCCACGGCGCGCTTCGATTCGGGTCGCCTCTACCTGAGCCCGAACAGCTTCAGTTGCTACGACAACCAGGGCAACCTGCTCTCGAGCTACCAAACACCGCTCGAGGTGTTCGACGTGTCGAATCCGGTCGCGCCCGTCGAGCTCGGCGCGACGAAGCTCGAGGGCGAGATCTCGCTCATGATGCCGAACGGGCAGAACCTCTTCGTGCTCGGCAACAACTACGATTGCACGAACGACACGCAGAGCCCGATGGCGCTCGCGTATTTCGACATGTCCGATCCGGTGCACCCGCACTCGCTCGGTACCGCCGATTTCGGCCAGGGTTGGGCTTACACGCCCGCGGCGGGGACGTTCAAGGCCTTCACGCTCGATACCACGCAGGGGCTCGTGGTGTTGCCGTTCAGCGGCTGGGATCAAGACGACTACGTCTACAACAACGGCGTTCAGCTCTTCGAGTTCGACGACCAGAGCATCACGACCTCCGGCGTCGGACGCACGAAGGGCTGGGTCGAGCGCGGGATTTTCGTGAACGGGCGGCTCGTTTCACTGAGTGACCTCGCGCTCTCCGTCATCGATTATTCGGACCACGCGAACCCGAAGGTCACGGCCGAGCTCACGCTCGCGCGAAACGTCGTGAACGCGCGGCCCGTGGGCGACAACCTGGTGGAGGTGTCGAGCGACTTCTGGGACAACGACGAGGATCACTCCGAGCTGCGCGTGATCCCCAAGGCACAAGCGGACGAAAACACGACCGACCCGGCGCTCGCCGACGTGCCCATCGCCGGCACGAACCCGACCGTCTTCAAGAACGGCGACATGAGCTACATCGTGAGCAACGTGCAGCACGAGGTGCCGTGCGCGTCGGGCTCGGCGCCGGACGGCAAGGGCCAGGCGCCGCGTTGCTACGCGTACACGCAAGCGGTGAACGTGGTCGACCTCTCGAGCACGCCGCCCACGGTGCGCGGCACGGTCACGCTGCCGGACGCGGAGTACTACGGCTGGGGTTGGGGCTGGGGTTGGTACGCCTGCGACATGGTGAGCTGGTACTACGGCGCCGACGTGGTGCAGGTGGGGACGAAGCTCGCGTTTCGGCGCTGGATGCCGCAGTACTCGGCGAACGGCGCGTACACCGACGCGCTCGAGTCGCTGTTCGTCGTCGACGCGACGAACCCCGACGCTCCGACGCTCGGCTCGACCGTGATCACCGACGACCCGAACGCGTGGTGGGGGAACCTGCGCGCCATCGGCAACGATCTCTACGCGTCGCACTACGAGTGGATCGAACCGTCGAGCTACGCGAACGGCACGTACTCGCCGGGTCGCGTGGGCTATTACATCGATCACATCGACCTCTCCGATCCCGCGCACCCGGCGGTCGGCCAGCGCATCAACGTGCCCGGGTTCCTCGTCGGCGGCTCCGAGGACGACACCTCGGTCATCTACACGATGGACTACGAGTGGGACGAGACGAGCGGCCACAACGAGTTCGCCGTGCTCAAGCTCGACGGCGATCGCGCCTACCTCCAGAGTCACGTGACGATTCCCGGTTACACGGGCAACGTCTTCGTCCAGGGCAGCACGGCGTATTTCAGCGCGCAGACGTACGCGACGAGCCTCGACGCGAACGGCAACCAAGTGACGAACACGACCATGCAGCTCTATCAGGTGGACGTGACCGACCCGCAGAATCCGCAAGTGTTGCCTTCGCACGGGACGAGCGGGTGGGGCTGGCTCCTCGCCGTCGAGGGTGACCATGCGTTCGTCACGTCCGGCTGGGCCGATCAGGGCGTCGACATCTTCAAGCTCACGCCCGGTCACGTCCCGTCCTTCGACCAAACCGTGCGCACGCGCGGCTGGTGGACTTCGTCGCTCGCGGTCGACGCGAACAACGCGTACCTCGCGAGCGGCTACTGGGGCGTCCAGACGGTGCCGCTCTCCGACTGAGGTCGGCGAGCGTGGCGTGCGCCGGCCAGGTCAGCGCCGGCCGAGCGCGCGGCGCAGCGTCAAGAGCTTCGTGACGACGTTCGGGACGCGCCGCAGGAGGTGCACCGACGGCGGGCGCTTTTCGGCGACGAGGATCGGAAGCTCGACGACACGCAGCCCGGCGCGCGACGCGCGGATGACGAGCTCGCTCGCGAACACGTCGCGGTCGACGACGCAGCGTTCCACGACGGGCACGAGCCGATCGCGCCGAAATGCCTTCGGACCGTGCGTGTCGGTGCCGCGGAACCCGACGAGCGCGCGGAGCAGCGTCGTGTAGGCGAGCGTGCCCGCGCGCCGGAGCAGCGGACGCCGGTCGTGCGCGCCGCCGGCCACTTTGGAGCCGACGACGAGATCGGCGGCGTCCTCGTTCAGCCGCGCCACGGCGCGCGTGTGAAAATCGACGTCGCAGAGATCGATTTCGTCGCAGAGCACGAGCGGCGCGCGCGTGGCGAGGATGCCCTGCTTCAGGGCTTTGCCGTAGTTGGGCTCGTCGCCGAACACGGCGCGGACGCGCCGCAGCCGGCGCGCGAGTCCCGCGGCGAGGGGACGGGTGCCGTCGTTCGAGCCGTTTTCTGCCAAAACGATCTCGAAGTTCCAGCCCAAGGCGTCGAGTCTCTGGGCGAGCTCGCTCACGCTGGTTTCGAGGAGGGCGGCTTCGTTGAAGACGGGGATGACGATCGAGAAGTCGGGATTCATCGAGGGGTTGCTCTCAAGGTTCGATGCCAAGCGTGAATGCGACCGGAAAGTGCGTTCCCGGCGCGGAGAGGACGACGGTCACGCGGCGTTCCGCGCCGGCGAGCGCCGCGGTGTCGAGCACCGCGCGCTGCCACCCGCCGTGGAACGCAACGGTCGCGTCCAAAGCGGGGCCGCCCTCGACGCTCACGCTGACGTTCTCGTCGAAGAACGGCCGGTATTTGCTTTGCTCGCGATCGTCGGGCACGCCGGCCGTGAAGGAGAGCCGGCGGCCGAGGACGAGCGGCGGAAACTCGAGCGCGAGCGAGCTTTCGGGGGCGGCGTCGAGCTCGATCGCCGCTCGCGGAACGCCGAGGCTCGAAACGCCGCGGAAGCCGGCGAAACTCTTGCCTCGACCGAAGCGCGCGGCGAACGGGCGGAGCGACGTGTCCGGCGGCGACCAGGGAACGAAGCGTCGCACCTCGCGCTCGACGAGCGTCTCGACGGCGGAGACGGGCGGCGTGCTTTCGTAGCGCAGAGCCTCGCTCTCGGTGCCTCGGCTCGAGGTGACGCGAGCGAGGGGGAAGGCGCGCGCGAACGGCTCGAAACTCGTGGCCACGCTGGCCGGAACGGTGTCGAACCGGCCGAGATGCGGCCGCGCTTCGTCGTCCACGACGAGCGGCAGAACGTCGCAGTGGAGCGGGCGGCCGCCGTCGAATTGCACGCGGAGCGCGACGCCCGTGGCTTCGCGCGCCACGTGATCGAGGTTCGGCGGGAGCAGCGTCGCACCGAGCGAGTACGCGATGAGTCCCCGCCGATACTGTTCGACGGGGCGAGCGACGTAGCTGCCGAGGCCGACGACGACGTCGGCGCCGGCGTCGACCAGTTTTCTGGCGAACGCGCGCTCCGCGTCGCTCGGCAGCGCGTCGAGCGTCGGCGGTAGCGGGACGAAGACGACGAGTCCGTCGTTCGGACGCAGCTCGGCGCGGGCCGCTCGCACCGCGGACGGCGCGCTGTCGCCCGCGTCGGCGGGCGAGCTGCCGAGCGACAGCAGCGCGACGCGCTCCGTTCCGACGACGTAAGTCACGGGCGGCGGAGAGCGTTCGCGGCGAGCGCTCGGCAGCGCCGCCAACCGCGCGGCGGCGAGCACCGCATCGGCACTTTCGGCGTCGCCGAGCGCGCCCGCGACGACGACGGCGCGTACGCCCGCGGTCCGCAGCGCCTCGGCGACGAGCCGATTCGGCAACAGGCGCGCGGAGAGCTCGGGTCCGAGCAGGAGCCGCGCGGGCCACGGCGGCTCGCACGGCGCGTAGCCGGACACCGTGAGCCCGCCGCTCGCGAAGAGCGGCTCGAGGCCGGCGAAAGCGGCGCCGGCGTTCGGCTCGGTCGTCCACGCGTAGCCGCCCGAACCGACGAGGCCCGTGAAGACGACGCTCGACGGATTGCGGTCGGGCACCGAGGCGAGCCGAGCCGTCGCTCGCACCGTCTCCACCGCGAACGTATCGCGAACGCTCGTGTCGAAGAGCAGCTCGTGCTCGGTGTACGCGTCGAGATACGCGTCGAGATCGCCCGCGTACCGTCCCTCGTTCCGGACGAGCAGCACGCGATGCCCGCGTGCGAGCACGCGCTCGAGGTCGCGCGGGTACAGAATCGGGACGAGCTCGCGCGCCGTCGTGTAGAAACGCAGCGTCTCGGCCCAGTAAGCCGGAAATACGGCGATCACGTCGCCGGGGCGCCGCGTTCGATCGAGCTCCGCGCCGGCCTTCGGCCAATCGCTCGGCGGCGGCCCGTACGCGCGCGCCGTGGCGACGACGGAAATCGTCATGAGCGCGGCGGCAGCGAGGGGCCCGGCCCAGCGCGGGAAGCGGGCGGCGCCGAGCGCGCCGAGCACCGCCAGCCCCGGCAGCGCGAAGGCGAGGTAGCGGGGCTCGACTTCGCTCCCGAGACTCAGGATGAACGCCGCGACGAGCGGCAGTCCGCACGCGAAGAGCACGGCGCGCCGCGTCGCGGGCGGGAGTCGCGCCACGCCGATCGCCGGCGGGAGCGCGAAGAGCGCCAAGATCCAACCCGAAATCGGCAAGACGCGCGGCTCTTCGCCGAGCAGGAGATGCCGCCACACTTCGTCGACGAAGGCGAACGCGCCGTGCGAGATGCCGCGATACAGGGCATGCCGTTCGTGCGTGAACCCGAGCGCCGCGGCGCCGTGGACGACCTGCGGCAGCGC
>DATJXW010000123.1:0-23735 GCA_035499895.1 Polyangiaceae bacterium | reverse complement strand
TCGCTGCCGCCGCGGGACTCACCACGAGCACGCTCGGCGCCGAAGCGTCGCTCGTCGCGCTCCGGAGCGCGATGCTCCACGAGTTCTCGGCCGGTTTCGCGCTCGCCGCGCCCGCTCTCGTGCTCGGCGTCGTGGCGGCGCTCGTGCTCGCGCGCGTCCAATCCGCCGCTCTCGCGCGCTGGCTCGCGCCCCTGCCGGCGCCGGCACGCGGACTCGACGGCGCGTTCGTGGGCGCCGCGTTCGGCGGGGTGCATTTTGGTATTTTGTTTTGGTTGGGCACGGCGCTGTCCGCCAGAATTGCGTCGCGCTTCGCAGGGCACCGGCACGAGCACGAGCCGCACGCCGACGTTCACCCGCACGCCGACGTTCACCCGCACGCCGACGTTCACGTGCACGACACGCCGGACGGCGAGCACACGCCGCACGGCACGCTCGTCGAGTCCCACGCCGTTCACGCGCCGTCCGTCGCCCACCGCGTGAGCGCGCCCCTGCGCGAGCTCGCGGCTTGGACGCTCACCGCGCTCGTTCTCTACGCATTGTTGGTCGCCTCGTTGCTCCCCGACGCTCTCGCCGTTCTCGACGTGCCGCTCGCGCTCGTCGCCGCCGCGCTCGCCGGACTCGCGGTGGAGCTCCCTGCTCCCGCCGCCGTCATCATCGCGATCGCCGCCTACAATCGCGGCCTTCACGCCGACGCCGCGCTCACGTTCGCGGTCGTCGCGAGCGCCAAGGTGTACGCGCGTCCGGCGCCGCTCGCGCTCACGCTGCTCATCGCCCTCGTCGCAGGTTTTTCGGCGCGTACGCTCGTGCCGACTCCGCCGTCACTGCCGTTCGCAATCGCCGCCCCGGCGATGCTCGTCGTCGCCGGTCTCTTCGTCTTCGCCGCGTGGCAACAGGGCATTCGTTCCCTGTTCGCCGCCGTCTTCCACTCGCACGACACCGCCTAGAGCAGCGGAACCGAGAGCGGGAACCGAAAGCGGGAACCGAAAGCGGGAACCGAAAGCGGCAAGCGAAAGCGGCAAGCGAAAGCGGCAAGCGATCGAGCGCGATCCAATTGTCTATACATTTGGTTGTATAGACAATTCACTACGACGCGATCCCCCTCCTCCTCGGCGCCGCCGACTTTGAAGTGCCAGGGGTCGATGCGCGCGAGCTCCCCCAACGTCTTCCCTCGAGCCGCGGCCAACCGAGCGGTGGTGCCAGGGGTCGATGCGCGCGGGCTCCCGCAACGTCTTCCCTCGAGCTGCGGCCAACCGAGAGGTCGCGCGCTTTCGGAGGCCGCGCGGCGGATGGGCGCTCAGCGATTCGACGCGCCGAGCTCTTGCGGCGCCTCGCTCGCGGCGGGCGGCGCGTTCGCGGAGGATCCGCCGTGGCCGCGGTGTGAGCGATTTTCGTCGAGCTCGCGATTCACGCTGTCGAAATCGGTGGCTTGCTCGGCGTCGAGCGTGGCGCGCACTTCGGCGCGCATCGCGGTGCGGCGGGCGCGCAACGCGGGCTCGACCGGAGTCATGATGCGCTCGCGATCGGCCTCGAACTTCGACACGATGCCTTCGACGACGCCGCGCTGATCGGGTCGCAACTTCAGGCGGCGGTTGAGCAGCGCCGCGTAGGAGCCGCGCCCGGGCGGACCGAGGAGGGCGGCTTGATGGCGCGCGTGCGACCCCGCGACGGCGGCGCCCCCCGCGACCGCGCCGAGCAAGAACACCGCAACGAACCCGACGATCAGCCAGCCGCGTTGCTTCATGGTTCGAGTCCGAGTCCGTCACCGTCGTCGACCGACGTGACCACCGAGGCCATCGTCAGACGCGAGGCAGCGTCCCACCAGAACGCGAGGCTCACGCTCGCGGCGAGCGCGGCGGCAGTCAGCGCCACCGCGAGATGACTCCGCATGCTGCGTTCTTCGAGACGAGCGGCGATGCGGCGCACCACGCCCGGGAGCGGGCGCGCTTGGGCGCTCGCGGCCTTGAGCTCCAAGAGTCGGGCAACGATCGAATCCTCGCGATCCTCGTGGTTCTTGTCGAAACCGTCACGCGCCATCGTCGCCGAACCTCCGTCTCAAGTTAGCTCGGGCGCGAATCAAGCGCTGCTCGACCGCCCCTTCACTGATGGAAAGCGCCTCCGCGACCTCGGCATTCGAGAGCCCTTCGATGTACCGGAGCACGAGC
Organism: Polyangiaceae bacterium; assembly: GCA_035499895.1. Taxonomy (GTDB): domain Bacteria; phylum Myxococcota_A; class Polyangia; order Polyangiales; family Polyangiaceae; genus PMG-095. Next base: position 21,573 of record DATJXW010000123.1, on the reverse strand, counting down.
GCCGCCCGCTGGTCGGGCGGTAAATCGTCCATGTAGGAGAGAAGCTCCTTCACCCGCTGGGCGCGCTCGGCGTGCTGCCCGTCCGAGACGAGCCAGCTCGCGTCGATGTCGCCGTACGGGACCGGCCGGCCGTTGCGCCGTCGCAGCGCGTCGACGCAAACGCGCGTCGCGATCGCGAGCAGCCACGGGTACGTCTTCGTGCCCTCTCGCCACTGGCCGACGACGAGCGCTTGGTGCGCGCGAACGAAGGTTTCTTGCAGCGACTCGTCCGCGTCGGCGGGGTTGCCCAGCATGCGGAGCGCGACGCGGTAGAGCGGCGCCGCCGTGTACTCGACCACCCGGTCGAACGCGTGACGGTCACCGCGCGCGCTGCGTACGAAGAGCTCACCGAGCTCCGACAAGTCCTCTCGCCGGCGAGGCCACGGCAAGGATCGCATCGAAAACGCCGTCAAAGCTCGACTGGTGCTTCCCTGGTCGTGGGACTCTCGGCGCTCCTCGAGCGGCGGTTCCGGTCGAGACGAAGCGATGGGCGACGGCACGGCACCTTCCGGTGCCACGCTTCCGTCCATTTCGCAATTTAACGCAGAGCGCACACGTCTCCCTACGGCCGGGGTGTCTTTTTTCCGAACCGGGTCTAAGCGACGAGCGGGTCGCCGTTCGACTTCAAGAAAGTTGTTCTCGAGTGGCGCGTCTTGCGACGGCGCCGCGTGACGCCACGCCGGAGCGTGCGTCGATCTCGAGATTAACGCCCCGAATACCGTGCGCCCTACGGCGCTCGGCTCGAACACGCGTGATTCGATCGAATCACGCAAGGAATCATCATCATGAATAGCCAATCACGAACTCTCGTTTGACACATCGAATGAACGCCGGAGCCGCGGAAAGCCTATCCCCGTATTTTCTCGGCCGGCCTTAACGTACGGACCGGAGCGCGCCCTACGGCGCACTCGGCGCAAAAGGTGGGATACGAAGGACGTGGCAAAAATGATCGCTTTACGCTCTTGCATGATAGGGAGTCACTCGATAGCATCGCGCGTAATACAGAACGGACCACTTCGGCCGTCGATACAACGCATGATTACACCCAAGAAATCTGGGGGCATTGGCGCTTTATCGTTCGTCGCGCCCCTCATCGCCGCGCTCATCGCCGGCTGCACCGTCACCACGAACAGTGACGACACCTCGGCAAACCACTGCGCTCAAGACTCCACGGTTCCCTGCACCAGCCCGGCGCTCGGTTACTCGTGCACGGGCGCCGCTCTCCCCACCGACACGGACGCTGCACTCAACTGCGGGAGCGGCATCGAGAGCGGCGGTGAAACCACTTACTGCTGCAACACGACCACGTCGGTCGCGCAGAACACGTGCGCCACGGATCCGACCATCGTGAGCTGCGGCACCGAGGCGACGCCTTACACGTGCAGCGGCAGCGTGACGCCCGAGACCTCGGACCCGTCGCTCAACTGCGGCGACGGCGTCCCCGGCGCGAACGGCACGCTCTCGTACTGTTGCTCGGCCACGGTCGACGTCTCCACCGACTGCGTCGTCGACACCACGCTCACGAGCTGCGGCGACGTCTCGACCGGCTACACGTGCATGGGCGGGCTGATCCCGACCGACACGGATCCCTCGCTCGTCTGCGGCGACGGCGTTCCCGGCACGACGAGCGGCAGCGAAGCGTTCTGCTGCATCCAGTTCACGTCGACGACCTGCTCGGCCGATCCCGACGTCGAAGGCTGCAGCGGGGACTCCTACGGCTTCTCGTGCACGTCCTCGGCGACGCCCGACGAGGAGGACTCGTCGCTCGTCTGCAGCGATCCGGTTCCAGGCGCCGACGGCAAGACTCTCTACTGCTGCTCCCAATAGTTGGAAGGTGAAAGATGAAGATGAGAACAGCCCTCTACCCCATCGCCGCGACCCTGTGCGCGGCCGCGATCGCCCTGCCCGTGTGGGCACAACCGCGGCCCGAGCCGCCGCGCCCGCGTCCGGCTCCGCCCGCCGGGGAGCGTCCCATGCCGGGGCACCCGCTGCCGCCCGCGAACGCGCTGGCCGCTCACGACGCCGCGATCCGAAAGGAGACGGCCGAGCAGGTGCGCGCCCGCATGCAGCAGCACGAGGACCAGGAGCGCGCGAAGCGCGAAGCCGAGCGCAAGAACGAAGCGCAGTGGAAGGCCGATCGCGCGCGGCGCGCCGACGAATGGCGCAACGACATGGCGAGTCAGTGGGGCAACACGCTCGACATGCCCGAGGCCCGCACCGAGCTCAGCACGCACTCCGACCGGATGGCGCGTCTGAACCGCATTCTCGACATCGCTCAGGACAAGAAAGACAACGCGCTCGCCGCGCACGCGAGGCTCGTGATTCAGAAGGAAATCGCGCGTGACGCACGCGTCATGGCGGCGTTCCGCGATCGGGAAGGTGGACGATGAACAAGCTCGGTTTCGCTCTCGGCGTCGGCCTGCTCGCCGTCGCGTGCAACAAATCCGAACCCCCGCAAGCCGTACCGAGCGCCGCGCCCTCGGCGGCTCCCGCGCCCACGCCCGTCGCGTCGGCGGCGCCGTCCGCGGCCGCACCGGACAGCGCCGCGGCCGTAGCCTCGGACACGCCGCCGCCGGTCTCGACCGCGCCGGTCGCGGCCACGGCGGCACCTGCCGTCGCGGTCAAGGCCGTCTCGTCACCGGCGGACTTCGAGGCGACCGCCGAAAGCGCCATCACGGCGTCGAACGCGAGCCAGGTGCTCACCGCGCTCGAGAAAGAGATCGGCCAGTGAAGTTCGGACGCTCGGTCGCGATCGCGCTCTTGCCGCTCGCCGTGGGTTGCTACGTCGAGTCGGGGCCGATGCCTCCGCCGTCCGATCCGAACGAGGTGGTGGTGGAGAACCCTCCGCCACCGCCTCCGCCGCCGCCCGAGCCGCAACCGCCGCCTCCACAACCCGGTCAGGTGTGGGTCGCCGGGTATCATCGCTGGGACGGTCACCAATACGTGTACGAACGCGGCCACTACGAACGGCAGCCGCACCCGAACGCCCGCTACGTTCCCGGTCATTGGGAAGGGCGGGCGCACGGCAAAGTCTGGGTCAACGGCCACTGGGCCTGAGCAGGGTAAAACGCACGACGCTGCGCGTCGCGTGCTGCCAGCAGGTGCGGCACGCGACGCGGCTCAGCGAATCGTGAGCGCGTAGGGCAGCGCGGCGACGACCGACTCGCCCATGAAGAGCGGCGCGAGGGACGCCGCGAACGGCCGGAGCGGTTCCGGCAGCGCATCGAGCGGCAACGTCTTGCGCGCTTCGTAGCGGGCGACGGCGTCGGCGATGTGCGCGGTATCGGCTTCGTCGTCGTCGCTGAGGTTCAGCATGTCGAGCAGGCCTTCGGCCGCGCCCTCGACCGTGACGGCGCTGTCCGGCGCCACTTTGCCGAGCCTCCGCGCTTCGCCGATCGCGTCGAGTAAGCCGCCGATTTGATCGATGAGCCCGCGCTCGAGACCCTGCGGCGCGCTCCAGATCCGGCCTTCGGCGTTCGCCAGCACCTTTTCGGCCGGCATTTTTCGCCCCTCGGCGACGCGCGCCACGAAGAGGTCGTAGATGCCCTGCATGAGCGCGCGCACGCGGCCGCGCGTCTCGTCGTTCCACGGGACGAGCGGCGAGAGGTAGCCCGCCCGCTCGGCCGCGCCGTCGGCGTGACTCGCCGGGAACGAGTAGCTCGAGATGCCGAGCTCCTTGAGCCCCTGCGAGAACACGAGCTTGCCGCCGAAGACGCCGATCGAGCCGACGATGCTGGACGGCTCCGCGTAAATCTTCTGCGCGCCGGACGCGATGTAAAAGCCGCCGCTCGCCGCCATGCCGCCCACCGACGCGAGCACCGGCTTCTTCTTCCGCAGATTCATGAGCTCGTGCCAGATGAGATCGCTCGCGAGCGGCGATCCGCCGGGTGAGTCGATGCGGATCACGACGGCCTTCACGGCGTCGTTCCGGCCGAGGCGCGCGAGCACCTTCACCATCGCTTGCGACGTGATGCCGCTGCTCGAAAACGGGCCGCCCGCGTTCGTCGTGATGGCGCCTTCCATCGGCACCACCGCGACGTGAGGGCTCGTGTTGTCGTTGTCGCCGCCGGCGAGCGTGCGAATGATGTCGCCGATGTCGAGGCCGCGTTTGCCGCCCGCGCGCGGCCCGAAGACGGCTTCCGTCGCCGTCGTCTTCGCGAGCTTGCGCGCCTCCGCGACCGCGTCGGAGGCGTAGCCGAGCTCGTCCACGAGGCCGTGCGCCTTCGCTTCGGGCGGACTGAAGGGCCCGAGCTCGAGCGCGGCTTTCGCGTCGGGCTTGCTCGCGAGCGACAGCCAGCCGTCGCGCACCGAACCGAGCGCGAAATCGAGCGCCTCGCGCGCCTCCGGGCTCGGTCCGTCCTGCAAGAGCGGCTCGGGCCCGCTCTTGAACTTGCCGACGTGCAAGAAGTCGACTTCGACCTTCAAACGATCGAGCAAGCTCTTCATGTAGACGACTTCGGCGGCGATGCCGACCGTCTCCGCTTCAGCCGCCGGACCGAGATAGCGCCGCGTGCACGCGCGCTGAACGAACGCCGCGGTCGCATTCGAGAGTCCGTCCGCGTGGCACACGACGGGCAAGCCCTTCTTCGAGTAGCGCGCGAGGAGGTCGCTCACCTCTTGCGCCTGCGCCAGATCGAGCCCGCCGTCGCCGAGACGCACGAGCACGCCGGCCGTCGTGGGTTCGGCGAGCCCTTTCTCGAGCGCGCGGACGAGGCCCGTGTAGGTGCGGGTCGCGGGCAGCGAAAACAGGCCGCCGCTGCTCGCCTCGGGCGCGCCGGCCGTGAGATCGACCTCGATCACGCGCGGGTCGCTCTTGCCGGGGCGGGTCGAACCGTCCTCGAGCGAGCTCGAAGCGTGGTGCCGCGTCGAGCAGGCGGCGAGCAACGGCACGAGCAGGGCCGCCGCAAAGCTCCGCCGGAGGCGCGCCGCCCGCGTCACGGAAGCTTCACTCCGGGCAGATCGGACGTGTCGATCTCGGGGTGCGAGGGCGGCGGCGCGGGCGTTTCCGACGTCGCCGTCGGTGCGGCGGTGGAGGTCGGCGTGGTCGTGGTCGTGGCGGCCGGCGTCGTCGTGCCGCCCGACGGCGCCGAGCTGCCCCCGCCTTCGGCCTGATTGATGCGCGCTTGAGCGCGCTGCCCGTAGTCGGTGGACGGACCCGACTGTTCGAGCACGCGCTTGTAATAGAGGAGCGCGCCCTGGTGATCGCCCGCCGCCCACTTCGCGTCGGCGTACGCCATGAGCGCCGGCAGGTAGCTCGGATTGACGTCGAGCACGCGCCCGTAGAGCCTCATCGCGGTTCCGTTGTCGCCCCGGCGGCGCGCCACGTCGGCGAGCCCCGAGATCGCTTCCGTGTTGTTCGGCTGCTCGCCGACGACGCTCTGGTAGAGCGTGTAGGCGGTCTCGAGGTTGCCGCTCTGCAGCGCTTGGGCGGCGTGCGTGAGCCGGCTGCGGAAATCCCCGGCGGGCGCGGCTTCGCCGCTCGGCGCCTTTTCGGCGCCGTTCGCCGCGGGAGCGTGATTGGCGACCGACGCAGCCGGCGACGTGACGACGACGGCGGCGTCGGCGCCCGCGTCGAGCGGCGCGCTGAAGCGCGCGACGAACGCCTTGAGCGCGTCCGCGAGCGGATGCGGGCGTTCGGCGGCCGTCACCTTCGCGAGCTCCGTTTCGGCTTCGACCACGCGGCCCGCGCGCACGAGCGCATAAATCAACGCGCCCCGCGCGCGCACGGCCTCGTGCTCCGAGACGGCCGCGGCGCGCAGGCGATCGATCACGGTGCCGAACGCGGGCGCGGCTTCCGAGAGATCGAGCGCGGCGAGCACGTACGCATTTTGCGGGTCGCTCGCGTTCGCGGCGATCGGCGCGATCCATTCGCGCGCCTTCGCTTCTTCACCGGCAATGCGCATCGCGTCCACGCGCGCGCGGATGACGGTCGGGTCGTCGGCGGCGACGGCGAACGCGGCGTCCGACGCCTGGCGCGCTTTCGCAGCGCGGTCGCCGAGGTCGCGCGTCGTCTCCTGCACGAGCTCTTGCGACGTGGGATCGAGCAAACGGAGCTTCAGCCACGCGAGATCGGCCCGCGCCGTCTCGAGCCGCGCGAAGCCGGCGAGCACGCCCGGGTCGCGCTCGGCGAACGCCTGCGCCTTCGCGAGCTCGCTTTGCGCGCCGTCGTAATCCGCCTGGTCGATGAGCCGCATGCCCTCTTGCAAGAGAGTCGTCACGCGGTCGTCGTGTTTCGCGGGCTCCGCCTTGCCGCCCGTCGAGAGCCGCACGAGGTACTGGCGTCCGAGCGTCGCGCCGAGCAGCACCACCACGCCGACGAACACGACGCCCGCGATCCAACGCGAGCGCGCGCGCCGCGCCGGATCGATCTGCTCTTCGAGCGGCAGCTCGTCGTACGAGGACAGGTGCTCGCGCGTGGAGACGGGCGCCGGACCCGGCATCGGCGCCGCGCGCGGCGAAGACAGCGGCGAACCGAGCGGCGACGAACCACCCGGAGTGCCCGGCCATTCGTCGTCGTCGATGGACGGCAGGAGATCCGCGCCGGGCGGCGGGGGCGCCGGCAGCGTGGCGTCGAAATTCGCGATCGGCCCGGGATTCGTGTCGACGTGCGGCCGCGGCCGGGCGACGGGGTCGGGCGCACGGGGCTGCACGGCCGGAACGGAGCGGACCTCGACTTCGGGCACGGCGCGACCGGCGGCGTGCGTCACGGGCGGCGCGGCGGCGGGCAGCGTGGCGTCGAGGTTCGGCGCGTCGAGGCGAACCGTCGCCGACGACTTCACCTGCGCTACGGGCGGCGTCGCCGCCTTCACCCCGGTCGGAGTGTTCGTGCGCGGCGCGGGCTGGCGCGACGAAGTGCCCGCGCTCGCCGCCGCGGGCGTGCCGCTCCGCTGCGTGCTGCTCATGCTCGCTCCGCGCGCCGGCGTCGGCGTCGCTTCGAGCGGCGGCTGACGTTCCGTCGCGGCGCCGGGCTCGACGCCGAGGACGCGTGACGGCGCCGCGCGCTGCTCGAAATCGCCGGCCGGCGGCACCGACGACGACATCGTTCCGCGCGGTCGCTCGCTCGGGAGGCCGAAGCCGCGCTGCGTCGCCTTCACGCGCGCGTCCACCGGCCGCGGCGCGCCGGTCGGCGGCGGCGCCACGCCGTGCAGCGTCTGGGGCACGCTCTGCATCCCGCGCGCTTGGCCGACCCCGCTCATGAAAAAAGGCTCAAGCTCCGGGATGGAACCGAGCGGCCGCGACGGCTGATTACCCCGCGAGAGCAAATCTTTCGGGCCGACTTGGTGCGCGCCGATCGCGCGCTGCAGATCGCGGAGCGACGTATAAACGAGCTCCTTGCCGCTCATCGTGTGCACGACCCAGCGTTCGGGCGACGTGACCTGCTTGCGCTCCGGATAGATCTTGAACTGGTAGCCGCAGTTCGTGCACTGGACGGTCGTCCCCCGGTCCGAGATCAGCGCATCGTCGAACTCGTAGTCGGTCGAGCAGCGGTTGCATCGGACGTCCATGCCGTGGCGCTCGGGAGTACCGGGACGCTAGCACGACCCCCGGCGCCGAGAGCGCGCCCTCCACGCACGAGTTGGTGCATCGATAAGTCGCTGCTACGCTTCGGGCGCACACTTTCAGGCCTGCTCGTCATGCAACCCTCCCGCGCCACCTGGCTCTTCTTACCGGCGCTCGCGCTCGGCGGCTGCCCCATGTACCCCGACGGCTGCAGCAGCGACGACGACTGCGGCCCGTCGTACGTGTGCGACTTCCCGAGCGGGCAGTGCGTCAACGCGTACCCGTCCACCCTCGAGCGCTGCAACACCACGAGCGATTGCGACCCCGGGCTCGTCTGCGACGAGTACGCGCGCTGCGTCGCGCCGAACGGCACCGGCGGCTCCATCGCCGTCGGGTCGGGCGGCGCGAGCGGCGGCGAGCACGCGGGCGGCGCCGGTCACGCCCCGGGCGGCGGCGCGGGCGAGAGCGGCGCGGCAGGCGAATCAGGCTCCGGCGCAGCCGGGCGCTGAGTCACGCGTCACACGCGCGCGAGCTCGCGACCGTGACGCACGGCGCGCGCGTCACTTCACGACGCGCAGATACGGCGGCAGCTTCCGCTTGCTCGCGCCGGCCGCCGCGGCCGCGGGCGCTTGAGCTTGAGCGGGAGCCGCTTTCTGCACCGGCGCCTTTTCGGCGGCGGGCGCGGGCGCACGCTTCGCCGGCTTCGCCGCGGCGCGCGGCTTGGCGGCGGCGCGCGCGGGCTTCGCGGCGACGGGCCGCGGCGGCTTCGCGGCGGCGGTCTTCTTCGAGCGGCGCTTGGGCGCTGCTGCTTTTTCCTTCGGCTCTTTGGCTTCCTTCGCGGCGCCGTCTTTCGCGGGGCTTTCCTTCGCCGCGAGCGCGGGCGCCGGCGCGACCTTGAGCTCGGCGCGCGCCGCCTGCTGCTTCGCCTGCTGCTGCGCTTGTTGATTGAGCTCGGGCGGCACGTCGTCCGGCCAGACCATGCCCTGCCGCTGATCGTCCACCAGCGCGAACACGCTCGCCCAGGGAATCACGCACAGAAACGGCGCGCGATTGAAGCTCAACGTGCACGAGAGCCCCTCGTCGTCCACTTCCAAATCCGGAATCGGCACGGCCATGTTCAGACCGATTTGCAGCACGAGCTGCGGCTGCCGCTTGAACCACGGCGGCACGCGCACGGCTTCACCGCGCGGATCGAGGTGCACGAACACGGTCGCTTGCTCGAGGAGCTGAAGCACCACGTCTTTCTTGCGGGGGAGCCGCGTCGGCTGCATGAGACCCGTCATTACTAGTGCGCTGGCGGCGGAATCGCAACGCGAATCCCCGCGAGCCGCTGCTCCCAGCGCGGAAAATGTCTATCGCAACGCTAGATCGGGCGCTCGACGCGCGCGCGAAGGGCTTCAGTCGTCGTCGCGTGGAAATGAGAGACGGACGAGCTCGGCGTGCGTCTCGAACGTGACGTCTGACCAGGTCGCGATTTCGAGCGTGCACTCCGCGAGCGCCGCGGTGGGCAAGCTCACGTGTTCGCCCGTGAGCCGCGCGACCAGCTGTTCCAAGCCGGGATTGTGACCGACGAGCATCAGGCGCGCGGCGTCGCCGCCATGTTCCGTCACCGCCGAAACGTACGCACTCGGCTCGGCGAGATAGAGCGAGTCGAGGTACGCGACGGGCCCTCGGTAGCCCGACGCCTTACTGAAGTATTCCACCGTCTCGCGCGTGCGCACCGAGCTCGAAGCGAGCACGCGATCCGGCAAGCGATCCAAAATCAGCTCGCCCACGCGCGTCGCGGATCGGCGCCCGCGCTGGGTGAGCGCGCGTTCGACGTCGCGCATGCCGTCTTCGTGCTCGGCCTTCGCGTGGCGCAAGATGTAGAGGGTGCGGGCGATGCGGCGATGATACCAGCGGCGCGCGCGGGCGGTAGTCCCGTGGCTCGCGAGCGGCGGTGCTACGCTCGAACGACATGAGCGCGCGGATCCTCGTCGTGGAGGACGAACCGGCCATCGCCGAGTCCGTCGCCTACGCGCTCCGCCGCGACGGCTTCGCCGTCACCGTGGCGCAGACGCTCGCCGAGGCCGAAGCACGCCGCGCCGAAGCCGACCTCGTGATTTTGGACCTGATGCTGCCGGACGGCAGCGGTTTCGAGTGGATCGGCTCGCTCCGCGCCGAACGCCGCGACAAGCCGGTCATCGTGCTCTCGAGCCGCGACGGCGAGGCCGATCGCGTGGCCGCGCTCGAGACGGGCGCCGACGACTACGTGACGAAACCCTTCTCGCCGCGTGAAATCGTCGCGCGCGTGCGGGCCGTGCTGCGCCGCTCGGTCGCCTCCGTCGCGCCCGAGGGCGCGCGCGCCGAGCACGTGGTCGAGCTCGACGAAAAGACGCGGCGAGCCCGCGTCGGCGACACCGCGCTCGAGCTCACGCGCGTCGAGTTCGACTTGCTCGCGTGCCTGCTCGCGGGGCCCGATCGCGTCCACACGCGCGTCGAGCTCATCGATCGCGTCTGGGGCGACGGCTTCGCCATCACCGATCGCACCATCGATTCGCACGTGAAGGCGCTGCGGCGGAAGCTCGCCGAAGCGGGCGCCGACCCCGGCACGATCGAAACCGTGCGCGGCGTCGGCTACCGCGTCGGACCCGGCTCGAACGGCGCCGCATGACGGGCGCCGCGTTCACCGCCGGCGGCAGCGTCATTCGCCTGATCGCGGTGGCCGCGGGCGCCGTCGCGCTCATCTTGTTCGTCGCGTTCGTCGTCTCGCGCCTGCTCCGCACGCGCTCGCGCGGCATGTCGATTCGCATGCAAATCTTCCTCGCGCTCGCGCTCATCGTCGGCACGTTCGCGTTCGGCCTCGGCATCATGGTGCTCGATCGCATCGAAGCGCGCGCCGTGCGGCTCGCCACGCAGGCCGCGACGGACGAAGCCGCCGCCATCGCCGGCATCATGGCGGGCGAGCTCCAACGCAGCGGCAGCCGCATCGACGTGATCGCCAAGCGGCTCGAGGGCGAACGCGAGCACGGCGCCGATCTGCGCATGGAGCTCCTCGACCCCGACGGACGGCGCGTCTTCCCGCGCGCGGCGCCGCCGCAAGAGCCGGGCAACGTCGAAGTCCAAGCGCCCATCCTCGTCGAGGGGTCGCGCGCCGGGTTCGTGCGCGTGATCAAGCCGTCCGTCGTCATGCGCGGTTTGCTCGCCGATTTCGCGCCCACCATCCTGCTCATCAGCGCCGTGCTCGGCGCCGCGGCCGCGCTCGCCGCGGCGTGGATCGGCCGCGCCATCGCCGCGCCCATCGAAGCGCTCAACACCTTCAGCAAGCGCGTGAGTGAAGGCGAGCTCGCCGCGACCCCGCCGCCCGTGTACGGCCGCGAGCTCATGAACCTCGTGCGCTCGCTCGACTCGATGCGGCGCCAGCTCGAAGGCCGTCCGTTCGTCGAAGCGTTCGCCGCCGATCTCTCGCACGAGCTCAAAAATCCGGTCGCGGCCATCCGCGCGAGCGCCGAAGTGCTGGAAGAGAGCGCGCTCGACGAACCCGCCGCCGCGCGCCGCTTCGTCGGCCGCATCCGCGAAGCGACGGCGCGCATCGAGCGCCTGCTCGGCGAGCTCTTGAGCCTCGCGCGCATCGAAGCGCGCGGCGCCGAAGCGTTCGAACCGGTGGATGTGGTGCGAGTCGCAGAAAGAACGCTGGATGCACTCGGAGAAACCCGTACTCGGGTGGAGCTCCTGTCGTCCGGCGGCGCCTTCACCCGCGGCGACGAGAGCTGGCTCGGCCGCGCGCTCTCGAACCTGATCGACAACGCGCTCACCCACTCGGAGCCGGACTCGCTCGTCAAAGTCGACGTGCGGCGCGACGGCGCGCTCGTGCGCGTGAGCGTGAAGAGCACGGGCAGCGTCCCGCCGGCGATTCGCTCGCGGCTCTTCCGCCGTTTCGTCACGGCCCGCTCCGATCGCGGCGGGACCGGGCTCGGTCTCGCCATCGTCCGCGCGGTCGCCGAAGCGCACGGCGGGCGCGCCGAGCTCGTCCTGCCCGGCCCGCCGGAAGTCGAATTCCGGCTGAATCTGCCGGCCGCGTGGCGGAGTCCGGGCGAGCAAATCCGCGCGGCCGTGAGCGAAGCGCGCGAAAGCCTCGGCCAAATCGGTCGCGACGACTCAGCCAAAACAGTAACGAATACGAACGGTTAACCGCACCGTCGGCGGCGTGAAACGGCGCCGGGGCTCGCGCTGAAACCGGAGCGCTCGTAGGCTCGGCGCGACTTTCTCCATGAAATCTCCACCGTTCCAAACGTCGCCGCGGCGTCATAGTGACCCCGGCGTCAGGCTTCCGATCCGCGGCAGCTCGAGGAAAGCGAGTTCTTAACGTGGGCAAAAACGGTCATCCGGTCCCGAAACACGTCGCAATCATCATGGACGGCAACGGCCGCTGGGCGTCGTCGCGGGGCCTCGCCCGCGCGGAGGGTCACGCCGAGGGCGCCCGCGCGGTGCGCGACGCCGTCGAAACGGCCACGCGCATCGGCATCCCCTACCTCACGCTCTACGCCTTCAGCGTCGCCAACTGGGCGCGCCCGCGCACCGAGGTCGAAGCGCTCATGCGTCTCCTGGTCGACTTCGCGAAATCGGAGCGCGCCGAGCTCCGGCAGAACGGCATCCGCGTCAACGTCATCGGTTCGCTCGAGGACCTGCCGACCGTCACGCGTCACGCCGTCGAGGATCTCATCACGTACACCAAAGACGGCGAGCGCATGACCCTCACGCTCGCGCTCTCCTACGGCGGCAAGAAGGACATCGTCGAAGCCGCGCGCCAGCTCGCGATCAAGGCGCGCGCCGGCCTCGTGCTCCCCGAAGAGATCGACGAGCGGAGCCTCGCGCTCCACATGACGACGCACGCCCTGCCCGACGTCGATCTCTTGATCCGCACCGGCGGCGAAACGCGCGTGAGCGACTTCTTGCTCTTCGAGTCCGCCTACGCCGAGCTGCTCTTCTTGCCCATCATGTGGCCCGACTTCCGCCCGCAGACGCTGGTCGACGCCATCGAGCACTACGGCCAGAAAGAGCGCCGCTTCGGCATGACGTCCGAGCAGGTCGCGAAAAACGTCCAGGCCTTCGACCCGTTCGACCAACCGAGCTGAAGCGGCGGCCCCCCCGCGGGCCACGCCTCAGTTACAGAGCTTGTCGGTCTCGTAAACGTCGTACGCCTCGGAGCACGCCGCCGCGTAGCCGGCGCTCACGACCATGTTGCACGCGGTTTGAACCGCCGCGGTCGTGATCGAAGCGCAACACTTCGCGAGGTCGTCGCAGGTGGCCATGCTCGAGGTGCCGCTCGTGCCGCCGCTCGCGCTCGAGGTGCCGCCGCTGCCGCTCGAGCTGCCGCCGCCGCTGCCACCGCTGCCGGTCGCGCACAGGCTCGAGAGGAGCGCCTGAGCGGTGTCGTTGTCGTAAGCGTAGAGCGTGTAGATGCCGCTCGTGCACGTGCCCGTGACGCCGTCCATCGAACAGCCGGTGCCCTGCGTGAAGCCCGTCATCATGGGGCAGCCGGTCTGCGCGGTGCCCGACTCCGTCACTTCTTCGCAGTAGTGAAGGCCGGACTCGACGATGTCGCAGGAGACCTTGTTGCCGGACGAGGTGCCGCCGGAGCCGCCGCCGGACGTGCCGCCCGAAGTCCCGCCGGAACCGCCCTTGGACGAACCGCTGTCGTCGTCACCACCGCCGCAACCGACCGTGGAAACGGCGCACAGGGTCGCGAGCGCGAGCACTCGAATACAAGCTAATTGAACCTTGATCATGTGATTACGATACTCCGCCGGCGCGACAAATCTTCCGCCGGCACGATCGTCAATCGGTAATCAATCGCTCCTTCGAGTTCAACAGGAAAGCGCCAGTTCAGACGGCGACATCCGCGTGAAACGCATGGGCCGCGAGCACGTCGGCGACCGCGCGCGTGAGCTTTTTGGCCGTCGGAACGTGAAGGAATTCGTTCGGGCCGTGCGCGTTCGAGCCGGGACCGAGGACACCGGTGATGCAGAATTCGGCGTTCGGAAAGCGCTCGCCGAGCATGTGCATGAACGGGATGGTGCCGCCCTCACCGAGGTAGAAGGCGGGCGCGCCGAAGTGGCGCCGCGAAGCGGCGTCGAGCGCGGCTTCGAGCCATGCGGAGACGGGCGGCGCGTCCCAGCCGGCATTCGCGCCGATGCGGCGGAACTTCACCTCTGCGCCGTAGGGCGGGTCACGCTCGAGCGCCGTCTGAACGGCGGCCGCCGCGCGTTCGGGATCGACGCGCGGCGGGATGCGAATCGAGAGGGTGAGCTTCGTGAACGGACGCAGCACGTTGCCGCCCGCTTCGAGGGTCGGCCAGCCTTCGGCCGCCGTCAGCGCGAGGCCGGGACGCCACGTGCGGTTCAAGATGAGCTCGGCGGGGTCGCGGCTCACGGGCGTGACGCCGGGTTGCAGAGGAAATCGGCTCCAAACGGCGTCGCCGAGCGCGGCCGCGGTGCGCTCGGCTTGCGCCTTGCGTCCCTCCGGAATCGGCGTCGTGAGCTCGGGCAAGAGCATCGCGCCCGTGCGGCTGTCGTCGAGGCGATCGAGCAAGACGCGCAAGACGCGCTCGCTCGCGGCGACGACGCCCGTGCCGTCGCCGGAGTGAACGCCCTCGCGGAGGAGCGACACCTCGAGCGTGCCGATGACGAGGCCGCGGAGCGAGGTCGTGACCCAGAGCGCGTCGTAGTTCGCGCAACCGGAGTCGAGGCAAACCACGAGCGACGGCGTGCCGAGCCGCGGCGCAAGGTGCTCGACGTACGCCGGCAAATCGCGACTGCCCGATTCCTCGCACGCCTCGATCAGAATCAGCGAGCGCGCGTGCGGCAAGCCGTCGGCGCGCACCGCGTTCACGGCGGAGAGCGCGGCGAAGAGCGCGTAGCCGTCGTCCGCGACGCCGCGCCCGTAGAGCTTGTCGCCTTCGCGCACGGGCGTCCACGGGCCGAGTCCCTCGCGCCACCCGGTCATCTCGGGCTGCTTGTCGAGGTGGCCGTAGAAGAGCACTTCGCCCGTCGCGCCGCCCGAGGCGGGAACGTCGATCAAGATGACGGGCGTGCGCTCGCCCAGCCGCACGACCTCGAGCGTCGCGCCGCTCGGCAGCCGCGGGCGCGCCCAGTCGCCGAGCAGCGCGACGGCGCGGTCCATGTGACCGGCCGCTCGCCAATCGCGGTCGAAGAGGGGCGACTTGTTCGGGATCGCCACGTACTCGGCGAGCGTCGGCAAAATCGAGCGCTCGTAATCGTCGTCGATGCGCGCGGCGGTGTGATCGCTGATGGGCACGCCGCGAGTCTACTCCACGCGCGCCGGCGCGACGCCGCCGCCTGCCAAGCGCACGCCGCCCGCGCGTTCTCCGCTTCAGAACGAATATTCGACGGTGTTCAGCGCCTTCACCTTGTCGGGCCAGGTGACGGAGCGGATGCGCTCGGCGATGCAGTCGGCAAACTTCTGGTTCTTCGGGGTGGTCGTGAGGTCGAGACCGACGGCCTTACCGTCCCAAACCGCGACCTTCGCCTTGAAGTGCGCGTTGCCCGGCTTGCACGGCTCGTAGAGGTCGGGGTTGTTGAGCGGGCGTCCGAGCTCTTCCTGCTCGATGTTGAGACGAGGCGTGCCTTGCGGGACGGCGTTCACCGCGTCGCGCACGGAGCCGTTCTCCTTGAACGGCGGCGTGGGAACGTCCTGCTTCGACGCGGGCGCGGGCTTGTCGGCGGCGTCCGGCTTCGACGGCGCTTCATCGCTCGCCGCGGCCGGGGCCGGCTCCGACGGCGTCGGCGCGCTCGCCGACGCGTCGTCCTTCGCGCTCGAGCTCGGCGCTTCCGGCGAGGGTTCGCTGCCGCCGCACGCCGTCGCGAGCGTCAGGCAGAAAATGCAGCCCAAAATCCCTGAAACCCGCATGCGGCGCACGATACCGCCGGCGTTCGTGCCGCGCAACGCGCACGGGGCGGCCGACGCGTCTCAGCGCTTCGCGCGACGCCGCTTGGGACGAGGCGCGTAGTCCGGAAAAAAAAGTGAAAGCTCACGGCACATCTCCGGCCAAGCGAGCTGGCCCGGCGCCGTCGCGTGATCGAGCGAAGCGAACGTGAAGAGCGAGCCGAGCGCCGGGAAGAACACGCGTGTCTTCTTGCCGTGCTCGCCCATGCCGACGACGACGAGCGCGCTCTCGGCGTGCCGCGCGAACAGGGCGGCGAGCCGCGCCGCATCGGCGTCGTCCGCGACGTGAGCGGCGATTTTCACGATGTCCGCCCGAGCGCGCGTCCCCTGCGTCACGATGCGACCGAGCGCGGCCGCGGCGGGGGTGCGCTCGAAATCATGGTGCGAGAGCACGACCAAGCGACGCGCGCGGCGCGCCGCCCGCACCACGTCGGCGCGAATCGGCGCCGCGAGCTCGACGTCGATCGCGTCCGCCACGGGCAGGAGCGCGCGGTAGAGCGCGAGCCGAGCGGCTTCGCCGTCGCGCCACGCGCCGCCTTCACGTGCGGCGCGCACGGTGACGAGCACCGGCAGCACGGCGCGCACCGCCTCGATGTGCGCGCGCACCGCGTCCGGCGTCCGGTCGCGGAACAGATCCACCCGTGCTTCGGCGAGCGAGAGCCCCTCTTTCGCCGCGCGCTCGAGCACGCGGAGCGGCGTTCGGTCGGTGAACGGCGCGATGACGGTGGGGTGGTGCGGCCGCAAACGGACGGGGCCGAGACGCAGCGTTTTCAACCGCCCATCGATACCACAAAGCGACAATCAAGAGCCGGCCGCGCGCAGCGTGACACGCACGCGCGTCTCTGCGATGGCTCGGTCACGCATGGCCCTCGTCACCGTCCTCCTGCTCGTCGTCTCGAACGTGTTCATGACCATCGCCTGGTACGGTCACCTGAAACACAACCAGGGCTCACCGCTCTGGATCGTGATCCTCGCGAGCTGGGGCATCGCGTTCTTCGAGTACTGCTTTCAGGTACCGGCGAACCGCATCGGCGCGCAGGCCGGCCTCGTGCCCGCGCAGCTCAAGACCATTCAAGAAGTGATCACGCTCGTCGTGTTTTCGATCTTCGCGACGCTCTACCTCGGCGAAACGCTGCGCTGGAATCACTTCGTCGGGTTCGGATTCATCGCGGTGGGCGCGGCGTTCGTGTTCAAACCTTGGTGAGCGCCGCTGTCGCGACCAACGTCAGCGAAACGGCGACGCGCGTCGCCGTCTCGTCGAGTCGATCAGCGTCCGCCCATGGCGCGCTCGAGCTGAACGCGCACGGCGGCTTGAGCGTACCGCGCGTTCTCGAGCTGCAGGCGCGCTTGCGTGAGCGCCGATTCCGCGTTCAAGAGGTCCGTCGTCGTGCCCGCGCCCGCTCGCACCTGTGCTTCGGTGACGCGATACGCTTCTTGCGCGCTCGTGATCGTCTGCTTGGCGAGCGCGACCGCGTTGGCCGCGGCGACGAGCTCGGCCTTGGCCGAAGTCACCTCGGTGAGCACGCGGCGGCGCGTCGCCTCGATATCGGCCTGCGCCGCGCGAGCTTCGGCCGCGGCGGCCTGCCTCGCGTTGTAGCTCGCGCCCCACTCCCAGATGTTCCAGTCGGCTTTGATACCGACGAAGGCGGAGTCATGCGGTGCGAAAATCTGCCCGTCCACCCGTAGATAGGCTGCCTCGAGGTCGACGTCCGGCAAAAGCGCCCAAGCGCGCGCTCGCTCGGTGTGGTCGGCCGCTTGTGCCCGCAACACTGCTTGCTTCATTTCCGGGCGGCGCGAGAGCGCGTCCGTGGCGACCGGCATGCGGACCTCAGCCTCGGCGAGCAGCGCCGTCGGAGGCTGAAACTCGACCGAGGTGTCCTCCGGTGAGCGACCGACCGCGGAGAGTAGGTTTGCACGATGTACGGTGACGTCGGCGGCCGCAACGATGCCGTCCTGACGCGCGCCGGCAGCGGCGACTTGAATGCGCAAGAGGTCCGCGTTGGTCTGCGTGCCGGCTTTGACGCGAGCCTGGGTCTCCGTCACCTCCTGCGTGAGCTCCTGCTCGGACGTACGCGCGATGTCGACGCGCGCCTGAGCTTGGAACAGGCGCAGGAACTCCAGTTCGACGATTTCGCGGGTGTCGGCCTCACTCACTTTCACGGTGGCGTGCGCTGCCTCCGCATTGTTGTCGGCCGCCTGATATTCGTTCGCTCCGTGAAGCAAGCCGAGGAGCGGCTGGCGCCCCGCCACCGTGAAGGTGTTCGTGAAGCTGTCGCGAAGCGGCCCGAAGGCGGCAAACTGGGGAATGATGAACGGCTTGTTCCACTCCTGAGCCTCGTCGCTCAGGTGCACGCTCGGCAAGAGTCGCCCACCCGAGCTCTTGGCTTGCGCTTCGGCCGCGCCGGCGTGTTCCCTGGCCGCTTGCAGCTCCGGCCCGCTCGCGATCGCCATGCGCGCCACGGCCTCGATATCGAGCGTCTCGGCTTCTGCCGAACACACCCATCCTAGCGCCCCAACGAGCGCACCCGACGCTAAAGACAGGTGTTTCACTGCCCGACCTCGACCTCGGCGTCGACCGACAAGCCCGCGCGCAGCACCACGTCGGACGGAGGATTGACCCACGCGATGCGCACCGGCACGCGCTGCACGACCTTCACGAAGTTGCCGGACGCGTTGTCGGCCGGCAGGAGCGAAAAGCTCGCGCCGGTGCCGCCCGAGATGCTCTGCACTTTGCCCTCGAACGTGCGGTGCGAAAACGCATCGACCTCGATCTTCGCCATCTGGCCGGGGCGCATGTGACCGACCTGCGTCTCCTTGAAGTTCGCGATGACGTACGTCTCGTTCGGGACGATCGACACGACCTGCTGCCCGGGCGCGACGAGCTGCCCGTCGTGCACGCCGAGCTTCGACGCCACGCCGTCGGTCGGCGCGAACACCTGCGTGTACGAGAGCTGCAACTTCGCGAGGTCGAGCGCGGCTTCGGCGCTCTGCACGCGCGCCGCCGCGAGATCCGCCGCCGCGCGCGCGGCCGCGATCTGCGCGTCGATGGGCGCGCTCTGCGCCACGCGGCCGGCCGCTTCCGACACGCGCGCGAACGCGGCGCGCTTGCTCTCTTGAGCGGCGACGAGCTGCGCCTTCGTCTGCGCGAGCGACGCCTGGGCGAGATCGTACGTCGCCTGAGCGTTGTCGAGCTGCTCCTGCGGCGCGGCGTTCGCGGCTCGGAGCTCCTTCGCGCGGTTCAGGTCCGTTTCGGCCTTCTTCACGTCGGCCTCGGCGCGCACGAGCGACGCTTGCGCCGACGCCACCTGCGCGTCCGCGGAAGCGACGCCCACGGACGAACCGGAGTACGCCGCCTTCGCGCTCGAGAGGTTGCCGGTCGACGTCGCCGTCACGATCGACACCTGCGCGTCGGCTTCCGCCTTCTGCGCCTGAGCGCTCGCGAGGCCGGCCTCGGCCTCCTTGACCTTCGCCTTGTAGTCCGCATCGTCGATGGTCGCGATGAGGTCGCCCTTCTTCACGTGCTGGTTCTCTTGAATCGAGACGTGCAGCACCTGGCCGGCGACGCGCGCCGCGACCGGCACGACGTCGGCCGCCACCTGCGCGTCGTCGGTGCTCTCCTTGCCGGCCGTCAAGAACTCGAAGCCGCCGTAGGCGAGCAACGCGACGGCGACGATGCCGCCGAGCACGAGGAACGGGCGCTTGCCGCTCTTCTTCGGGGCGGGCTCGGCCGCCGCCGACTCGGGCGCGCCGGTGCGCGGCTCCGTCTTTTCGGCTTTTTCCGGCTTCGCACCCGACTCGAGCTTGATGGTGGATTCTGACATTCGCTTGGGTTGCGACTCTTGTCGCGATTCGGCTTGCATGACTTGGTTCCTGAAAAAGGGGCTTACCGCCCGCTAAAGTTCGACGTGTACCGGCTCCGCCTTGGGAGCAGCGGCCTGATTCGGGACGTGATCAGGGGACTTCAAAAAGATGAGCAGCGGCAGCACGAGCAAAAACAGGATGCCCGACAGGAGGAACAGCCGCTCGAACGTGAGGACCGTCGCCTGCTGCGCCACCACGCCGCCGAGCACGCGACCGGCCGCCGCTCGAGCGCTCGCCACGTCGAAGCCCTTGGCCTCGAACAGGTGCTCGAGACCCGTGAAGCGCTGGGTCACCTGCCAGCGATCGGGCGTGACGTGCGCGACGAGCGCCGTGGTGCCGGCCTTCGTGATGCGCGGGATCAAGGACGCGAAGATCGCGAGGCCGAGCGAGCCGCCGATCTGGCGCAGCAGCGAATTCAAGCCGGTCGCGTCGGCGAGCAGATGGCGTGGCACGCGGCTCAGCGCGACCGTCGTGAGGGGAATGAACAGGCACGCGAACGCGACGCCCTGAATCGCCAGCACGAACACGACGTCGCGCGACGTGGTGTCGAGCGTGTAGTGACTCATGAGCCACGCGCTCCACGTGAAGAGGAGCACGCCGAAAGCCACCGTCATGCGCGGTGAAACGCGGTTGTAGATGCGCCCGATGATCGGCATCGTCACCATCATCACGAGCGAGCGCGGCATGAGCGCGAGCCCCGCCTGCACGGCCGTGAAGCCGAGCAGGCTCTGCATGAACACGGGGAGCAGGAACGTGAGCGACAGGAGCATCGCGAACATCACCGCGCCGACCAGCGTGCCCGAGGTGAACACCGACTCCTTGAAGAGCGAGATGTTCACCGCCGGGACCTCGGCCGTGAGCTCGCGGATGATGAACGCGGCCGTCGCGACGGCGGCGAGGAACGCCATGAACGTGATGAGCTTCGAGTCGAACCAGTCGTTCGTGTTGCCCTCTTCGAGCACGTACTGGAGCGACGCGACGCCGACCGTGAGGAGCGCGATGCCCTGCCAATCCAGATTCTTCCGCTGCTTTTCGGCCATCGCGAGGTTGTTCAGGCGAATGTCCTCGGGCTCGTGCACGAAGCGCTGGACCATGAAGAGCGCGAGCGCGCCGACCGGCAGGTTGATGTAGAAGATCCATTCCCAGCTGAAGTTGTCGACGATGTAGCCGCCGAGCGTCGGACCGAAGGCGGGACCAATCACGACGGCGACGCCGTAGAGCGCCATCGCCATGCCTTGCTCCTTCGGCGGAAAGGTCTGGCGCAAAATGGCTTGCTCGGTGGGCTGGAGCGCGCCGGCCCCCAAACCCTGGATCAGCCGGAACCCGACGAGCGCCGGCAAGCTCCGCGCGAGACCGCACAGGCCCGAGCCGATGACGAACAGAACCAGCGCGGCCATGTACACGCGCTTTTGCCCGAAGAAGCGGCCGAAAAACGCGGTGAGCGGCATCACGATCACGTTCGCGATCACGAACCCGGTCGTGACCCACGTGATCTCCTGCACGGTCGAGCTCATGGCGCCCATCAAGTGCGGCGTCGCCACGTTCACGATCGAAGCGTCGATGGTGCCCATCAACGTGCCGAACGTCACCGAGATGGCGACGAGCCACTTGTTGACGGGCGGGCGCGGTGCTTTCGAGCTCATCGATCCTCCCTAACGGCACCGTCCAAGAACAAAGTAACGACCGCGCGCGCGGCCGTCTGCGGGCTGAGCGGCGGCAAGCCGTACGCATCGCGCTGGAGCGTGCCCTTCGCGGCGCCGAACAAGCACATCGCGAAATAGTGGTCGCCGTCGCGTTTGAGCAACTTTTCCCGATGGCCCCGCTTCAAGATGCTCTCCAGCCGATCGAACATCGCGCGGCCCATGCGCTCGCGACCCTCCTTCGCACCGAGCTCGCGCGAAAAGACGAGCTTCAAGAACGGCCGATGCTCGTCCATGTGCGTGAAGAGCGTCGTGAAGAAGCCGACGAGCTGCTCGCGAAAGCCCTCCTTCTCGAGCGACGCCATGCTCTCGTCGAGCATGTGCAAGAGATCGGCGCGCCGTTCGGCGAGCAGCACCTCGACGAGCGCGTCGCGATCGGCGAAGCGGTTGTAGAGCGTCCCGACGGCCACGCCGGCGCGCTCGGCGATCTGCGCCATGGTCGCTCCGTCGAGCCCGCTCTCGCCGAAGACCTCTTCGGCGGCGGCGAGGATTTCCCTGCCGGTGGCTTCCTTGAGCCGGTCCCTCAGGC